>DASZFS010000584.1:0-3960 GCA_035939575.1 Vicinamibacterales bacterium | reverse complement strand
TCCATGACGCCGTCCAGCGCGTGAACGCACTGCCGAGCGTGGCGAGCGCCGGTGCGGCCGTATCGTTGCCACTCGAATCTGATTGGGGCGCCGGGTACACGATCGCCGACCAACCCATGAACGGGAGGCCTCCCGCCCGGGCCAGCCTGCGGATTGTCTCCGCAGACTATCTCGCGGTGTTCCAGATCCCGCTCATCCGCGGCCGTGTCTTCACGGATCGCGACGAGAGCGGGGCGCCGCCCGTGGCCATCATCAACGAGGCGATGGCGCGTCAGATCTTGCCGCGCGACCCCCTCGACGGTCGGATCACCCAATTCCCAGGTCTCGTACCCGGCGATGATCCCCCCCGCCACATCGTCGGCATCGTCGGCAACGTGCGCGACGGGCTCGCGTTGAATCAGCAGACACGACCGACAGTCTATCTACCGATGGCGCAAATGCCCGCTCCGGCACTCCACGCGGAGCCGCTGGCCTGGGTGGTCCGAACGCGGACCGATCCAGATGCCGCAGGTCTTACGATTGCGAAGGCGTTGCAGGAGGCCAGCGGGGGTCTCCCCGTAACCCAGGTCCGAACGATGGACGCCGTGTCGGCAGACGCGACCGCACGCACGAGATTCCAGATGGTGCTCATGGTCATCTTCGGCGGCCTGGCGCTCGCGCTGGCGGCGATCGGCGTGTACGGCGTGATGGCGTACACGGTCCGGCAGCGCGCACATGAAATCGGCGTGCGACTCGCGTTGGGGGCCACGTCGCGCTCCGTGCAAGGCATGGTAATCGGCGAGGGCATGCGCGTGGCGCTGCCCGGCATCCTCTTCGGTGTCGCTGGGGCATTCGGATTGTCGCGGGTGCTGGGCGGCTTCCTCTTTGGCGTGACCGTGCATGATCCGCTGGTGTTCGTGAGCGTTCCGCTGATGCTGACGGCGGTCGCGCTGGTCGCCGTCTGGCTCCCGAGCCGGGTCGCGAGTCGTGTGAACCCTGCCGTGACACTGCGTTCCGAGTAGAACTGAACCGTGGCGCCCCTGCACGCTGCCCAGCGTCAAGGAGCAACGTTGCGAATGACGGCTTCTTACGCCGAGATCGACGCTTGATATCCACGACCTTCAGGCCGGTGGCTTTCGCGACTGCGAGCTGACGATCGTCTGCCGACGCGAAGATGGAGCACGTCAGCACCTGCGCGGCCGCCACGTGCAGCAAATCCAGAGTCCGAGTCAGGAACTTGATGGTGTACTTTCGTGAAAAGTCACCTGCGCTCGCAACTACGCGGTCCAGATCGAGGGACACTCGCGCGAGCCGCCGACTATCGAGGTCTTCCTGCAGCTGCGCCTGGATGGCCCGACACTCTTCCCTGCTGATCGAGCCGCGGCCGACCAGGAGCTCAAACGCGTTGGGAACCTCCAGCTCATGAAGCTGCGTGAATGGCAGCTGCGGCACCGCGCGGACGATCCGGCGAGCCGCGTGCGAGAAGCGCTCGGGCACGTAGATCGCGACGAGCGCGCTCGAATCGATGTAGGTCGTCACCACTCACCGCGGTCTTCGATGACCCCTTGTGATGGACCTGGCATCACGAGGCGGTCGCCAAATACTGCCCGAGCACGCGCGCCGAGATCAGGCCAGGGGGAAACGGCAGCGTCCTGTCGCACCGGTGCGAGGCGTGCAACAGGCCGACGGTGCCGCGTCACCTCGACGATCTGCCCGCGCTCGACACGCGCGATGACGCGCTTGAGATTCTGCTGAAGCTCACGGATCGAAATGTTGGCGACTTTTGACATGCATAACATTTTGTATTACATTCGGATGTCCGTCAAGGACTGGGCGTGCCCAGTCGTCAACCGGCCACAACCTCGACCATGGCTCGACTGTTTTGGCTTGCAAGGTTTCTGTTGCTGCCGGGCGCGCTGGTGGCGATTGAAGCGTGTGGCTCCAGTCCGTCCAATCCTTCACCGCCGCTGACTGGCATGTGGGGAGGCGACCATATCGCCCTGACCGTCGCTGACGCCGGCAGCCATCTCGAGTTCGACTGCGCCCACGGCGACATCACCGGCATGCTGACTCTCGACGCCGGCAACCAGTTCAACATTCAAGGGACGTACATCCGGGAGCACGGGGGGCCGATTCGCGTGGGCGAGGTGCCAGACTCGCATCCCGCGGCCTATGTGGGATCCGTGACCGGCGCGACGATGATGCTCTCGGTGCGGCTGACCGACACGAACGAGGTGATCGGCACGTTCGCGTTGTCACGAGGATCGGCAGGACGGGTGGTGAAGTGCCTGCTGCCACTGGCGGGGCGAGACGGCCCCGCATGATGTTCCTATCGCCCGAAGCGAGGTGCAGCCATGATGCGTGCGTTCTACGGAGTCGCCCTCGGCGTCGCCCTCGGCAGCCTGCTGTTGCTGACCGGTTCCATCGTTGCCTCCGCGCAGGGTGGAAGCGCGCAGCCGAACGGGTTCACCAACCTGCAGGTCTGGCCCGTCGACACGCCGCGCGCAGTCGTTCTGAACTTCATGAACGCGTTCAACCGCTCGCTCGGCGTCGAGTGCAACTACTGTCACGTCCAGCGTGACGGCAAGTTCGACTTCGCGTCCGACGAGAAGCGCGAGAAGCGCGTGGCGCGCAAGATGATTCTCTTCCGCGATTCGATCAACGTGGAGCTGGCGGCCATCGTCGACAAACCGGTTACTGCCGGGCCGACATCCGTCGAAGCGCGCCCCGGCGCGCCGACGCGGGTCCTCTGCGCCTCATGCCACCACGGCCTGCCGATTCCCGCCCCGCTCGGCGAAGTGATCAGCGAGGCCGAGAAGAGTGGCAGCGCGATCGCGGGCCTCGCGAAGTTCAAGGAGCTCCGCGCGAAGTTCTACGGCGGCCAGCAGTACGACTTCACCGAATACGCGCTCGTCGGCATCGCGACCACCGCGCTCAACGCGAAGCGGCCGGATGATGCGCTCGAGTATCTGCAGGCGAACCTCGAATACTTCCCCAAGTCGTCGATGACGTACCAGGCGATGGCGCAGGCGAAGAACGCGAAGGGCGACAAGGGGGCCGCGATCAAGGATCTCGAGACCGCCGTTCAGCTCGACCCGCAGAACGCGCAGGTGAAGAACCAGCTGCAGCAGCTCAAGGGTCAGTAGTCGTCCCGCGCGCGACCTCGAGTGCCTGTCTCGACGCCGCGGTTGACGCCGCCTTGGAGCCTGGCCGTCTTCAGGTTGCGCCGGGCATCTGTTTGCAATGGTGGCGCGTGTGCAACGCGTTAAACCTCACGAAGTCTTCGACCGACACCGTACCGAAACCGGTGCTCACGTTTGGGCCACTGGCGGCCCGTCTACGACATTCCTGGTCGAACCTGGCGAGCGCCCCTTCCAGTCGGACCCGCGCCTGATCCGGCGTGGCCGGTCCGCTCGCAGGGGCCATCGCCTTGTGGGCCTTATACCCGTTCGGAAATGCGTCTTTCTTCAGGATCCGGTTGAAGAACAGTCTGAGCAGCGGGCGCAGGAAAGCGGGAGGCATCGGGAGCGATGGAGCCCCGGAAACGACGTTGGCCCCTTCATCCAAGCCACGCGCCACATGCTCCACGACCTGGCTCGGCGACCATTTCCCCGGCGCGCGCGGCGTCGTCCAAGTCGCCGCCGATCTCTCCGCGGCCGCGACAAGGTCGAGGACGGCGGCGCGATTGGCCGCAAGCGCGTCATTGACATCAGCCATGGGGATCTCCAGTTCAGTACGACGTTGCGAGTTCCCCCCGGTTCCCGACGCGGACTACTCTACCGGTTCGATGCGGAGCACGGCTCCTGGATTTTCGTCGGTCAACAAATAGAGCAGGCCATCCGGCCCCTGACGCACGTCACGGATCCGCTGACGCAGCTCCAGCAACATCATTTCACGTCGCAGTTCTTCACCTTTCGGATTCAGCACGATGCGCTCGAGATGTCCGGTGCCGGGAATCTCGCCCATTCTCATCGCGCCGAC
>DASZFS010000583.1:0-3271 GCA_035939575.1 Vicinamibacterales bacterium | reverse complement strand
CTTCCGAAGGGCCGACGCTCAACCGGGTCATCCCGAGCATCAACCTGATGTAGCCATGCGTGGCTTGCGGGCGACCTTGCCTACATAAGCGCCCAGGTTCAGTTCGACGTCGCTGCGCTGCTGGAGGCCGTGCTCGAACGCCTGCCCGATGATGGAGGGCGCGGCTGGGCGGGCGATGGCCTCCGCGAAGGCGTCCATTTCGGCGGTCAGAGCGGCCGCGGCGGGAAGCGACGCAGCGTTGACGAAACGCTTGATGTCGGCCAGCGCGAGCAGGTCGAAACGCGAGACCCGCTCCGCGAAGGCATTGACGAAGCCAACGAACTCCGCGTCGGGAACGGCGCGGTTGACGTACCCATACCGCTCGGCGAGGCCGCCGTCGAAGTCCTCGCCACCGAGCAGGATTTCGAATGCCCGCCCGCGACCAACCATGCCCGGCAGACGGGTCGACGGGCCGCCTCCAGGCACGGCGGCGAACCCGACCTCGAATTGCCCGAGCACGGCGCGCTCCCGACTGGCGAAGCGGATGTCGGTGGCGAGGACGAACTCGCTGCCCGCACCGCGAGCTCTGCCCCGAAGGGCACTGATCGTCACCGCCCGCGACCTGCTGAGTCTGATCAGCAGGTTCGCCCAATGGTGGAACGGGGTGCGCGCCGCCGGCAACGCGTTGAACGCGGTCTGGTCGGCCGCGATGTCGTAGTGCGCCAGGAAGAAGTCCACATCCGCGCTGTCGAACACCACGACGGCCACCC
Source organism: Vicinamibacterales bacterium (assembly GCA_035939575.1). Taxonomy (GTDB): domain Bacteria; phylum Acidobacteriota; class Vicinamibacteria; order Vicinamibacterales; family CAVVIG01; genus DATKHR01. Next base: position 2,522 of record DASZFS010000583.1, on the reverse strand, counting down.
GGTTGTCCCGCTCGATCTCGGCGAGCAGATCATGCAGCGCGACGATCATCGCCGGGTCGATGAGGTTGATCGGCGGGTTGTCGAAGGTCACGCGCCATAGCTGTGGTGTCGATCTGTCCAGACTGAAGCCCGTGTAGGCCAGGTGGGAAGTACTCTTCGAGGGGGAGTTACTCATGCTCTTCTCCGCTGTGAAAATTGTGTGGCAATAGAACCGCCACGTAGTTGCGATCAGGACGCGCTTGCGCGCGCCGTCTTCAAGGCTGCGGTCCACCACAACAGATCGTCGATCAGCGTCTTGGCGGGTGCCTCCAACTCGGCCAGTCCTGCGTCGACATCGCCGTCCTGGTAGTGCGCCCACAAGGTCGCGACCGGGATGTGCACCGACGAGCGAATCGGGGCGAGTTGAAGTTCGATCGCGGTTTCACGGAGCTGCTGGACGCTGCGGGCACCCATCGCGGAGCCATAGCTCACAAAGCCAATCGCCTTGCGATTCCACTCCGGATAGACCCAGTCGATCGCATTCTTGAGCACCGCGGAGGGTCCGTAGTTATATTCGGGTGTGACGAAGACGAAGCCGTCGGACTGCGCGATCGCCGCGGTCCATTTCTGAACCACCGAGTGCGCGAAGGCCGGACGGCCCGGCGTAGCCGGCGTGGCGACCTGATCGAAGAACGGCATCGGAAAATCGCGAAGATCGAGAAGCCGAGCGTCGACCTGTTCGCGCATCTTCAGATGTTGCAAGATCCACCTCGCGGGTTTTTCCGAAAAACGGCCTTCGCGGGTACTTCCAACGATTACCGAGATGACGGTCATGCTTTTATTCCTTGCTGTTTGCCGAAAGAACAAGGTCAGTTGATAAGAGGAATAGACCGTCTTGCGGCCCAGGCTGGGTTGACGATTCTGCGCACGGCGTTTCGCGCTCGATCAGAATGAGTGCACTTCGTCGCCGGGTGGTCCGATGTCGGCTACACCATTCGGCAATTGCGCCTGCGCCATCGTCAGCGGATTGAAGGATTCACGCAGCAATTTGATGCTGCCAGCCTCTGCCACCAAGTACCCCGTGAACAGAAGATGGGCCGTTCGCCCGGTCGCAGCGGCGCGCCCGCGCCCTACGTATTCGGCGAACGTCTTGTCCGGCGTCTCGATCAGGATACGGGTATCATCAGGCGCGAACGCGAAGTTCGGATAGATTTCGAGCAGCTTGTGAACAAGCGCACTAATCTCGCGGCGGCCGGCGTAGCGAGGTTCAACCCCAAGCGAGCGCAGGAACGGCAGCTCGAACACACCATCGTCAGCAAAGAGCGACGCGGCGCGTTCCGGGTCGCGGACTGAGGCGAGATAATTCAGCAGCAGAGTTTTCGAGTCTTTCATCTTCATATCCCTTTCCTTCTTGGCTGAGTGCATTTACGACTTTGCCGTCATACGGGGCCTCCGACCCGCGCAACGTCGACATGGTCGCCGAGCCGACGGATGCGCAGAACTTGCTGTCGCTCGCCGATGGCAAGGGGAACAGAGATCAACTGGGCCTGGCCGGGCAGAAGCACCGACGAAAAACGCACCACGGCGTGCTTTTCGGCGTCGCCATTCTGCTCGATCACGGTGTCGACGGTGGTCACCACATGCCAGCCATCGGCTCCGCTCACCCAATAGGTGATGGCAGACGCGTTCGCGCCCAGTTCGGTCGTCACGGCGTGGCCTTCGCGCACTGCGTGATCGAGCTGAGCGGCTGTTAGCTCGGGGGTAACGGTCGCGAAAACTGCGACCAAGATGCCGGCGAGACCGGCTGTCTTTGCAAAGCTTGTCATGTCGTTGCTCCGGCTGATCGGGATGCCTGATCGGTGCGGGGGAGATCTAGGCTTGCCGGCGCTCGTCTCAAATGTCATATAAGTGACGTTTTAGGACATTGTGGGAGGGACCCATGCAGCGTATCGGCTTCATCGCGTTGCCCGGCTTTCAAATGCTGAGCTTGAGTTCGCTCTCAGTCTTCGAGCTCGCAAACTGGGAGACCGGCGAGCCGGTCTATGACGTGCACCTGCTGTCCGAGACCGGCGGGTCCATCCGCAGCTCGGTCGGCATCAGCGTTGCGACCGAACGGTTCGACAACAGGAATTTCGACACCCTGATGGTCGGCGGCACCGCCGTGGCTGGAGCCTTGACGCCAGGCGTGATCAAATTTCTGCGCCAGGGTTTGCAGCGAACGCGGCGGGTAGCCTCGACGTGCACTGGCGCGTTCGTGCTGGCCGAAGCAGGTCTGCTGGACGGCCGTCGTGCGACGACGCATTGGCACCGCGCGCGCGAACTACAGGCTCGGTTTCCAAAGGTGAAGGTGGAGGAAGATCGCATTTTCATCATCGACGGCCCAGTGTGGTCTTCGGCTGGAATGACTGCGGGCATCGACCTCGCATTGGCCATGATCGAACAGGATCTGGGTGCGGATGTCGCCCGGGCTGTGGCGAGACAACTGGTCGTGTATCATCGCCGCGCCGGCGGCCAGTCGCAGTTCTCTGCACTGCTAGAGCTGG
>DASZFS010000582.1:0-17884 GCA_035939575.1 Vicinamibacterales bacterium | reverse complement strand
ATCCTCAAATCCTCAAATCCTTAGATCCTAAGATTCCTCTTACGCTGTCACCAGAGAGCCGATGGGCTCGCCGGTGATCGCGCGCTTGATGTTACCCGGCGTCCGCAGGTTGAACACGACGATCGGCAGGCGGTTGTCCATGCAGAGGGAGATGGCGGTGGCGTCCATCACCTTCAGGCCCTGCTCGAGGACCTGAAGGTACGAAATGCGATCGAAGCGTGTGGCGGTGGGCTTCACCATCGGGTCGGCGTCGTAAATGCCGTCCACCTTCGTGCCCTTGAGGATGACGTCGGCCTTGATCTCCATCGCGCGCAACGCCGCCGCCGTATCGGTGCTGAAGTACGGGTTGCCGGTGCCGGCGCCGAAGACGACGACGCGGCCCTTCTCGAGGTGGCGGATCGCCCGGCGGCGGATGAATGGCTCGGCAACCGCGCGCATTTCGATTGCCGTCACGACGCGGGTCACGACGCCCTGCTGCTCGAGCGCATCCTGGAGGGCCAGCGCGTTGATGACCGTCGCAAGCATCCCCATGTAGTCCGCCGTCGCGCGGTCCATCCCTCGCGCGCTCGCGGCGACGCCTCGAAAGATGTTGCCGCCGCCGATCACGATCGCGGTCTCGACCCCCATGCTTTGAATCTCGGCGATGTCCCTGGCGATCTGCGTTGCCACCGCCGGGTCGATCCCGTAAGTTTGCGAGCCCATCAGCGCCTCGCCGGACAGTTTGAGGAGGACGCGCTTGTAAGCGGGGGAGCCAGGGGAAGACGTAGAGGTCACGGGGCGTGATTATACGGCATGGTTCGCGGGGTTCGCGGGGTTCGCAAAGTGCTCAAGGTTCTGCGGCCAACGCTGAACTCTTCGAACCCACGAACCATGAGAACCCCGAGAACCCCGCGAACCCGTCATCACCATTAAGTCGGCGACTCCCCAACCTTCAACCGCGCGAACCGCGTGACCGACACGGACGAGCCCAGCGCCCGGTTGGCGTGGGCGATGACCTCCTTGACGGACTGCTTCGGGTCGCGGATGGACGGCTGATCGACCAGCACGAACTGCTGATAGTAGCTTCCGAGCTTGCCCTCGATGATCTTGTCGATCACGCCCGCCGGCTTCACGGGCTTCCCAGGCCCCTCCATCTGCGCCCGGTAGATGGCCTTTTCCTTCTCGAGGAGGTCCGCCGGGACCGCGTCGCGGGTCACGTACAGCGGGCTCGGGCTGGCGGCGGCGATGTGCATCGCGATCTCTTTGACGAGGCTCGTGAACTCATGCCGGCCGCTGATCGCCGGCGTGACGCCGCTGAACTCCACCTGCACGCCGAGCTTGCCCCCGACCGCGTGGATGTACTGACCGACATACCCCTGCCCTGCGTACCGGACGAAGCGGGGCACCGCCATGTTCTCGCCGAGCTTGGCAATCTTGACGGCGACGAGCTTCAGCACACCGGCGTTCGGGTCCCTGAGCCACGCGTCGTTCGCGGCGTCACCGGCCTTCTCGATCTCCGTCAGGACGTCCTGCACGAGCTGCTGGAAGTCAGGCGTGCGCGCGACGAAGTCCGACTCGCAGTTGACCTCCACCAGGATTCCGGTCGCGTGGTTGGCGGACAGACGGCTCCCGATGAGGCCCTCGCTCGTCGCTCGTCCGGCTTTCTTCGCGACGCTGGCCAGGCCGCGCTTCCGGAGGATCGTATTCGCCTCCTCGAAGTCACCGCCCGCCTCCGCCAGGGCGTTCTTGCACTCCATCATGCCCGCGCCGGTCTGGTCGCGGAGCTTCTTCACCATGTCTGCCGTGATTGCGGTCGCTGCCATTGCTCGATCTCCGTACGTGAAAGCGCCGGCCCCGATGGCCGGCGCGAAAAGGGTCGGGAGTCTCGTTCGACGCCTTTCCTATGCCGACGCGGGTGCCGCCTCGCGGGCGCGCCGCTGCGGGCGCGTGGAACGGCGCGGATCCTCGCCTGCGGATGCGGCCGCTTCTTCCGCGGCCTGCCGGGCGTTCTCCGCGTCGACTGACTGCTTCAGGTCGCGGCCCGACAGCACCGAGTCGGCGATCCGCGACGCGAACAACCGAATCGCGCGCAGCGCGTCGTCGTTGCCGGGGATGACCAGGTCGACTTCGTCGGGATCGCAGTTGGTGTCGACGATCCCGATGACCGGAATCTTGAGCTTGCGCGCCTCGTCGACCGCAATCTTTTCCTTCTTGGTGTCGACGACGAATACCGCGTCGGGCAGTCGCGACATGTTGCGGATGCCCTCGAGGTTCTTTGCGAGCTTGCGGCGCTCCTTCTCGTTGCGCGCGATCTCCTTCTTGGAGAGCGTGTCGAAACGCCCGTCGGTGGCCATCGCTTCCAGATCGCGCAGCCGGCCGAGGCTGCGCTGAATGGTCGCAAAGTTGGTGAGGAGGCCGCCGAGCCAGCGCTCGTTCACGAAAAACATCCCGCAGCGCTGTGCCTCTTCCGCGATCACGTCCTGCGCCTGGCGCTTGGTGCCGACAAACAGAATCGTCCGGCCTTCTGCGGCGAGGTTGGTGATGAACTCTTCTGCTTCCCGGAACAGCTTGACCGTCTTGCCCAGGTCGATGATGTAGATGCCGTTCCGCTCGCCGAAGATATACTCCTTCATCTTCGGGTTCCACCGCTTCGTCTGGTGGCCGAAGTGGACCCCCGCCTCCAGTAGTTCCGTCATCGCGATCGCGGCCAAAATGCCTCCCTTTTAGCGTTTGCTGAACTGGAAGCGCTTGCGCGCTCCCGCCATCCCGTACTTCTTGCGCTCCTTGGCGCGCGCGTCGCGCGTCAGAAGACCTTCCGTTTTGAGCGGCTTGCGCAGCTCGGCGTTGTACTCGACCAGCGCGCGCGCGATCCCGAGGCGCACGGCGCCGGCCTGGCCGGACACGCCGCCGCCGGCCACTGTGGCCAGCACGTCGAACTTGTCGGACGTCTCGGTCAGCACCAGCGGTTGCCTGATCTGAGTGCGGAGCGCCTCGGTGGGGAAGAAGGCGTCGAACGCCCTGTGGTTGATGGTCATCGCCCCGGATCCCGGACGGAGAAAGACCCGGGCCGTCGATGTCTTGCGGCGACCCGTGCCGTAATACTCGACGCCCGTCCCGTGGGCCGCTTGAGCCCCTTGCACCGCTTGAACCACGTTACGCCACCTCGCGCTTGATCGGTTTCTGCGCCGCGTGCGGATGATCCGGACCGGCGTACACCTTCAACTTGCGATACATCGCTTCGCCCATCTTGGTCTTGGGCAGCATGCCGTGCACCGCCTCTTCGACCAGCCGCGTCGGCCGCTTCTGCCGCACAACGCCCGCCCGCTCTTCGCGGAGGCCGCCCTCATAGCCGCTGTGACGCCGGTAGATCTTCTGGTCTTCCTTGCGTCCCGTGAGCTTCACCTTGGCGGCGTTGACCACGACCACGTGATCGCCCATATCGATGAACGGGGTATACGTGGCCTTGTGCTTGCCCTGCAGGAGGCGCGCGGCGACGGTCGCGATGCGGCCAAGGACCTGGCCCCCGGCGTCGATGATGTGCCACTGCGTATCGGCCAGCGCGACGGCGGCGCTCGGCATGTAAGTAGACGACATGGTGTCCCCGCGCGCTCCTGCGCGCGCTGTCCGCGGGCGTGCCCGCGTAGTTTTTCCGCTCGCAGGCACCGAACCCGCGAACCGCGTTCACCGCAGGCATCCGGCCCACGGTCTTGAGAAAACCGCTTTAGGGGGTTTCCCGCCCGGACAGCACTCGGTCGGGCAGGTCCAGGCAACGGTAAACCCAAATCATACGAGCCTTTCTGGGCACTGTCAAGCAATTTGCCCTGGACCCGCCACAGCGGTCGCTAGCGCACCCCGGGTCTTTCGCCGATAACTCAACCGGCAGTTGAGCGTCATCGATCGGGCAGTAGCAGTCACAGAGCGGCAGGATGGGCGCCAGACCAAATTACGTGATCAACTGACGAATCTGTAAGCGCGACGACCCACATCGGCCGGTCGCGATCGCAGTTTTCGCAGTATCGCGCCGGTTTTGCGCAGGCCAGACGGTGTGGTTCGGGTGGTATCGGCTTTGCCCGCGCATGCGTGGGCACTTCTTCTTTCTTAGGACACAACTGTGTTTGGACTTGGCAAGGCAAAGTCGGTGGTCGGGCTCGACATTGGCTCGAGCGCCGTCAAAGCCGTCGAACTCAAACCGTCCGGGAAATCGTTCAAGGTCTCGGCCTTCGCGACCGAGCCCGTCCCCCCGGACAGCATCGTGGACGGCGCGATCATCGACGGCACGGCTGTCGCCGACGCGATTCGCCGCGTGTTCGAGAACAAGGCCTTCAAGACCAAGGACGTCGCGGCCTCCCTGTCCGGAAACGCCGTCATCGTCAAGAAGATCAACCTTCCGGTCATGACCGAGGCCGAGCTCGGGGAATCGATCTTCTGGGAAGCCGAGCAGTACATCCCGTTCGACATCCAGGACGTCAACCTCGATTATCAGATTCTGGACGCGGGGACAGGCGCCGACGGGAAGGGCACGATGGAAGTGCTGCTCGTCGCGGCCAAGAAAGAGAAGATCGCCGACTACACCGGGGTCATCGCCCAGGCGGGCCGCACGCCGGTGGTCGTCGACGTCGACGCGTTCGCGCTCCAGAACGCCTACGAGGCCAACTACGGCCTCGAGCGCGAACACATCGTCGTTCTGCTCAACGCTGGCGCGAGCGCCATCAATATCAACATCCTCAGCGGCGATCAGTCGGTCTTCACGCGCGACATCTCGATTGGCGGCAACGCCTACACGGAGGCGGTACAGAAGGAGCTGAACCTCCCGTTCGAGACCGCGGAGCAGGCCAAGAAGGGGCTGCCCGTCGAGGGCGCCTCGGCTGACGAGATCCGTCCGGTGCTGCACGCGATGACGGAGAACGTCCTGCTCGAGATTCAGAAGACGTTTGACTTCTTCAAGGCCACGGCGGCATCCGACCGCATCGACCGCATCGTCGTGAGCGGCGGCGCGTCCCGCGTCGACGGCTTCACGCAGGCGCTGCAGGAGCGGTTCGGCACGACGGTCGAAGCCTTCGACCCGTTCCGCAAGATCGCGTTCGAACCACAGAAGTTTGGCGTGTCCGACACCGAGAACATCCTGCCCACCGCGGCGGTTGCCGTCGGTCTCGCACTCCGGAGGGCCGGCGACCGATGATTCGCATCAATCTTCTCACCGTCGAGCGCGCCAGCGCCAAGAAGCGCGGCCCCTCGCTGCAGCTGGCAGGGCAGAAGCTGACAATCGGCTGCGCCCTCATTCTCATCGCTACCGCGGCGCTGATCGGCTGGCGGTACTGGGCGATTTCTCGCGACTCGACCACGCTCGACGCCGAGATTTCCGCGGCGCAGCAGGAAACAACGCGGCTCCACGGCGTCATCGAGCAGGTGCAGGTGTTCGAGCAGCGCCGGGCGCAGCTGCAGCAGCGCGTCGTCCTGATCGAACAGCTGCGGAAGGGTCAGACCGGTCCGGTCCACATGCTGGATCAGGTGAGCCGCGCGCTGCCGCCGATGCTCTGGCTGACCGAGCTCAAGCAGAACGACAAGGTTCCGGGCGAAGTCACGATCGACGGGCGCTGCACCACGCTCACCGGTCTCTCCGATTTTGTGGCGAACCTCGAAGCGACCGGCTACTTCAAGAAGTCGGTGGAGATCGTCAGCACGGCGGCCGAGCCGATGACGCTGCCGCCTGGGGAGCTCATTCGATTCAGTATTCGTGCGGTGTTCGAATCACCCGCAGAAGCGAAGCCCGCGGCGCCCGCTGTCCGCACGGGTGGAGATTAAAGCCCACGGGGGCTGACCCCGATAGGGCTCAGTAGCAGCAGCCAGATGGATATTAGTCTCGCGAAACTTCCGTGGTATGCGCAGATCGGCGCCTTCGTCGTCCTTGCGGCGGCGGGCGTCGGCTCGTTTTTCTACTACTACGAGATGCCGGCGCGCGAGGAGATGAAGAGCCGGGAGCTGCAGCTCGTCGCGCTGCGTGCGGACATTCAGAAGGGCCTCGACACCGCGAAGAAGCTGCCGGAGTTCCAATCGCAGGTGACTGAGCTCGAGGGACGCCTCGCCAACCTGCGCGCCGTGCTGCCCGAAGAGAAGGACGCTGCCGATCTGCTGCGGCGTCTTCAGACCGTGGCCACCCAGTCCAATCTCGAGATCAGGAGCTTCCGTCCGAATCCGATCGTCACTAAACAGCTCCACGCCGAATGGCCGATCTCGCTCGAGCTCCAGGGCAACTATCACAACCTGGCGCTCTTCTTCGATCGCGTCGGCAGGTTCACGCGCATCATCAACATCACCGGCGTCGACATCAGGGGCCGGGCCGACCGGCCCGAGCCGAACGTCACGATCACCGCGACGTGCACGGCGACGACGTTCGTGCTGCTCGACAAGCCTGGGGCGGGCGGTCGGGGCGGACGCGGCGCGCCCCCCGCGCCGACGCCGGCGAGGGGTAACTGACGTGCGCGGTCTGCTGTTCGTGATGCTTGCGCTAATGTCGGGCGCGCCGGTGCTCGGCGCACAGACGCCGCCACCCGCTGGCGCTCCGAGCGTCCAGCCCCAGAAGCCAGTGCCGCCAGCGCCGCCAGCGCCGCCTGCGACCGCCGCGCCGCCGGTCGCCCAGCCAGAGACCTATTCGTACAGCCCCGATGGCCGGCGCGATCCCTTCACGAGCCTCATCGGCACCGGTGGCGTGGAGGCGCGGGGCACGGGGCGCCACAGCGACGGTCCCGCCACGATGGCGGTGGGGGACATCTCGGTGCGCGGCGTCCTGCAGAGCAGAGGCGCGCTCGTCGCGATGATCCAGGGACCCGACAACAAGACATACATCGTCCACCAGGGCGACAAGCTGCTCGACGGCACGATCAAGACGATCACGCCGCAGGGCCTCGTGGTTATCCAGGAAGTCAGCGATCCGCTGTCGCTCGTCAAGCAGCGCGAGGTTGCGAAATTGTTGCGATCACTCGAGGTCGTCAAACCATGACGCCTGTCAGGCGGCTCGCCCTGCTGGTGAGCGTCGCGGTCGCCGGCACGCTGGGCATCCCCGCCCGCGCGGCCGGTCCCGCCGATCGTTCCACCGTCCCCGGTGCTGTCCGCATCACGGCCATCAGCTCGCGCCTTCATTCAAAAGGTGTGTCGCTCGTCATCGAGGCGACCGATCCGGTTGCGTACATTGCCACACATCCCGACCCGCTCACTGTCCTCGTCGACGTGCGGAACGTCGGCGCGGAGGGCGTCGCCAACGGTTTCACGCCGAATGCCAAGAGCCCGATTGCCGGCGTTGAGGTGGAATCGAGCGACGAGACGGGAACTCGCGGGTCGCGCGTCCGCGTTGCGCTGCTCCAGCCGGTCGCGTATCGAGTCCGGAGTGATCGGAACACTATCGTCCTCGACTTCGACAAGCCGTCCGCGAAAGGCGCGCCATATGTGCTGCCGCCCGCGTCGCGGACGGTTGTCGATCCGGTCGCCGCGCTCGGGCTGACCGGCGCGCCAGCTGGGTTGTCCAGCCTGCCGCAGACCGTCGCGAGCATCGCCCCCCTGGGGTGGACGCCGCCGACGTCCGCGGCCCCCGGCGCGAGGTCGCTGGCCGGCGGCACCGGGCAGTCCGTTCCGACGGTCACGTCAGCCCCGAGCGGCGCCGATCAGCAGCCCGGATCGACCGGGCGGCGGTTTACCGGCCATCCGGTCAGTCTCGATTTCCAGGGGGCCGACCTGCGCGCCGTGCTGCGGACGTTCTCGGAGATCAGCGGCCTGAACATCGTGATCGACCCCTCTGTGACGGGATCGGTCGACGTCGCCCTGCGGGATGTGCCCTGGGATCAGGCGCTCGACATCATCCTGCGCGCCAACAAGCTGGGATACATGCTCGACGGCACAATCGTCCGGGTCGCGCCGCTGGCGGTGCTCGCCGATGAGGAGTCGCAGCGCCGCAAGCTCGGAGAAGAGCAGGCGATGGCAGGGTCGCTGCAGGTCCTCACCAAGACCCTGAGCTACGCGCGTGCCGGGGAGCTGGAGGCGCTTCTGACCAAGAGCGCGCTGTCCCAGCGCGGAATCGTCCAGGTGGACCAGCGGACGAACACCGTCATCATTACCGATCTCCCCGAACGGCTCGCGATCGCGAGCGATCTCATCAGCACGCTGGACAAGGCCCAGCCGCAGGTCGAGATCGAAGCGCGGATTGTGCAGGCCAACAAGAACTACGCGCGGCAGCTCGGCATCCAGTGGGGCTTCAACGCCAAGGCGGATCCGACGCTCGGAAACACCACGAACCTTGCGTTCCCGAACAGCGCCAGCGTTGGCGGCCGGCTCGGCACCCAGGGGCCGACGGGCGGCACCCAGACGAGCACGGCGGTCAATCTCGGCGCCAGCGCGCCCACGAGCTCCGTCGGCCTGGCGCTTGGATCCGTCAACGGCGCGTTCAACCTCGACTTCGCGCTGAGCGCGGCGGAAACGTCGGGCAACCTCCGCGTGCTCTCCACGCCGCGCGTTTCCGCGCAGAACAACATGGAAGCGGAGATCACGCAGGGCGTCCAGATTCCGATTCAGACCGTGGCCAACAATACCGTCACGGTCAGCTTCCGCGACGCGGCCCTCACGCTGAAGGTCACGCCGCAGATTACGGCGGCAGGCACGGTCATCATGAAGATCGCGCTCGAGAACGCCCAGCCGGACTTCAGCCGGTCGGTCAACGGCATTCCACCCATCAACACCCAACGCGCCAACACCCAGGTGCTGGTCAACGACGGCCAGACGACGGTCATCGGCGGCATTTATGTCAGCCAGGAGCAGAGCCTGAACGACAGGACGCCAGGCCTCGGGCAGGTGCCGCTGCTGCGATGGTTGTTCAAGCGCGATCAGAGCAGCGACCAGAGCACGGAGCTGTTGATCTTCATCACGCCGAAGATCACCAAGATCTAACTATGCGTAGAAGCATGCGCGTTCTCGGACTTGCGGCGGGCATCGCCACCAGCCTGGCTGCGATGGTGTCGTGCGGGGACGTCATCCGCCAGGGGCAATCGCCGGTGGTCCTCGTCATCAACTCGCTGCAGGGTGCGTCGGGCGGCGGCCACGCTGCCAACACGTTCAGCGGCACGCTGTTCTCGGACGTGCAGGTGCTCGTCACCACGCCGCCGTGCTCGGTGACGTCCCCATGTCCGACGACATTCTCGGACTCCGGACAGGTGATCCTCCAGCTGGCCCCCAAGAACGTCGCGATCGCGCCGACATCGAACAACCAGGTGACGATCACGCGGTATCACGTTGAATTTATCCGCGCCGACGGCCGGAATACGCCCGGCGTTGACGTGCCGTATGCGTTCGATGGCGCCGTCACCGGCACCGTCCCGGACACCGGCACGGCTTCGATCACGTTCGAGCTGGTGCGTCACACGGCAAAAGTGGAGTCCCCGCTCGCGCAGCTCGTCAACAGCTCAGCCGTCATCTATACCATCGCCCAAGTCACGTTCTACGGCACGGATCTCGTGGGCAATGCCATCTCAATCATGGGATCGATCGCCGTCGACTTCGGGAACTTCGGGGACTCATGAAGAAGACGCTTTTCAGCCTTGTTGCGGTCGCGGGCGCCGCCCTCGCTGCGGCGTGTACCGTCCATCAGACCGAGACGCCGCCGCTGTCAGGACCCTCGACGCTTGCGCAGTCCCTCCGGCTGACCGCCATACCTGACACCATCAACCAGGATGGTGCGTCGAAGGCGTCCGTCGCCGTAACGGTGATGAACCAGAACGGCGTACCCGCCACCGGCATAGTGGTGCGGGTGGACATGGTGGTCGGCGGGCAGCTCGCCGACTACGGGACGCTGTCGGCGCGGACTCTCGTGACCGGGAACGACGGCACCGCAAGTGTCACCTACACTGCGCCGCCGCCGGTGCCCAATGCGACGGTGAACTTTGTATCGATCCGCGCGACACCCATCGGCACGGATGCCCAGACGTCCAACGGATCGAGCGTCGACATTCGCCTTGTACCGACCGGCATCATCATCCCGCCCGGCGGCAACCCGACCGCGTCGTTCACCTACGGCCCGACGCCGGTCAACGTCGGCATCCCGGTGATCTTCGACGGATCGTCGAGTACGCCCGGTACGAACGCGATCCAGATCACGAATTACGCATGGAACTTCGGCGATGGCTCGTCCGGTACCGGAGTGAGCGCGACGCACACCTATTTGACAGGCGCTACGTTCAACGTCACATTGACGGTCACCAACGATCGCGGCCTCACCGCGACGTCCGCGCCGCAGGCGATTGCCGTCGGTTCCGCCGACCCGTTCACGGGTGACTGGGTCATCTCGCCGCTCAATCCGGTCGTGGGCCAGTCCATTATCTTCAACGCCGACCAGGTACAGACGTCGCCCGGCCACCAGATCACGCAGTACAACTGGACCTTCGGGGACGGCGGCGGCGGCAGCGGCTTCCAGGCTCAACATGTGTTTAAGGCGGCCGGGACGTACAACGTCATCCTGAGCGTGGTGGACGACGTGGGGCGGAAGAAGGTGTTCGCGGCGAAGCCGATCTCCGTGGGCACGGGAGCCCCGAACGTGGTCATCACGTTCTCGCCCGGGACGCCCGCGCGCGGCGCGACCGTCAACTTCAATTCCAACGGTACGACGATCTTCCCGCCCGCTGCGGCGATCACGTCCTACCAATGGAATTTCGGGGACGGCACGACATCCGCGCTGCAGAATCCGACTCACGTATACTCGCCCGCCCTCGCGCCCGGCGCGTATACGGTCACGCTGACGGTGACGGACGACCAGGGACGCACGGGCAGCGCAACGGTGAATGTCACCGTCACCTAGGCGATGCCTGAGAGCCAGCGGATTGAAGACCTTCGACGTCGGGTCCATGCGGACCCGACGTCGATTGCGTTTGCGCAGCTCGCCGAGGAGCTGAGACGCGCCGGCTCGCTCCAGGAGTCGGTCGAGACCTGCCGGGCAGGACTGGCCATTCACCCCTCGTATCTATCAGCGCGGGTCACGCTCGGCCGCGCGCTTCTCGAGCTGGGGCAGCTGGACGCCGCGCAATTGGAGCTGCAGGCAGTGCTGCCGCACGCTCCCGACAACCTGTCGGCGCGCCGCGCGCTCGGTGAGATCTTCACCCGGCGCGGGGCGCTCGACGCGGCGCTGGATCATTATCGGACTGCGCTTCTGATCGCTCCGAACGATCCCGACCTCGAGGAGATCGTCACCGCCCTCGAACGCCGGGTGGAGCAGGCTGAGCTGGACGCCCAGCGGACAGCTGAGCAGAAGCAGCGCGAAGAAGAAGAAGAGGAAGCCGCCCGCGCGGTTGCCGTATCATTTGTGGCCGAGCCTGGGGATTCGGCGCACGACCGGGACCTGAGAATGGTCGCCGTGCTCGAAACCTGGCTCGACGCCATCAATGTCACACGCGCCCAGCGCCGCGCTTAGCGCCCGCCACACGACCGTTCGAGAGGCGCTCGCCGCGCGCACGCTCGAAGCGCTCGTCATCACGTCGCTCCCGAACATCCTCTATCTGACCAGCTTCACTGGCAGCGCTGCCATCGTTGTCCTGACCGCGGACCGCCTGTACTTCATCACCGACTTCAGGTATGTCGCCGCGGTTTCGGAGATGACTGGCACGCCCTGCGAATGTCCGGGTCTCGATCTGGTGAAAGTCGATGGCTCGTACGACGCGACGCTTTCCGCGCTGTTGATGTCGCGGACATTGTTCGCGGGGGGGCTTGGTCGGCCGCGGCGGATCGGTTTCGAGGCGGAGCACCTGACGGTGAGCCGCCACCTCTGGCTGAGCAGTGCACTCTCGAGCGGTGAGACTTCGGACACCGAGCTGGTTGCGACCGAAGGCATCGTCGAGCGCGCCAGGCTCGTCAAGGATGCTTTCGAGATTGCGACGCTGCGCGAAGCCGCCAGGCGTCTGTCGGCGGTCGCACGCGAGCTGCCACGGGAGATTCGCGCCGGCCGGACCGAGCGCGACGTGGCGATGGCCATCGACTTCCGGCTGCACCAGGCCGGGTTCGCGCGTACTGCGTTTGATACGATTGTGGCGAGCGGACCGAATGCCGCGTTGCCGCACGCGCGGCCTGGCGAGCGAAAGTTCGTCGAAGGAGACCTCGTCGTGCTGGACTTCGGCGGCGTCTACGACTCATACTGCGTCGACCTTACGCGCACCGTGACGGTCGGCCGGGCCAGCACAAGGGCGCGCGAGGTGTACGGCGCGGTCCTCGAAGCGCACGACCGAGCGGTCGCGAGCGTCGCCCCAGGGCAGTCCCGCTTCGCCATCGACGCCGCCGCGCGGGATGTTCTGGCTCGGCACGATCTCGCCGAGGCATTCGGGCATGGGACAGGCCACGGTCTCGGGATCGAAGTGCACGAAGATCCTCGGATCACGCGCCGCCGGCCGGCCGATGACGAGGGAGACGCCGGAGACGGCGGAGACCATCTCGCGGGGTCGGCCGTGAGGGCGGGCATGGTATTCACGATCGAGCCTGGCGCCTATCTCCCGGGCTGGGGCGGGGTGCGCATCGAGGATGATGTGCTGGTCACCGAGGAAGGCGTCGAGGTGTTGACGAGCGTGACGACCGAACTCTTGGAGATCTGAGCCTGTGATCCTGGATCCTCACATCCTCAGATCGTCAGCTCCTTATTATTGATGGATCTCAACCAACTCCGGGAGCTCCTCGAGCTCGTGCGCGAGCACGAGCTATCCGAGTTCGAGATCGAGCACGAAGGGCTCCGGCTCAAAGTTCGCAAAGACGGCGCGGGCTCGGTCACGACCGAGTCGCCGGCTTTTGCCGCACCCGTCGCGGCCGGTAATGCGGCGGCAGCCGCGCTGCCCGGCCCGCCGCTCGCAGCCGCGGTTCTGTCGCCGCCTGAGCCGGCCGGAGACGCCGAAATCGAGCTGGCGGTCGTGAAGTCGCCGATCGTTGGGACCTTCTATCGCTCTCCCGAGCCCGGCGCCGCCTCGTTCGTGGAGGTAGGCACGTCGGTCAAG
The DNA here is from genome assembly GCA_035939575.1 of Vicinamibacterales bacterium. GTDB lineage: Bacteria > Acidobacteriota > Vicinamibacteria > Vicinamibacterales > CAVVIG01 > DATKHR01. The sequence continues at coordinate 4,904 of DASZFS010000582.1, read as the reverse complement.
AAGGGCGAGGTGCTCTGCATCATCGAGGCGATGAAGCTCATGAACGAGATCGACTCCGAGTACGACGGAGAGATCGTCAGCGTGTACGTCGAGAACGGCCAGGCAGTACAGTACGGCGAGCGTCTTTTTGCCATCCGAACGCGCTAAGTGTGACCCGGGGGGTTGGGGCCCCGGAGTACAGCGGAGCGGGGCGTTGGGGTCCCCGCGGAGCGTGTCCGGGGGGTAGGGGCCCCCGGAGTAGATAATGTTCAAAAAGATTCTCATCGCTAACCGCGGCGAGGTCGCGCTGCGAGTCATCTTCGCGTGCCGCGAGCTGGGCATCAAGACGGTCGCGGTGTACTCTCAGGCCGACGAGAACTCGCTGCACGTCCGCTTTGCCGACGAGGATGTCTGCATCGGGCCGGCGCGCAGCGCTGACAGCTATCTGAACGTGCCGGCGGTCATCAGCGCGGCGGAGATCACCGGAGCCGACGCGATTCACCCCGGCTACGGGTTCCTCTCCGAGAGCGCCTATCTGGCCGAGGTCTGCGAGGCCTGCCACATCAAGTTCATCGGCCCCGACCCGCAGGTCATCCGCCTCATGGGCGACAAGGCCAGGGCGCGGCGCGTCATGAAGAAGGCAGGCGTGCCCATCCTCCCGGGGAGCGACGGCCCGATCGAGAGCGAGGAGCGGGCGCTCAAGCTCGCAAAGGACATCGGATTTCCGATCATCGTGAAGGCAACCGCCGGCGGGGGCGGTCGCGGCATGCGCGTCGTCCGCGCGCCCGGCGAGCTCTCGCACGCCGTGAAGACGGCGCAGCGCGAGGCGGAGGCGGCGTTCGGCGTCGCCGACGTCTACATCGAGAAGTACGTCGAATCACCGCGCCACATCGAGTTCCAGATTCTCGGCGACCACCACGGCAACGTGGTCCATCTCGGCGAGCGCGAGTGCTCGATTCAGCGGCGCCATCAGAAGCTGGTCGAGGAATCGCCGTCACCCGCGCTCAGCGAGAAGATGCGCCGGAAGATGGGCGGCATCGTCATCGACGCGGCAAAGGCCGTCCAGTATACGAACGCCGGCACCTTCGAGTTCCTCATGGACCGCGACGGCCGGTTCTACTTCATGGAGGCAAACACGCGGCTCCAGGTCGAGCATCCGGTGACCGAAATGGTGACCGGCATCGACATCGTGAAGGAGCAGATCCGCGTCGCCGCGGGCGAGCGCCTGTCCTTCAAGCAGAGCGAGGTGACGTTCACTGGCCACTCGATCGAGTGCCGCGTGAACGCCGAGGATCCGGAGACGTTCGTGCCCTCGCCGGGCGTGATTCATGTGTTCAGCGTGCCCGGCGGCCCTGGCGTCCGCGTGGAGACGTTCGCGCACTCGGAGTGCACGATCACGCCCTACTACGACTCGATGATCGCCAAGATCATCGTCCACGGCCGCGACCGCCAGGAAGCGATCGCGCGCATGCGCAGAACGCTGGAGATGACGGTCATCGAGGGCATCAAGACGACGATCCCGCTCCATCTGCGCATTATGAACGACGCGGACTTCCAGGCCGGACGTTTGAGCACGTCGTTCATGGAGCGCTTTCAGTCGCGCCCTGGCGGAGGCCGCCTCGCCGAGGCCGTCTGATTCGGGACGAGGCATCCAGCCCCTGTGCGCGATCGTGGACGTGGAAGCGTCAGCGCGCGCCGGCTGGCACGCGATCGACGTCGCGCGCGCGTATCTCGACGGCGGCGCCCGTTTCCTGCAGGTGCGAGCCAAGACCTTGTCGGGCGCGGCGTTCCTCGACCTGGCCTCCGAGGTCGTCCGTCTCTCCCGCGCGAGTCAGGCAACAGTCATCGTGAACGACCGGGCCGACATTGCAAAGCTGGCCGCCGCCGCCGGCGTGCACGTCGGCCGGGACGATCTGCCGCCGGCCGCCGCGCGCTCGATTCTGGGGGACGCTGCGCTGGTCGGGACGTCCACGCACACCGGCGCGCAAATCGACGAGGCGGCGCGCGAGCCCGTCGACTACATCGCCATTGGTCCAATTTTCGAGACCACAACCAAGACGACCGGGTACGAGGCGCTCGGGCTTCGGATGGTGGCGCGCGCAGCCGAGACCGGCACGCCGGTCGTCGCCATCGGGGGGATCACGCTCGAGAACGCCCGATCGGTGCTCGACGCGGGCGCGGCGTCGGTTGCTGTCATTGGCGATCTGCTCGCGACCGGCGATCCGCGTGGGCGGGTCAGGGCCTTTGTCGAGGCCCTTGGTCTTGTATAATCCCCGCGCCAGCTTGTTTACCTGACAGAACCGAGGACTTACGTAATGTCGATTTTCGCGACCAAATCGATTGAGCAGCTGAAGGCCGAGGCGTCGGCAGGGGGCGAGCACTCGCTCAAGCGCGTCCTTGGTCCGCTGAATCTGGTCACGCTCGGCATCGGCGCCATCATCGGCACCGGCATCTTCGTCCTCACGGGCGAGGCGGCGGCCCAGCACGCCGGACCCGCCATCGTCCTGTCGATGGTGCTCGCGGGGTTTGCCTCGGCACTCGCTGGCCTCTGCTACTCGGAGTTTGCCTCGACCGTGCCGATTGCCGGCTCGGCTTACACCTATGGCTACGCGACGCTCGGCGAGTTCATCGCGTGGATCATCGGGTGGGACCTCATCCTGGAATACGCGCTTGGCGCGGCAACGGTCGCCGTCGGGTGGTCGGGCCATCTGACGAGCTTCCTGCATGACTTCGTCGGCATCGAGTTTCCGGCCGCGTTTGCTGCGGCGCCGGGCTCCGTTGTCCAGACCGCCGGCGGTCCCGTGACCGCGGTGTTCAACCTTCCCGCCGTGCTCATCACCCTGGCCGTGACCGTGCTGATTGTGATCGGCGTCAAGGAATCAGCGAACGTGAACACGGTGATCGTCCTCGTCAAGGTCGCGGTCGTCATAGTGGTCATCCTTGGCGGCGCCGCCTACGTCAACACCGCGAACTGGCATCCCTTCATTCCGGAGAACGCCGGCACGTTCGGCGAGTATGGCTACAGCGGTATCCTGCGGGGCGCCGGCGTGATCTTCTTTGCCTACATCGGCTTCGACGCGGTCTCGGTGGCCGCGCAGGAAGCCAAGAACCCGCAGAAGGACATGCCGGTCGGCATCCTTGGCTCCCTGGTCGTCTGCACGATTCTGTATGTGCTCGTGTCGCTCGTCATGGTCGGCCTGGTGCCGTACCAGGCGATGAAGGGATCGCCCGCGCCGATGGTGGTCGCGATTCGCGCGGCGGAGCAGGCATCAGGAGGCAGCTCGATCCTTCACGCGATGACGATGCTCGTCGAACTCGGCGCGATTGCCGGGTTGAGCTCCGTGATGGTCGTGATGATGATGGCGCAGCCGCGCATTTTCTATTCGATGGCCAACGACGGGTTGTTGCCGCCGTTTGCGAAGAAGATCCATCCGAAGTTCCGGACGCCGCACATCACGAGCATCATCACCGGCGTCATCGTGGCGATCGCGTCCGGGTTCACGCCGATCGGCATTCTCGGCGAGATGGTCAGCATCGGCACCCTGATGGCGTTCGTCATCGTCTCGCTCGGCGTCATCTTCCTGCGCTATCAGCGACCGGAGCTGGAGCGGCCCTTCAAAGTCCCGTTCGTGCCGTTCGTCCCTGCGCTGTCGGCGCTCGTCAGCCTCGGCCTCATGGCCGGACTGCCCGGCGCGACCTGGCTGCGTCTCGTCATCTGGATGGCTCTGGGGATCGTCTTGTATTTCAGCTACGGCTACCACCATAGCGAGCTCAGGCACGGGCGCGGCCAGGCGTTCGCCAGCGGGCGGCGCTGATCTGACTGCTCGCATTCTCGACGGAACGTCCGTCGCCGCCCAGATCCGCGCCGAGGTCGCGCCGGCCGTCGCCGCGTTCACGCGGCGGGCCGGACGGCCCCCGGGCCTGGCGATCGTGCTCGTCGGCGACGACCCGGCATCAGCCATCTACGTCCGCAACAAAATGAAGTCGGCCGGGGAGGCCGGTCTGCGGGCCGACCTCGAGCGGTTGCCGGCGACCGCGACCCTCGACGAGCTCCTGGCCGTGGTCGAGCGGCTGAACCGGAGCGAGGTCCACGACGGAATCCTGGTCCAGTCCCCCCTGCCCGCGGCGATGGGCGCGCACGCTGAGCCGCGCGTGTTCGACGCCATCCGGGCGGACAAGGACGTGGACGGCCTTCATCCGATCAACGTCGGCCGGCTCGTGCAGAACCGCGCGTCGCTGGTCGCTTGCACGCCGTCGGGTGTGATCGAGCTCCTCACGCGCTCGCAGATCGAGATCGCCGGCGCTCGCGCCGTTGTACTCGGCCGCAGCGACATCGTGGGCAAGCCGATGGCCCTCCTGCTGATGCACCGGCACGCGACCGTGACCGTCTGTCACTCGCGGACGCCAAATCTCGCGCGTGTCGCGGCTGAGGGAGACATTCTGGTCTCGGCGATCGGCCGGCCCGGATTCGTCACGCCCGAGTTCGTGAAGCCGGGAGCAGCCGTTGTCGATATCGGGACGACGCCCGTGACCGACCGCGCGGTGGTGGAGCGCCTGTTTCCCGAGGGATCAAAGCGCCGCGATGCGTTCGAGCGGCGGGGGTCGCTGACCGTCGGCGATGTCCGTCCCGACGTCGCCGAGGTCGCCGGCGCGCTGTCTCCTGTACCCGGTGGCGTCGGGCCGCTCACCATTGCCATGCTTCTCCGCAACACGCTGCGGGCGGCGGAGGAGCGGGGCTTTCGGGGTCCCCGCGAAGTGTGACCGGGGGCCGGCCGGGGCGCCCGGAGTACACGGAGCGGGGCTTTCGGGGTTCCCGCGAAGTGTGACCGGGGGGCAGGGGCCCCCGGAGTACACGGAGCGGGGCTTTCGGGGTCCCCGCGAAGTGTGACCGGGGGCCGGCCGGGGCGCCCGGAGTACACGGAGCG
>DASZFS010000581.1:0-3354 GCA_035939575.1 Vicinamibacterales bacterium | reverse complement strand
TTACGAAGAGAACCTGACGAGAGAATGACGGGTCCCGATATTGATCATCGACCAACACCTCATAACCTGAGGGCATGTCGTTCAGAAGTTGGAACGTGCCGTGAGAGTCCTCGTCGCCGAAGACGACACCGGGCTGCGATCGGTGCTCGAAAGGGGGTTGCGCGAGAACGGGTATGTCGTGGACTCGGTCGCGGACGGCTCAGCAGCACTGCGCCATTTGCGCGCCTACGAGTACGACGTGGCGGTCCTCGATTGGCGCATGCCCGAACACACCGGCGTCGAGGTCATCGAGGAGTTACGGCGCGGAGGCGATCGCACGCCGATACTGATGCTGACCGCGCGGGACACCGCGTCTGACCGCGTCACGGGATTGGACAGTGGCGCAGACGACTACCTCGTAAAGCCGTTCGAAATCTCCGAACTCTTCGCGCGGATCCGTGCGCTGCAGCGACGGCCACCGCTAACGATGCAACCCGTTCTGCAGTGTGCTGATCTGAGCTTCGATCCGGCGACCCGGGTGGTCTCGGTGTCAGGTCGTCCCATCGCAACGACAGCGATCGAGACTGCCTTAATCGAATTGTTACTTCGGCGATCTCCCGCGGTCGTGACGCGCCGCATGATCGCGCTGCAGGTGTGGGACGACGAGGCGGACGCCGTTGGTTCGAACACTATCGATGTCCATATCGGGCGGGTGCGCAGCAAACTGTCCGGAAGCGGCGCGCAGATCGAGACCGTGCGTGGCTTGGGATATCGGATGAGCGAAGGATGAACATGGCGCGAGCGCATCGGCGTCATGTGGTGCGCGTTGCGGCCATCACGACCCTGCTCGTGATGGCCTGCTACACGGTTGCCGCGGTCGTGGTCAACGCGATCGTGACGCACCACTTGATCGCTGACGTCGACGCTCGCCTCTCGGACCGGATCGAGGACGTTCGGCCACATCCAACGCCTGAGAAAGGCTCAATCGAGACACCCGACCTCGACGATGCACCATCGTTTCTTTGGTCCATAAGCTCGACTGGAGCCGTCACCCCGTTGACACAGGGAGCGCCAAAGTTGCCTGCGTCGAGCTGGGATTCCGCTCCAGTCTCCCTGCCTGTTGGCAGCTCAACGTTCCGCTTCGATTCGGTGCGGCTACCCGGCGAGACCCTGGTCGCCGGTCAGAGCATTGCCAACGCGTCGAACATCCAAACGACGTTGTTGCTGGCGGAGATCGCTTTCGGCGCCGTCTTGGCCGTCGCCGTTTTTTGCGGTGCCATCATGGTCGGTCTGCGCGCGGCAGCGCCGTCGGAGCTTGTCCGTCGCCGCCAAGCCGAGTTCACTGCGGACGCTTCCCATGAGCTGCGAACGCCGATCGCGGTGATCGAAGCGGAGGTCGATCTGGCCCTGGATCGTCCCCGCGACCCCATCGCCTATAGAGACATCCTCGAGCGCGTCGGACAAGAGAGCTCGAGACTCAGGCGAATCGTCGAGGACTTGCTGTGGCTGGCGCGCGCCGACGACGAGCCTGTCCCCGCCGACGCGCTGGCCCTAACGGATGTGGCCGGGGTGGCGGACTCTTGCGTCCAACGCTTCGGGCCTGTGGCCGCGACCAACGACGTGGCACTGACAATCGAGCGGGTTGGCCCTGGACCCTTCACGGTGCAGGCGTCAGAGTCATTGATCGAGCGCCTCGCCGGCGTCCTCATCGACAATGCGTGCAAGTTCGCGGGAGAGGGCGGGCGGGTCGAGGTGAGTGTCCGCTGCGTCGGAAACCGCGTCACATTACGCGTCGACGATTCGGGTCCCGGGATCCCGGACGATCAGCGCGAAGCCGTCTTCGACCGCTTTCATCGCGCCAATGACGCCACCGTCGGAACAGGACTCGGCTTGGCCATCGCGGATGCCGTCATCCGTTCGACTCAGGGAACTTGGGACATCGGAGTGGCGGAGCTGGGGGGCGCGCGGATGGAGGCAAGCTGGCGTCGCACTGTGCAACGCCAGGCGAAGTCTCCGCCGGCGACCGAGCATCCTCTTACGGATTCTTTAACCTGAATGCCTCGCAGGTTCATCTTCCCGTCAGCGTCTGCCCACTACGCTGGGGGCATGGGAAATGGCCCTCGGCTTCGGCGCGGCCACATACTTCCTGGCCAGCCCGTAGCCGTATTCGTCGGGGACGTCGCGGCCATCACGCCGACGTGACCCGCCGGGTAAGGGCATCCTTGTCGCGCCCGAACCAAGCGCTGCCACTCATGGAGCGCCCATGCTGAGTCCCCCGATCGAAGACGATCTCGACGTCGAGCTCGATCAGCCCAAGCCGCGTTCGCATCAAAGGTCTCGCTGGTCGCGCTCACGGAGGCACCGACGCCGTCGCCGCGTCTTCGCGGCGATCGGCGTGGTCCTCGCCGTCTGCCTCATCTGGTTAGCTGTCTCCCTTGGCGGCGCGCTGACCAACCCGGCGCTCGGGAGCTCCGCGGGCGCCCGCCTTGCCGAGTGGTTCCGCGAGCACGGTGGTGCGTCGATCGTCAACTGGGCAGAGAACGAGTGGTACTCGCATCATCAACCGAAGGTCGGCGGCGCGCTCGCGAAAGGGACCATTCAGAAGCCGAAGACGGCGAATCTTCCGGCGACGGCAACGGTGTCGCACCTCCCCGAGCCTGCACCCATCGTGCCGATCGCCAGCCCGCCCGTTGCTGGCGAAGGGCTGTGGTCACCCGCCGGCCGCCTCGTCGACGGGGTACCCGCGGTATACACCACTGAATTGCGGCCCAGCGCGATCCACACGAGTTACGTGGTCGGCGTGGCGTGGATGGATACGACGCTCTTGCATGCAACGCTTTACTCGGGTAGCCAGATCCCGGGAGGCGGGCCCTACACGCACACCGCGCCGATCGCTCCGACCGAAGCCACGTCGTTGGTGACGGCCTTCAACGCTGGCTTCCTGATGTCCGGCGCCAATGGCGGCTATTACACGGACGGCAAGACCATCGATCCGCTGCGCACCGGTGCTGCCTCCTTCGTCGTCTACAAAAACGGGTCCTCGACGGTTGGCCAGTGGGGACGGGACGTGTCGATGAGCACGAGCGTCGTATCAGTGCGCCAGAACCTTGACCTCCTCGTCGACAACGGCCAGGTGGTCCCGGCTGCCTATAACGCCGGGGCAACACAGTGGGGCGCCACCCTCGGCGGTGCGCTCTACGTGTGGCGTTCGGGGTTGGGCGTGACCGCCAACGGGGCCCTGGTCTACGTCGGCGGCCCTGGGCTCGACATCGTCGACCTGGCCAACATCCTGGTCAAGGCCGGAGCGGTACGAGCCATGGAGCTCGACATCAACACCGATTGGGTGAACTACAGCATCTACCAGCCGTCGACGCC
>DASZFS010000580.1:0-20340 GCA_035939575.1 Vicinamibacterales bacterium | reverse complement strand
AGGGTATGGCTACCGAGGTCGTTCGCTGGGTGCTGTGTGACGGGGATCGCCAGCTGACCTGCGTCATGCGGGCGCTCGGCGAGGGATCTGAGCTCGCGGTCGTCTACTACGACGGTCTGCCGCTGCGCACTCGAGTCTGCCTTGACGATGCGGAGGGGTTTCGCTGGACGAACGACGTCCGGGACGACTGGATCGCCCATGGGTGGACGCCGGCAAACCGCGAAGTCTAACGGCCCTCACCAGCAATCCGCCTCCGCTCGCCCAAGCGCCATTGCGAGCTACGGCGGACCCGCCGAAGCGTGAAACGCGAAGGCGCGCCAGCAACGAGCCAACCAAGCAACCAGCCACGGCAGGCCCCCATGGGTCCGACCTGACCCCGGACATTCGCGGATTTGTCACGAAGCTGTCACGCCGTCACAGACCGCCAGACGTCCAACCCTACATGAAGCACGATCTGTCCGAAATCGTGAAGTCCACTCCGGCGCATGCCTCCCTGACAGTCGGTTCTGATCGTTGGCAGTTGTACATTTTTGGTGTGACGCGCGTCGGCCGGGACACGTTCATGCAGCTGGCGCTCATCGGGCCGCGTATATGCACGGTCACCGTTCGCGCCCCGGCGCCCATCGGGAATCCCGTGACGGCCCGCCGCGTATTGGCGGTGATCCGCGACTGGCTCCTCGGCCACGACGTCGCGGACCAGGCGTATCTGGAGCTCTCGGACGTCGAAGAGCTCGCCAGCTGAGGCTCCGAGGGGCTGAAGACTCGTGGCCGCGTGCAGTTGCCTCGCCCCAAGATCAAGATTGCAAGCGTTCAAAAAAGGCGTCAGAAATCGAGGGCGATAGGCAACTGCACGCGACCATGAGTCTTCAGCCCGCCCCCACGGTCCACCCGGAAACACCTGCAGTCGAATGGGTTCCGGGCCCCGGTGCCCGATGGTATACTGGCCGGCCTCAATCATACACACGGCCGTTGCGAAAGGGAGGGCGACCCGTGACGAAGTGGTTCCTTGCGGCACTTGTAGCGCTGAGTCCGACGGCGTTCGCGCAGCAGTCAGCTCAGGAAATCCCGTTTGATTCCGCCGCGAATTTCTTCAAGCTCCCGCCCGATGTGAATTTCGGCGAGGCCTCCGGCGTAGCGGTCAACTCGAAGGGCGACATCGCCGTGTTCACGCGCTCGAACAGCGCAGGGGGGCCGGCCTACGGCGCCACGGCGTCGCAGATTCTGCTCTTCGACAAGACCGGCAAGTACCTGCATGAAGTCGGCAAGGGCCTCTACGCCTGGTCGTACGCCCACGCGGTCCGGTTCGACAAGGACGACAACCTCTGGGCCATCGACAAGGGCTCGGACATGATCGTGCGTATCAACCCTGAAGGGCATGTCACCATGGTCTTCGGCCGCAAGAAGGAAGCGTCGGACGAAGCCGCGCCGTGGACCCGGGTCAACCCGCCGCGGCCCCCGGTGCCAGGACAGTTCCGCCAGCCCACCGACGTCGCGTGGGACGCCGACGGCAACATCTACATCAGCGATGGCTACATCAATTCGCGCGTCGCCAAGTTCACGAAGGACGGCGACTGGGTGGCTTCGCTGGGAGAGCCGGGAGGCGGCAAGCTGGGCAACCTCAACACGCCGCACAGCATCGCGAACGACGCGAAGGGCAACATCTACGTCGCGGACCGCGGCAACCGCCGCATCCAGGTCATCGATCCGAAGACGAACGCATTCGTCCGCGAGATTAGAGTCGACCTCGCGCAGGCACCGGTGCCCGCCGACGCCAAGCCGTGGATGGGCGCGACGCCGAACGTCGCCGCCGCGCTTGCACCTGATGCGCCTCCGGGATCCGGCACGATGGCGCCGGGCTCACCCTGGGCCGTCTGTGTGTCGGGCGGCCCGACGCAGTATCTCTACCTTGCCGACGCGTTCCCAGGCCGCGTCTACAAGTTGACGCTCGACGGCAAGCTTGTCGGCTACTTCGGAAAGAGCGGCCATCAGTCGAAACAGTTCGGCTGGATCCACGAAATCGCGTGTCCGACGGAAAACGACCTCTACGTGGCCGAGCTGCTCAACTGGCGTGTCCAGAAGCTCACACTGCATCCGACGCAGGCGAAGTCCTCGACGGCAGGACAATGATTCAATTGCGGAATGGGGATTGACGATCATTCGCGATCCCCATTCAGCAATCAGGAGTTGACGATGACACGAAGCGCAAGTCGAATGATGCTGGCGTGCGGTGTGGTGGCCGCCGCACTGGCATTCTCGCTGCCGAAGATGACCGTCCGCCTGCACGGACAGGCAGCAACCGGACAGCCGAGCACCGCGAAAGGCGACTGGCCCTATTACACCGCAGACGCGAAGGGCTCCCGCTACTCCCCGCTCGATCAGATCAACGCGGGCAACTTCAACCAGCTCGAAGTCGCCTGGCGCTTCAAGACCGACAACCTCGGCACGCGTCCCGAATTCAAGCTCGAGGGCACGCCGCTCGCGATCAACGGCGTGATCTATGCGACCGGCGGCACCCGCCGCTCGGTCGTCGCGCTCGACGGACGCAGCGGCGAGCTGATGTGGGTCTACTCGCTGCGCGAGGGCGCGCGCGCCGTCGCAGCCCCGCGGCAGCTCTCGGGCCGCGGCCTCTCTTACTGGACGGACGGCAAGGGCGACGACCGGGTTCTCTTCGTCACCACAGGCTATCGCCTCGTCTCGCTCAACGCGCATACCGGTCAGCCGATCAAAGCGTTCGGCAAGGACGGCATCGTCGACATGAAGGTGGGCGCGGTCGTCGGCAAAGGCGAGCAGATCAACCTCGAAACCGGCGAGATCGGCCTCCATTCGACGCCCACGGTCGCCAAGGATGTGGTGCTTGTCGGGTCGTCGTTCCGCGAGGGTCTGACGGTCAAGACGCACAACAACACGAAGGGTCTCGTCCGAGCGTGGGATGTCAGGAGCGGGCGGCTGCTCTGGACGTTCAACACGATCCCCCGCCCAGGTGAGTTCGGCAACGACACCTGGGAAAAGGAGTCGTGGGCCGTCAACGGCAACACCGGCGTGTGGTCGCAGATTACTGTCGACGAGGACGCGGGTCTGGTCTATCTGCCAGTCGAGGACCCGACGTCGGACCTCTACGGCGGGCATCGGCCTGGCAACAACCTCTACGGCGACAGCCTCGTGTGCGTCGACCTGAAGACCGGTCAGCGCAAGTGGCACTACCAGATCGTCCATCACCCGATCTGGGATTACGACATGCCGGCGGCGCCGCTCCTGATGGACATCAACGTCAACGGCAAGCCGGTCAAGGCGGTCGCGCAGGCAACCAAGCAGGGAATGCTCTACGTCTTCGATCGGATCACCGGGCAGCCCGTGTGGCCGATGGAGGAGCGGCCCGTTCCGCAGAGCGACGTCCCGGGCGAGAAAACGAGCCCGACGCAGCCATTTCCGACCAAACCACCGGCCTACTCGCGCAATGGTGTGCTCGAGAGCGATCTGATCGACTTTACGCCCGAGCTGAAAGAACAGGCGGCGAACTCCGCGAAGCGATACCGGCTGGGTCCGGCGTTCCTGCCGGCGGTCGTCAGCAAGGTCGAAGGACCCCTCGCGGCGCTGACCTCCGGTACCTTGAGCGGCGGCGTGAACTGGCCCGGATCGGCGTTCGATCCGGAGACGCACCGCTTCATCACGCACGCCTGCAACGCCTGCATCGCGCCGCTCGGTCTCGTGGCGCCTCCGAAAGAGTTCTCGGACCTCGACTACGTGATGGGGACTGCAGGGTCAACCTTCCGTCCAATCACTGGTGGTGGCGAGGGCAGCGCGGCTGACGCCCCACAATCAGGTCGAGGAGCGCCCCCGCCGGCGCCGGCAACTCCCCCACCAGCCGCCGCGGGCGGCCGCGGAGCGGCCGGCGGCCGTGGCGGCGGCGGTGGCGCCGCAGAGGGAGGATTCGGCGGCGGCACCGTGATTCAGGGCGTCCCGATCGTCAAGCCGCCCTACGGGGTCATCGTCAGCATCAATCTCGACAAGGGTGAGCTCGACTGGTCGGTTCCACACGGCGACACGCCGGACTCGGTCCGCAACAGCCCGGCCCTTCGCGGTGTCAACGTGCCCAAGACCGGCCAATCCGGCAATATCGGCGTCGTCGTCACCAAGACGCTGATCATTGCGGGCGATCCGTCCGTGACGACCACGCCCGACCATCCCCGAGGCGCCATGCTGCGTGCGTACAACAAGCAGACTGGTGAGCAGGTGGGTGCTGTGTTCATCCCGGCCCCGCAGAGCGGATCGCCGATGACCTACACAGCAGACGGCAGGCAGTACATCATCGTCGCGGTCAGCGGTGGGAACTACTCTGGCGAGTACATCGCTTTCGCTCTGCCGAACGCCCCGACGCGGACGACTGCTGGAGGGCGGTAGCGCTCCAACAGATTTGGTTATCTGGTCATCTCGTTACTTGGTCATTGAAAGGCCTGAAGCAAGAACACCGGCCCAATCAAGCAACCAATAACCAGATAACCAGATAACCAGATCTTAAGGTTCAGCTCCCTTTTCCAGCATCGTTACACGGTTTCTGTCTTATTCAGATTCACCCGGTCGTCGGCGGATCGCCGATTGCCCAAAAGACCCACGCGCGCTGCGGGCTTACTATTTGCAGTGTGGCGCCGCAACGAAGCCACAATGGAACCTGCATCCGCCTTCGGGCCGCGCCTCAGACAGGAGCGCGAACGCCGCCACATCTCGCTGAAGTCCATTGCGGAGAACACCAAGATCAGCCGCTCTCTGCTCGAAGCCCTCGAGCGCGACGACGTGTCGCGGTGGCCCGCAGGAATCTTCAGACGGTCGTTCGTGCGTTCCTATGCAAAGGCGATCGGGCTCGACGCCGAGGACATCGTTCGCGAGTTCAACGAGCGCTTTCCGGATCCGACTGAGCCCCCGGCGCCGGTCCGCGACGCAGCGCAGACCTCCCCGCTGCTCGCGCCGTCTCGCGCGGTACCGTCCGGGCGATCTCAGAGCGAGCGGGTCGAGTTCGTGCTGCGGTTCAGCGTACCGCGCTGGTTGGTGTCTTGGATGGCGCGACTGTCGTGGCGGACGCTGCGGGCCGCGACCTTCCCGGAACGCCCGAATACGTAGCCGCCGCCGGAGACGGCAAGACGACGCGGAAGTTCGCGCCGGGCGGAGGGACGTTGTTCTCTCCGGTCACCGTGCCTCCGTGCAGCTCCACGAGGTGGCGGACGATTGACAAGCCGAGCCCGAGTCCGCCATGGGCGCGTGTCGTGCCGCTCTTGCCCTGGCGAAAGCGCTCGAAGACGTGGGGCAGGAAGTCAGGCTCCACGCCCACACCGGTATCGCGGACGCTCAGCTCGATGTTGTTGCCCGCGCGACAACAGGTGATGTCGATGCGCCCGCCGCTCGGCGTGAACTTCACCGCGTTCGACAACAGGTTCCACAACACCTGCTGAAGCCGCCCCGGGTCGCCCGAGATCGTCGTGCCGTCGCGATCGAGATCGACGCCGATCTGGATCCCCTTGGCATCCGCCGCCGGGCGAATCGCGTCCATCGCCGACCCGACCACCTCGCTGACGGCCACAGGCTGGATGTCCAGACGCAGCTTGCCGGAGATGATGCGCGATACGTCAAGCAGATCATCCACGAGCTGCTGCAGCGCGTGCGCGTTGCGCTCGATGGTCTCCAATGCGCGCGCGCGCTGGTCTTCGCGGATCTGACCGGCCGACAGCATGCGCGCCCAGCCGCAGATGGCCGTCAGCGGCGTCCGCAGCTCGTGTGAGATCGTCATCAGAAACTCATCTTTGAGTCGGCTGGCTTCGTCTCGCTCCAGGTTTCTGGCCTGCAGGGTCGCGGCGGCGCGCCGAAGGCTCGAGGCCAGCTCGTCAACCTCGGCGATACGCGAGCGGCGCGGTGTCACGGCCTGCCCGCGGGCCAGCGCCATGGCAGCGCTGGACGCCGTCGACAGCGCGCGCACCACGACGTGGCCGAGCAGAAGCCCCAGTCCTGCGCCAAAGGCCAACACCACGACCCACCCGGCCACGAGGTTCCACAGGATGCGGCGGATCGGACCGTCGACGGCTTCGGCAGGCAGCGCGATGGACACGGTGACACCCGTGTTCGGCGACCGGCTGAGGGCGGCGTAGGTCGGGCGCCCGTCGCGCAGCACATGCCTCCAGGCGCCCTCTCCCATCCGTGACTGCGCGTCAACGAATCGCTGCGTCGTGGGGGTGCCGACGTAGCGGTCCTCGTCCTGCGTCCGGGCGATCATGCGGTTCTCGCCGTCGACGAGCGCGACAATGGCGTTCGGCGGTGCCTGCTGCTGGCGTACCAGCGCACTCAGGCCCGCTGACCGCACACGTGCGCCGAGCACCGATGTGACGACGCCTTGCCGGATGACCGGCGTGGCAATGACGACGAATCGCCCTCCGTCAGGCAGCGTGAAGAGCGGCGATATGGTCGCCCTGCGGGCGAGGAGTGTCGCCCGCGCCCAGTCCGCGCCGCCGCCCGGGCCTTCCGCGTTGCGAGTATCGGGCACGCCGTCCACGATTTTGCCTGTCGCATCGGACAGCAGAATCGCTGACCAGTTCGGTTGATACGGGAGCATGCGCGTGGCCAGGCTCTCGAACGCCGGGAGGTCGGGGTTGTCGAGCGCGTGCAGCTCGCCGAGCACATCGAGCGCAGCCGTCGTCTTCTCGACGTATTGATCGACCGCGACAGAGATGGCGCGGACGGTCGCGATGTTCTGGGTGTCGACACTCTCGAGCTGTCGTCGCCACGCGCGCTGCACGGACAGCCCCGCTAGCACGCCGAGGGGCGCGACGATCACCAGCACGAGCGCGGCGGCGATCCAGCGGAGCCCGATAGTACGGTGCAAGGATGAGATTGTAACGCGTTTCATTGCTGCGAAAGTTCATCAGCTGAACTTTGCGGACTGCGCTAAAATCACAGGATGCGTGCTGGAATTACGATCCCCGCACTACTGATGCCGACCGTACTGACCGTAATGACCGTAATGACCGCGACGTCGAGCCTGGCAGGCGCGCAGCTGAAGAAGCCACCCAAGACGATCACGCTCAGCGGCTGCATCGAGACCGATGGGAAGACACCCGATCGATTCATGCTGACCGACACCAAGGCCGGAATGAAGTACCACCTCACAGGCAAGGATTTCCGCGAGTATCTCGGCCGCCCGATCCAGGTCGATGGCGGGGTTGTGGTGAAGGGTCTGAAGATCTCGGGCGGGCTGCAACCGAGTGCCAACGTGGCTGCCCAGGCAGGCGCCATTGATCCGTCGCGCGCGGTCGTGCAGTCAGCGACCAGCGAGTCGGGCACGGGGACGCCGGTCGACGTGCAGGATTTCCGCGTGAAGGCAATCCGCCAGGCGGCCGGCAGCTGCCGCTGATTCACTGGCCGTCGCGCGCGCTATTCTAAGAGCGTGTTTCACCCGGTCATCGCGCGCTGGTTTGCGGAGACGCTCGGCGAGCCCACATCGGCCCAGCGCCGGGGGTGGGAGTCGATCCGTGCGGGGCGGCACACACTCATCGCTGCACCCACCGGCTCGGGCAAGACGCTCGCCGCGTTCCTGACCAGCCTCGACGATCTGCTCAAAGAAGGGCTCGAGACTGCGCTGCCCGACGAGGTGCGCGTCGTCTACGTCTCGCCCCTCAAGGCGCTGAGCGCCGACATCCACAAGAACCTCGCCGAGCCGCGCAAGGGTATCCGCCGCATCGCAGAGTCGCTCGGCATCGGCGTGCCCCGCATCACGGCGGCCGTTCGTACGGGGGACACGCCTGCCGCCGAGCGAGCGGCGATGTTGCGAAAGCCCCCGCACATCCTCGTCACCACGCCGGAGTCGCTGTATCTCATGCTCACTGCGGCGCGCAGCCGCGAGATGCTGCGGACGGCACGAACGGTCATCGTGGACGAGATCCACGCGGTCATCGGCACTCGCCGCGGCGCGCATCTGGCGCTATCGCTCGAGCGGCTGCAGGCCGTCGCCGACGCGCCGCTTCTGCGGCTCGGATTGTCGGCAACCCAGAAGCCCATTCACGAAGTCGCGCAGTTCCTGGTGGGCGCGGGTGCGCCGCCCGACGCCTGCGAGGTGATCGACGAAGGGCACCGCCGTGAAATGGACCTCGGGCTCGAGGTGCCCCGCTCGCCGCTCGACGCCGTCATGTCGCACGAGGTCTGGCAGGAATACTACGGGCGGCTCGCCGACCTGGTCCGTCAGCACCGCACCACGCTGATCTTCGTGAACACGCGGCGGATGGCCGAGCGGGTGACGCGGCACCTCACCGACGCGCTCGGCGCCGACGCCGTCACCGCTCACCACGGCAGCCTGTCAAAGGAACGCCGCCTCGACGCGGAGACGCGGCTCAAGGCCGGCGCGCTGAAGGCGCTCGTCGCGACGGCATCGCTCGAGTTGGGGATCGACATCGGGTCGGTGGATCTCGTGTGCCAGATCGGATCGCCGCATCGGATCGCCACGCTCCTGCAGCGTGTCGGCCGCTCCGGCCATACGATTGCGGGCCTGCCGAAAGGCCGCTTGTTTCCCGAGTCGCGCGACGACCTGGTCGAGTGCCTGGCACTCCTTCGCGCCGTACGCCACGGCGAGCTCGACCGCATCGTCCAGCACGACGCGCCGCTCGACGTCCTCGCGCAGCAGATTGTCGCCGAGGCGGCGTGCCGCACGTGGACGGAGGACCAGCTCTTTGCCCTCGTGACGCGCGCGTGGCCGTACCGGGAGCTGTCCCGGGCGCAGTTCGACCCGGTCGTGAGAATGGTCGCGGACGGATTCGCGACGCGGCGCGGCCGCCGCGGAGCGTTGGTGCACCGCGACGAGGTGAACGGCACGGTGCGCGGGCGGAGGCACTCTCGCCTCCTGGCCCTCACGGCCGGCGGCGCGATTCCCGAAGTGGCCGATTACAGGGTCGTCCTGGATCCGACCGATACCTTCATCGGGACGCTCAACGAAGACTTCGCGATCGAGAGCGCGGCGGGCGACATCTTCCAGCTTGGCAACGCGTCCTGGCAGATCCTGCAGGTCACGACAGGGGTCGTGCGTGTGGCCGACGCGAAGGGCGCGCCGCCGACGATTCCGTTCTGGCTCGGTGAGGCGCCCGGGCGGAGCGACGAGCTGTCGCGCGCGGTCAGCGATTTGAGCGCGGGCGTCGACGACCGCATGCGGAACGGGGCGGTCTCCGCTGTCGACTGGCTGACGGCCGAGACCGGCGCCGCCGACGCGGCCACAGGGCAGGCGATCGAATACCTGGCGGAAGGCCGCCGCGCCCTCGGCGTGCTGCCCACGCAGTCAACGCTAGTGGTGGAGCGCTTCTTCGACGAGTCAGGCGGCATGCAGCTCGTGCTGCACGCGCCGTTCGGCAGCCGGATCAACAAAGCGTGGGGCCTGGCGCTTCGCAAGCGCTTCTGTCGTCAATTCAACTTCGAGCTGCAGGCCTCCGCGACCGACAACGCCCTGCTCCTCTCGCTTGGTCCGCAGCACTCATTCCCCTTGAGCGATGTCTTCCGCTATCTCCACCCGGCGACCGCGCGCGACGTCCTGATTCAGGCGTTCCTCGACGCCCCCGTCTTCCAGACCCGCTGGCGGTGGAATGCGACGATCGCCCTGGCGGTGCCGCGCAACCGCAACGGCCGGAAGGTCGCGCCGCAACTCCAGCGGATGCAGGCCGACGACCTCCTGGCCGCGTGCTTCCCTGACGCGGCGGCCTGCCTGGAGAACATTCCCGGCGACCGGCAGATTCCAGACCATCCGCTGGTCGAGCAGACGGTCCGGGACTGCCTGCACGAAGCGATGGATTTCGACGGGCTGGCGGCCATTCTCGAGCAGATTCACGCGGGAGCGATCCGGTGCGTCGCCGTCGACACCCCCGAGCCGTCCGCCCTGTCGCACGCAATCCTCAATGCGAAGCCTTATGCGTTTCTGGACGACGCGCCTCTGGAGGAACGGCGGACGCAGGCGGTCCTCACGCGCCGGGCCGGCGATCACACGGATCTTGGACGGCTCGACAAGGCGGCGATCGACCGCGTCCGCGAGGAGGAGCGACCGGCGCCGCGCGACGCGGACGAGCTCCACGACGCGCTGGTCACGGCAGGCTTTCTCACGCTCGGCGAGATGAGGTCGATCGAGCCTTCCCTTTTCACCGAGCTTGCGCGCGCGGGACGCGCAGCCGCAGCAGGGCGGCCCGACCGGGGGGCAGGGGCCCCCGCAGTAACGGCAGATGCCCGCACGTTCCAGACGATCTTCGTCGCAGCGGAGCGCGTCGCAGAGCTGCGCGTCATCCATCCCGCCGTGATCCTGGAACCCGTGGTCAACCCGCCGCGCTCGCGGGCCGAGCGATCGTGGACCTCCGAGGACGCTCTCGTGGAGCTGGTGCGCGGCCGCCTGTCGCTGGTGGGTCCCACGACGGCCACAGACATCGCCGAGTCGATCTCGCTCGCGCCGGCCGACGTGGACGCTGCGCTGCTCGCGCTGGAGTCCGAGGGGGCCGTCCTGCGCGGCTCATTCGAGGGCCGCCATCGCGTCGAGTGGTGCGATCGCCGCCTGCTCGCGCGAATCCACCGGTACACCGTGAATCGACTGCGCGCCGAGATCGAGCCGGTCAGTCCGGCCGACTTCATGCGGTTCCTGTTCGCCTGGCAGCATGTCGATCCGTCCAACCGCTTGCGCGGTTCGGACGGGCTGCGCGAGGCCGCCCACCAGCTGTCTGGATATCCGGCGGCCGCTGTGGCGTGGGAGCGCGCGATCCTGCCGGCGCGCATGGATCCGTACGAGGCGTCGCTGCTCGACACGCTGTGCCTGACCGGCGAGCTCGCCTGGGCGCGCGCTGCGGCGCCGGCGTCGGAGGTTGCAGATGTCGTCGCGGCGACGCCTATCGCGATCCTTCCCCGCGAACTTGCGGGCCTGTGGCTCGTGTCGCAATCCGAGGGTGGGGAGAGGGTCCCGGAGATGGCGCTGGACGACGCCTGTCGGGGAGCGCTCGATGTCCTGCGCGTTCGCGGAGCGCTGTTCGGGCACGAGATCGGGTCGGCGTGCGGGTTCGACGACGAGGGGCTGAAACGCGTCCTGGGGCGTCTGGTCGCCGCCGGGCTCGTCACATCCGACGGCTTCGGCGGACTCCGAGTCCTCCTCCACGGATCCAGCCGCGCGATCGCAAGCGGCCGGGATCGCGTGGCCGGCCGATGGTCGCTGCTGTCGTCATTGCGCTACCGGGGGCCAGGGGCCCCCGGCGTAAACGCGGAGCTGGGCACTCAGGCGCTCGAGCTCCGGGCACGGACGCTCCTGCGCCGATATGGCGTCGTCTTTCGGCGGCTGTTGACGCGCGAAGCTGGAATGCCGCCCTGGCGGGACCTCTGTTATTTCTATCGCCGGCTCGAGGCGCGCGGCGACATCCGCGGGGGGCGGTTCGTGGCGGGCGTGTCTGGCGAGCAGTATGCGCTGCCAGACGCGGTCGAGCGACTGCGTGAGACGCGGCGGACGCCCCCCGACCGGCGACTCATCACTATCAGCGCCTCCGATCCCCTGAACCTGGCCGGCATCCTCACCGCTGGCGAGCGCGTGCGCGTACAGGCATCGAGCCGTATCCTCTACCAGGATGGGGTTCCGTTGGCCACGCTTGAAGGAGACTACGTGAGGCCGCTGACCGAAGTCCCGGCCGCAGTAGCGTCGCAGGTGGCGACGGCACTCGCCGGCCGGGTCGTCCCTTCAGTCGTGAGCGGATACGTCGGTAGAACTAATTGATATGAATGGACTTATTCCGGTGAAACAGACGTACGCCCGCAATCGTCGCACTTCAGATACAGCACAGGTAGGGCTTCTGAGCGTCCGATGATCTTGGCATTCGGCACGCCGCACCGGGGGCACACAATGCCCGATGTAGACCGTTTGGCCATCTTCCTTCTCCTTACTCCCCTTTAGACTGCAGGATTCCGGAGAAAGATACAAGCCTCAACGCCCGGTCGCCCTGATGGTCACCTGAACGGCCTTGCGGTACTTCACCGGCAGGCCGTTCATCGTCGCGGGGCGGTAGCGCCAGCTTCTCACAGCCGCCAGGGCCATCGGGTCATAGACCGGCGACACGCTGATGCGCATCAACGCGGACTCGACGGCGCCGGTCTCATCGATGATCACCTCGATCATCCCCTGCTTGGCAATCGGCACCTGGCCGGGATAGGTCGGCAGCTCCTGTCGGATAACCGTCGGCGGCGTGACTTCGGCATCGTTGCTCGTGAAGACGCGTGGCGCCTTTGGCAACGCGGGTGGCTCGGCCATCGGCGCCGCTGGAGCGGTGGAAGGTGGCGGCGCGGCCGGCAGCGGCGGTGGCGGAGTGGCGGTCGTCGCCAGGTCCTTGAAGCCAACGGCCAGCGTCCGCAAGTCCGAGAGCGGAGGCTGATTGACGACAGCCGCGGCGTCGGGGTCGTTCATCGTTTCGAGCACCTGCGCGAAGCCGGACGCGGCCGCCGCGAATTCCTTGCGGTCGAACGATGCTTTCGCCTGCATGTACCGCTGCTGAATGATCGATGGCAGCACCCGACGGCGCACGTCGCTGAACGCGTTGCGGACGCGAGGTGACAGGTCGGTCGCCGGGCGATACGACGGCTCCGACGCGACGACCATCTCGATCGCATGCTCCGCTTCGGCCGTCCGGCCGAGCGCAAGCAGGCAGAACGCGCGGTATTGCTCGATGGAGTTCGCCTCGTCCGCCGGGCGGCCCGATTCGGGCAGGCGGTTGAGAACGGCCAGCGCGTCCTCGTACGCTGCGGAGGCATAGAGGTCGCGTGCCGCCGCGATCGAGTCCTGCTCTGCCGCCCCTCTGACCGTCGTGGCGGACGTGGCGGACACGAGAATCACTACGCCCACGACAGCGACAACACCGGACACCGTGCGTGACATGACGATCCTCCTACTTCTTTCTCAAGTCGACGCTCACGCGCGCGGGCGCCTTGAGCGAAACGGTCGTGGCATATTTCTGCTCGCCGAGCTCGGGGTGGCGGAACACAATCTCGTGCGGACCGATCGCCAGCGCCAGATTGCCGATCGGCGTCTCACCGACGCGCTCGCCGTCAATCCACACGTCCGCCCACGGCAGCGCATTGATGGAGACTGATCCCTTGGGCCAGTCCAGCTTGATGGGCGACACCTTGCCGGCAGGCACCTGTACGGTCCGCACCTGCCGGAATCCGAGCGTTTCGTTCACGATCTCGACGTCGTGGCGCCCGGCGGTCATCATCAGGCGATCGCTCTGGCTCGTCCCCACCAGACGCTTGCCCTCGAAGACCTGCAGCTCCACGGGCGCGCTCACCGAGATCCAACCCGACACGGGCGCGGTCTCCGCAGCCGCCAACGGGACGACGAGCGATGCCGTCATGCCCGCTTCCACGGAGACCGTCTGCTTCACGTTGGAGTTGTCACCCTCGAGCACGACGGAATGTTCACCGGCCGCCAGCGATTCGACGAGTACCGGCGACTTGCCTCTGGGAATGCCGTCCACGGTCACCTGCGCGCCCGCTGGCTCCGTACGCACCTGAAGCTGCCCGAATGCCGTGACCCCCTTCGGCAGCTCGATGTATTGGGCGACTTCCTTTCCGGCGGTGATCGTGACGGGAATCTCGCGCGGCTCGCCCGCGCCGTGCAGCTCGACCTTGTGCGGTCCCTGCTTCAAGGTCAGCGTCAGCGGCGTCACGCCGCCGGTCTGCCCATCGACCACGACCTGGGCGCCGGGCGGATTGCTGTTGATGTTCAGCGTCCCGGTGGCTGCCGCATTCGATCCCGGCGTCAGATACTTGCGGCCCGCGAACACGCCGCCCGCCGAGATCACGACCAGCGCCACCGCGGCCGCCACTGCACGGCCCATGGGCCGGCGGACGACAGCCAAAAGATCGGTGCGCGTGTCCTCGTCATGATGCTCGTCGGACACATGGAAGTCTGCTGGCGGCGCGGCAGGCGCGGGCTGACTCACCGGCGCTTTCCAGGCTGTCGCGTAGCCGGCCGGATCGTCCGTCTTCTTGACGACGCTTGGGAAGCTCGATTCTGCTTTCTTGGAGCCCGCTTCATCCTTCTTGACGGCGCTCGGCGCTTCCTTCCTGAAGATCGAGGTCACGTCGTGCCCGTCAGTCACGTCGGTCGTCTTCGGCGACGCATGCGGGATCGTGACCCAGCCTGACGGCGAATCGCTCTTCGGTGTCTGCGCGTCGACCCGGGCAACCGGCACCGCAGGTGTCTCAACCTTTGCCGGCGGCGCGTCGTATCTGACGGACGCCGGTTCAGGGACGGTGAACTCGCTTTTCGCGGGCGGCTCGGTCTTGGTGAGCAGTGTCTCTGCCTTCGCTGCCGGCGTCTCTGCCTTCGCCGCCGACGTCTCTACTTTCACCGGCGGCTTCTCCACGCGGGGCGCGAACGAGTCGAGGGCCGATTGCGGCGGTGCGGGCGCCTGAACCTCTTCGTCCTCCTCATCGTCTTCGCCGGCCAGGACCCGATCCAGCTCGTCGCGCGCCTCGAGCGCGGTTGCGAACGAATGGTGCGGTTCGAGTTGCAGCGCGCGGCCAATCCAGGTCCGCAATCCGTGCGGGAGGGGCTCGAGCTCGCCCTTCGACGAGATCGCCCAGGCTGACGCCAGCACGTCGCCGACTCGCGACGGATACTCATCGTCGTGGAGGAGCCGGCCCATGATGAGCGACAACGCCACCACGCCGATCTGCGTCACGTCCGCCCGGTGATCGAACTGCGGGAGGCCGTGAGATGGAGGCAGCGCGATGCGCAGCTCCTTCCAGTACCGGTCCTGCGAGAAGTGCAGCTGCTCGAGCGCGGCGCCCAGCACGTACTCCACGAGCACGATCCGGGCGTTCGGCGTGACGATGATTCGCTCGGGTCCGATCGCGCCGTGCGCGACGTCCCGTGCGTTTTCGTGCAGCATCGCGACCGCGGCCACGAGCTGGCGGATCAGATGGACTGACGCGCTGATGTCGAGGGTCATCGGCCGCCGCTCGCTCGCCGCGAGGAGGTTGGCGAGGCGGACGCCCTTGATTGAATCGGACACAACTGCCAGCGTGGACGCGGGATCGTTCAGCCGATCAACGCTGCGGACGCGGCCGTAGTAGACGTGGCGGAAGTTCGCGAGACGGCTCGCGCGCTCACGCAGGGCAAATTCGAACGATGGAATGGCGGTCAGCTCGCCGCGGAGACAGAGTTGTTCTATCGTGTCCGCCCCGCTGACGTCACTGATGCGGCGGCGTTCCCCAAGCCCGTCTTGAAAGACAATGGACTTGGGCGGTGTACCGGGCGCAAACGCTGGATCCATGGGAAGCCTCTGGGGCACCAGCAAATGCGCGAACTGTGCCGTTTCAGCCGAAGCCGGCTTTGCGGCACAAGTCATTCATACACAGCGATTTCAGACCCCGCTTACAGGACCGGCGCGTCCCCTGCGAAAACTGTCGGCTGCCAGATCTGTAATTCCAACAACGGTCGTGTAGGGAGGACGGATCCGAAAGACGAGAAATCGTTGGCGCGACTTCAACCCATCTCATAACGGGTGAACACTCTTAAGCGGGCTGAAGACTCATGGCCGCCTGCAGTTGCCTCGCCCCAAAATCAAAATTCTCGAGGGTTGTAGCTCGAGGGTTGTAGAAGGTCGTCAAGAATCGAGGGCGTAGGCAACTGAACGCGGCCATGAGTCCTCAGCCCCGTTCTATCTCGATCAGAGCGGCGGAGACGTCGGCGCAGCCGCGACGGGAGCGTGCATCTGATACTCGTGAGGCGGCTCGGCGCCAAGCAGGTACCTGACGAAGTAGTCCCAGCGCCGGCGGACCATATACGGCTCGCTGCCGAAGCCGTGGCCGCGGTTGGGTAACATCAGCAGGTCGAAGTCCTTGTTGGCCTTGATCAGCTCGTCGACCACGAGCAGCGTGTTGTACGGCGGCACGTTGGTGTCCATCGTCCCGTGCGCCAGCAGGAGCTTGCCCTTCAGGTTCTTCGCGACGAGTTGGTTCGCCTGGTTGTCGTAGTTCGTCGTCCCGTCTGCGTTCACCCGCAGCAGGCCCTGCCACTTCTCGGCCCAATCGTCCTCGTATTCGCGGTTGTCGTGGTTGCCCGCTTCCGAGATGCCCACCTTGAAGAAGTCCGGGTAGCGGAACATGGCATCCGCCGTGGCGTAGCCGCCGCCCGAATGCCCGTAGATGCCCGCGCGGTCGATGTCAATCCACGGAAACCGCGAGGCCAGCTCCTTCATCCCCGCGACCTGGTCGGCGAGCGTGCTGTCGCCCATGTTGCCGTAGTACGCCTCGTGGAATTTCTTCGACCGCCAGGGCGTGCCCATGCCGTCGATCTCGACGACGATGAAGCCGAGCTCGGCGAGGGCCTGGGCATCGCCGCGCGCCGCGGAGAACGACCGTCCGCCCACGCTGCCGGTCTGCGGCCCCGGGTAGATATGGTTGACGATCGGATACTTCCTCGACGCGTCGAGCGACGTCGGCTTGTAGAGGAGGCCGTACAGATCCGTCGAGCCGTCGCGCGCTTTCACGGTGATCGGCGTCGGCGGCTGCCAGCCGGTCGCGGTCAGCTTTGAGATGTCCGCCCTCTCGAGCGTCATAAGGAGCGCGCCCTGCATGTCGCGCAGCTCCGCAACGGGGGGTACGTCGGGCCGCGAATAGACGTCGACGAAAAACCGGCCCGACGGAGACAGCGTGACGTCGTGGTCGGCATCGGCCGGCGTGAGCAGCTGCTGGTTCCGGCCGTCCATGTCGATCCGGTAGAAGTGACGGAAGTACGGGTCGCGTCCCTTCTCCTTGCCGACCGCGATGAAGTAGAGCATGCGATTCTTTTCGTCCACGCGGAGCAGCTGGCTGACGTTGCCCCCGCCCTTCGTGATCTGAAGCTTCTCGCGGCCTGTCTTCAGATCGTGCAGGTAGAGGTGCCCCCAGTCGTCGCGCTCGGAAAACCAGACGACCTCGTTCGATCCCGGCAGATACCGCCAGTTGACGCGGCCGTTGCCCGACTCGAAGAACGTCTCGGCTTTCTCTTCCATCACGTCTCGAACTGCCCCCGTCGCCGCGTCGCCAACGCGCAGCTGCTCTCGCTTGTGGTCCCGGGACGTCGAGACGAACGCGATCGACGCGCCGTCGTCGCTCCATTGGACGTCGCTCCATTCGCCGCCGCGGCAGGCGATGTCGTCGCAGAGCGACGAGCGGTGCTGGTCCGGCTGTGCCTGCAGACGCGTGACCTTGCCGTCCGCGGCGTCGACGATCACGCGTTCGATCATGGTGACCGTCTCGTCGCCGGGGAGGGGATACTTCCAGGCCTGGAGATTCGGGTGCCCCACGCGTGTGTCGACGAGGTACATCTCACCGACCCGTCGCTGGTCCTGCTGAAACGTCGCGATCTTCTTCGAGTCGGGGGACCAGACCAGGATCGGCCGATCGCTCCGGGTCCAGCCGGCGTTGTCTGTCGCGTATCCGAAGTCTTTGACGCCGTCCCGGGTCAGCTGCGTTTCCCTGCCTGTCGCGACGTCGCGGACCCACAGATTCCAATCGCGGACGAACGCCGTCCGCTTGCCGTCGGGCGACGGCGTGTCGTTCCGCGCCGATCCTCGACCGCCCCCGACATCGTCCCGGGGCGAGGCCTTGCACTCGGCGAGGTCGCACGTGGAGCGCGTGGGGCCGGCCGCCGTAGTAACTCCGGAGAGGTCGACCAGGAAGGTCTCGACCCCTGTCTCCGTCGTGGTGCGGTACCAGAAGCGGTCGTCGGACACCCAACGCGCGCGCACGCCCCCGTGCAGCACGAGCGGTGCGGCGTTGTAGGTCATGAACCGCTCTGCGCGCGCATAGTCATCCGCCGTCAAAGCGCGGGTGCCGCCACCCTGCTGCGCGGTCACGACGCCCGACAGGCCAAGGACGATGGCGGTGCCACAGATGAGCCGGATCACTGAAGAGGACATATCGTGTGGATTATATGAGGACTGTGGGCAAACCAGGCGTTTTTCTTAGTGATTCAGCGAGATCTGGTTGGCAAGAACCTTGCGATTACCTGAGCCAGAGGTTGCCATGAGGCGAACAATCGTAATAACCACTGCCGCAGTTCTGACCGCGATGACGTTCGCGACGGCTCCGGCATTTGCAGCTCAGCGCGATCGCCGAGGCCCGCAGGTCTCGCGTTCGGAAGGCTCGCGTTCGGAAGCATCGAGGGGGTCGCAGGGATCGGCGCAGCCGCGCGTCGAGTCACGCGCGGTTGAGCAGCGCGCCGTGCCGCGCCGGGATGTAGCCGCACCGGTGGCACCCGTTGCACCGGTTGCCGTGGCGCCGCGGGCGGTTCCACGCGGCAGCGTGGCACCAGCCGTCGCAGCACCATATGTGTCGCGTCCATATGTGTCGCGGCCCTACTACGGCCGGCCGTACTACGGCGGATCGTACTACTATGCCCGGCCGTATGTGTTCCGTCCGCGGTGGACCATCGGGTTCGGCTTCTACGCTGGCTACCCCGTGCCGTATGACTACGCGTATCCGTACCCGGTTCCTGTGTATGGCTACGCCGCACCATCAACGCCCGTCGTGGTCGGGCCCGGGTCGACGCAGTATGGCGGCGTGAGCCTGGAGGTCAGCCCGAGCGACGCGAGCGTCTATGTGGACGGCGGGTACGCGGGTCTCGTTCGTGACTTCGACGGCACGCAGGGGACATTGACGCTGGCGAACGGGCGTCATGAGATCGAGATCAGCGCGCCTGGCTACGAGCCGATGACGCTCGACGTCGACACGGTCCCCGGAGAGATCGTCCCGTATCGCGGCGACCTGCAGCCCCTGCGCTAGAGACGTTACTGGTGGCTGGTTGCTGGTGAAGAACCAGCGACCGCCACCAGCCAGTAGCAACCAGCCACGAGCAACCGGCCAATACAACCCATCTCACAGCCGGGCTGAAGACTCATGGCCGCGTGCAGTTGCCTCGCCCCAAGATCAAAATTCTCGATCGCTGCCGTGCGAAACAGACAGCTCCTGGCAACCAGCAACCAGTTATTGGACCCTGACGAGCTGGCCTCGTGAAAAGCCGCCCGGGTTGAGATTCGAATGCACGTTGAAATAGAAGCCCGAAGGGTTGTCAAGAATCTGCTGCATGATCGGGAGACCGCCTGACGGCGGAATGCCCGCCTTCGTGAACGAGCCGGCGCCGTTGGTCAGGATTGTCGAGTCACCTGCTGAGAGCTGGGTGTTGAAAATAATGCTCCCGTTGGTTCCCGCGGGAGCCTGGTGAATGTGCGCGATATTGACTGGCGTGCCCGCGGGGTACCCGTTCAGGTTGACGACGAACGTGGCGGTGCCTGCCGTGATGTTGTTCTGCGCGTCCCTCGTGATATCGAACGTGATGGTGACGTTGCCGCTGCCGGACGACTCCGCGTTCGACACCGGCGGCACTTCATTGGCCGGCATGAGCGTCGCGGTGAACGTCGGCTTGGTGGGCGAGGTCGGTGTGGCAGGCGAGCTGCTACTGCAACCCACTGCGATGAGTGAGAGCGCAACGGTGACGATTGACAGCCGCTTCATGCATCCAACTCCTTAATCTCGAGAAGAACGTTCAAGCGACGCAAGACCCTCAGGACCCGAAGCTCAGAAGAACTTCCGCGTGAGGTTGAAGCCGAGATACAAGCCGCCTGGCCCTCCATTCGCCAGCTGCCGGAACGTCGTCCCCGCGCCGTCCGAGAATGTCAGAGAGAACACGTGTCCGCCGACCCGCTCCTCGATCGCGAACGCGTAGTCGGGGTCGCCGACGACCAGCCCGCCAACGCGGGGCGAGACCTCGGCCGACACCGATGTTCTTTCGAGAATGCGGACGCGGCCGCCAAGCCCGACGAACCCGGTATCGCGACTGACGATGCCGCCCGTCGACGTGTTGTGCACCCAGAACGGCGTCGCGTACAGCGCCAGCCGATCGCTGATCGCGCGCGAGACGACGATGCCGAGCGCCGGAGAGTAGTTCTGCTTGAAGTTGTTGTCGCCTTCGACCGACACGATGGCCGAAATCCCCAGCGGCATCGACGCACTCTGCTGCCAGCCGTCATACTTCGCCGAGAACTGAAACTCCTTGCTGAGACTGGTGCGCAGCACGATCGCCTCGAGATGGCGCATCACGCCGAAGCGGAACTCGAGGCCAACGTTGGCGCCGTTGTCGAGCCCGAACAGGTTCGACGCCGCGTCGCCGAACGTTCCGGCGGTCAGGTCCAGGTTGAAGCGGTGAGTCAGGTGGAAGTCGCCCCGATGCACCGGCAGCGGCAGCGTCGTCGGCAGGTTGATGAGCACGAAGTCCGGCTCCTCGGGCCGCAGCTTCCCATCGTCATCAGCCGATGACTCCTGCGCCCG
>DASZFS010000579.1:0-1875 GCA_035939575.1 Vicinamibacterales bacterium | reverse complement strand
CCTCCCGGAGCGCTGCTGCAGCACAATCCTCAATCGTGACGAGTGGCCGGCCATCGGCACTGACGAGCGCACACAGCGGGATCTCCTGATTCTCCTGCCTGTCGACGCGAGCCAGCGCCTTACCGATCTGCAGATCCAGATCGCCGGCGAGAGCGGGTTGGACGCGACCGGCGATCCGGGCGCGCTCGCCACCGCGGCGCAGCACCTGGAAACGCGGAAGTACGCGAACGATCTCGGTCCGGCCGCGGCTGACGGCCACCACATCATGACTGGATGGGTCGCGCGCGTCCCGGTAACGCTGAATCCGACCAGGCCGTGGGACATCGGCGGCGATCGGTATCCCCTCAACGTCACGGCGTCGTACCACGTGGAGGGCGACAGTCAGCCGCGCACGCTCAGCGCGCGGGCCGCCATCGACGCGCAGGTGGCGAGCGCCATCTACGAGATGGGCGCCGCGTCTGCGTTGCTCCCGTTTCTGTGCCTGCTCGCGGCGGTCACACGATGGTGGCGGACGCGATGAGCGCCGGCGCCGACTACGCCATCGAGACGCACGGGCTCACGCGTCGATTCGGAAGCTTCGTCGCGGTGGACGACGTCACGCTGCAGATTCAGAAGGGCCAGCTCTATGGTTTCCTCGGACTGAACGGCGCGGGCAAGACCACGACGATTCGCGTCCTCACGACCTTGCTGCCGCCGAGCGGCGGCACGGCGAAGATCTGGGGGCACGACGTCGTCCAGGAGCCGCTCGCGGTGCGCAGGCTCGTCGGCCTCGTGAGTGACGAGACGAGCGAGAGCCAATCGACGTGGACCGCGCGCGAGTATCTCGGGTACTTCGCCCGCATCCGCCACCTGCCGGATCCCGCCCGCCGCGTCGAGCGCCTCCTCGATGACGTCGGCCTCGAGGCGACGTTCAGAGGCAAGCTGATCGGGACGTACAGCACGGGGATGAAGCGGCGCGTCGAGATTGCGCGCGCGCTGATCGGCCAGCCGAAAGTGCTCTTTCTCGACGAGCCGACGCGCGGGCTCGATCTGCCCGCGAAGCGTGAGACGTGGAAGCTGCTGCGCGATCTCGCCGCCCAGGAGCAGGTCACGACATTCCTGAGCAGTCACGACGCGCAGGAGATCCGGAGTCTGTGCAGCGAGATCAGCGTCATCGCCCGGGGCAGGATTGTCTACACGGGTGCCACGCGCGACCTTGGGGCCGATCTCGACGCCTTCGAGGAACGGCTGGTCGCGCTCCTCACGCAGCCCGGTTGAGCGTCGAGACGACGCCGGGTCGGAGAAGACACCCGGCGCCGCCGACGGATCGGTTGGCTTACTTGGTGCCGACCATGATGATCGTGAAGGAACCCGGAATTGCGGCACCGCGGCCGCCGCCGCGGCCACCTGCCGTCGGCGTGCTCCCGGCCGGAGGCGGCGGCGGTGGCGGCCCGATCTCCGAAGCCATCGCGAACAAGCGCCCCGTCTTGCTGTCAAACGCGATGGTGCGCGCGCCGGTTCCTGGCCAGGTCTTCAGGTTCTGCTCGACCTCGAACTGCGACGTGCGCTTCTCCTTGACGATGGTCATCGTCCCGTTGCCTTGCGTGCTGAAGGCTTCCATGGTCGCGGGGTTGAACGTCGCGCCGTCGGAACCGCCGGCGAGCGGCAGTCGCTCGAGGATCTTCCCGTCCTTCGCACTCAGGATGACAAACGTCTGCGGCGGCTTGGCGTTGGGATCGGGTGCCGGCGGCGGTCCAGCCGGCGCTGGCTGTCCGGGCGTGCCCCGCGCCGGGGCCGGGCCGACGGCGCTGCACGCCGCGAACAGGACCTGGTTCTTGACGTCCATCGCGAGCCCATTGCACCCGCCGTTGTCCCCAAACGGATAGGTCTTGGTGA
>DASZFS010000578.1:0-6556 GCA_035939575.1 Vicinamibacterales bacterium | reverse complement strand
CGATCACGGGATCGATCACGGCACACGGATGTCAGGGGCGATCCGCACCGCTGACGGATCGCGAGAGCATGGTGTGCCTGATGCGGTTGAACACAGGTGAGGACTTGACAACCGACTCCACATAGGAGGCAACTGCACGCGACCATGAGTCTTCAGCCCGCACGACCACATTCATGAAATGCAAGAACTGCGGCGCCGAGATCGCCGACAACGCGCTCATCTGCTATCGCTGCGGGACCGCGACCACCGAGGCGAAGTATCAACCGGCGGAGCTTGGCGCCGGCCGATCGCGCTCGAGCCTCGTCTGGATCGTCCTGGCGATCCTCGCGCTCGCCGCCCTCGCGCTGGCCGCCATCATCACCGCGGGGCATTTCTCACTCCGGGGGCCCCTGCCCCCCGGACTCTTCCGCCTCGGCTGACGCTACGAGCGCGGCGCGCGTGCGATAATCGATCGCGTATGCCGACCGCGGCCGCGTGGCGGCGTTGTGTTGCTGCGCTGCGGCAGCCCCGCTCCGCCGCCCGTCTTGCGCGGGCGCTCTGGATCGTCTGGGCCTTCCTCGTGTGGAACGTCGTGTTCGATCACGTGATCGTTGTCGCGGGCCGCGAGTACGTCGGGGCGGCTGACCGCGCTGCAGCGTCGACAACCGCGCCGCACTCCTACGAAAACATGGACGCCTGGATGCGGCCCGCGGTTGCGCGGGGTGTGTGGCTGGCGACCGCAGGGGCGTCCGTGATCGTCGTCTCCGGGCTGCTCCTCGTGCGCACCGCCGTGCGCGCCTCAGAGAAACAGGTGACCCCGTGCGCGTAACGCCGCATCCGCTGATCTACGACTGGAACCACGACGCCGCCGGCCCGCGCCCAGTCGCGATGCTCGATGACGAGACGCTGCGCGACGGGCTGCAGTCGCCGTCCGTCCGCACGCCGACGATCGACGAGAAGATCGAGATCCTCCATCACATGAATGGGCTCGGCATCGACACCGCCGACGTCGGGCTCCCGGGCGCCGGCGCACACATTGCCCGTGACGTCGAGCGCCTGGCGCGCGCCATCGGTGATGGGAAGCTCCAGATTCGCGCCAACTGCGCCGCCCGTACCGTGGTCGCTGACATCAAGCCGATCGTAGAGATCGTGCAGCGGACGGGCGTGCCGATCGAGTGCTGCACGTTCATCGGGTCGAGCCCGATTCGACAGTTCGCCGAAGGCTGGACGATTGACTACCTGCAGAAGTGCACGCACGAGGCGTTGACGTTCGCCGCCAAGGAAGGGTTGACGACGACCTACGTGACGGAGGACACGACGCGGGCGGACCCGCAGTCGCTGCGCCTGCTGTTCACGACGGCGATCAGGGCCGGCGCCACGCGCCTCTGCGTCGCCGACACGGTCGGCCACTCGACGCCGAACGGCGCCAAGGCGGTCGTGGCGTTCGTGAAATCGCTCATTGCCGAGCTCGGCGTCGACGTCGGCATCGATTGGCACGGCCACCGCGACCGGGGATTCGGCGTGGCGTCCAGCCTGGCCGCCCTCGAGGCGGGCGCAACGCGGCTGCACGGCGCGGCGCTCGGCATCGGCGAGCGATGCGGCAACACGCCCATCGATCTGCTGCTGGTCAACCTCGTGATGATGGGGTATCGCGACAACGACCTTTCGGGTCTCCCGGCGTACTGCGAGACAGTTGCGCGTGCCTGCGACGTGCGGATTGCGCCGAACTATCCTGTGGTTGGCGCCGATGCGTTCCGCACGGCGACCGGGGTTCACGCGGCCGCCGTCGTCAAGGCGTTCCGCAAGAACGATCGCGCGCTGATGGATGCCGTCTACGCCGCGGTGCCGGCGAGCCTGGTGGGCCGCCAGCAGGAAATCGAAGTGGGACCGATGTCCGGGCGATCGAACGTGGTCTTCTGGCTCGAGAGCCGTGGGATCACCGCGACCGATGAGGTCGTGGACCGCGTGTTCGCCGCAGCCAAGGCCTCGAATCGGATGCTCACCCACGCTCAAGTCCAGGCGATCGTGGACGGCGCCGCGAAGCCGGTGAAGGCTTAGATGACTCAGAGTGGGGCTGGAGACTCATGGCCGCGTGCAGTTGCCTCGCCCCAAGATCAAGATAGCAAGCGTTCAAAAAAAGTTGTCAGAAATCGAGGGCGATAGGCAACTGCACGCGACCATGAGTCTTCAGCCCGCCTCAGAGCCTTATTTCTTCAGGAGGATCTCTTCGAAGAACTGGACCGCGCGAGGGTCTTTCGACTGGCCCAGCCAGAAGAATGCCTGTTTGCGCACCTCGGGGTTCCTGTTGGTGCGCGCGACGTCGATGAGCCTCGGCACCCCTTCGTCCTTCGGGAGCTGACTCAACGCGAACACTGCTCGTCTCTTCACTTCCGTTTCGGGGTCCCGCTCGATCGCATCGGCGATCGTCGCGATCGCCTGCCTGCCGGCCTTGTGCGCGAGCCAGAACAGGGCCTGGCCGCGTACGCGGGCGCTCTTGTCCTCCTTCGCCGCCGTGATCAGCGTTGTCAGCGCGGAAGGTGCCTGGCTGACCGACAGCCCGAAGGTGACCTTCTCGCGGACCTTGTCGGCCGGATCCTGCTGAATCATCCGGGCGAGCAGACGAGCGCCCGGTTCGCCCCGGGCCGACCCGAGCCAGAACGCCGTGTCGCTCCGCAGCCACTCGGGCTGGGCCGGCGCGACGAATCCTTCGAGCGCGCGGTCCGCAGCCGGGACGTCGTGAAGCGCGATCGCGGCCAGCGCCTGCTTGGCCACGCGCTCGCGCGGCTGGCCGGCGTCCCTCGCGGACGTGGCAAGCGTCGACAGCCAGGCGATGCTCTGGTCGGCCCTGACATCGGTCAACCAGACTACCGGCATCGCGCCGGCGTCGACGTCGCAGTCGGGCGTGAACAGCCGCACGCGATTTACGGCGCCGTTGGCGTCGTTCCCGAGGCGGGCGAGGACGAGCAACTCGGTCGGCGATTCAAGGGCGACGCGCGCGCCGCGCGCCGGCGCGCCGTCGGTGGTCATCGTGATCCCGCCGCCGCCCTCGAGGCGGCAGACGCCGCAGCAGCCGCCCGAGTCGGACATGGTGTCGTAGCAGCACATCTGGCGGGGTCCGGCGACCATCGGCACGCGGTATCCGATCCAGGCGACGCCACCGCGAGCGGCAACCGCGCGGATCTCCGGTTCGAGGCCCCGTGCGGCCGACCGCGTCTCGGCCTTGACGTTGGTGAAGCGTCCCTGCGCCGCGCCGGGCCGCACCATCATCGAGGCCGCCAGCACGGTCAGTGCAGCCGGAAGCACCCTCAGCGAAGCCCCGAGCACCTTGAACGAGGCCGCCCTCACTTGAGCAACTCCATCAGATAGTCCATCGCTTCCTTCGACTTCATCGTCGACAGCCTCGCGACGATCTCTTTCTTCAACTCCGGGTTCTTCTCGCCACGCGCGAGCGTGACGAGCCCCGTCGCGTTGCCCTGGATGAACAACGCGTTGATGACCGCCTTCCGGACATCGAGATTCGCGTCCGAGCCGTAGATGGCGACCAGCGTCTCGGCGGTGCCCGCGCGTTTCATGAGGCCGAGATTGCGGATAGCGGTCTTGCGCAGCTCGGGATCCTTCTCGCTCTTCGCGAGCTCGATCATCCGGTCCGAATCGCCGCCGACGAACATCGCCTGCAGAATCTGCTTCTTGACGTCCACGGACGGCTCGCTCGAATACAGCTGCGCCAGCTCGCCCCGTGCGTTCATCACACCGAGCTGCCGGACGGCTTCCGCGCGCAGCGATTGATCCGTTTCGCTCTTCGCCAGACCGAACAGGCGCTCGCGATCTCCGGCCGTCATGTAGCTGCGGAGGATCGCGCGCTTCACGGCCGGGTCGCTTGAGCCGCGATAGACGTCGACCAGCAGCTGACGGCTGTCCTGACCACCCATCATCCCGAGATAGCGAATCGCTTTCAGCTGCAGATCGGGGTTCGCGTTGCCCCTGGCGATGCCGGCAATGACCTCACGCGCGCGCGCCGCGTGGCTCTGGCTGAGCACGAAGAGCGCACGGTCCTTGACCTTCGGGGAATTGGTGCCCGCCAGCATCTTCTCGATCACCGGCATGGCCTGATCCGGATCGCTCTGCATGATTCCGTGCAGCGCCATCAGCTTCAGCTCATCGTCGTTCTGCGACGCCGGCGACACCGTCTGGCCGGACGACTGCCGTACCTCGACCTCGAGCGCGCGCGCGTCTTTGAGCCATTTGCTGTCCGCGAACTGCGCGGCGAGGTCCGAGATGGCGCTCAGCGCCTCGGCCCGCTGTCCCAGGCGTGCGAGGCTGTAGGCCTTCCAGTACAGGGCGGCGTCGGTGCGGGGGCTCTTGAGCGCGATCAAGCGATCGAGCTCGACCAGGGCGCGGTCGAACCTGCCGTTTTCCATCAGATCGCGCGCCCGGTCGTAGAGATCGTCGGCGCGATCGTCGAGATCCGAGGCGACCCCCCACGGGGCGGGATGATCGCGAGGGGCAGCGACCGAGCGCGCAGGCGCCGTGACGGCGAACGCGGCGGCGAAGAAAAGCGGAGTGGTCAGGAATCGTTTCATGTCCATGGCTGTCAGCTGATTGACGGTGTTGATGTTCGCGGGAGGACGCGTCCGGCCGGCGCGGCCTCGCGCTGGCGCAGCTCGTCGCTCATGACCCGCACTTTGAAGAGCAGCGCCGCCGCGTCGATCCGCCGCCGGATCTGCTCGAGGTCCGCGGCACTGATCTTCGAGGGGCTGTGGACGATCTCCAGCAGGTTGCGCTCGAGATCATCGAGAACGGTCGCCACCGACTGCTCGCCGGCATCGATGGCATCCTGGCGATAAAGCCGGCTGGTGGTCACCAGATCTTCCGCCCAACGCTGCTCGCTCGAGATATCGCCCGGCTCATGCGCGTTCATGATGTCGGTCAGCACTCGCTCGGAGCGGTCGAGATGGTCGGCCACCGAGGTCAAGAGAATGCGGTCGCGGGTGGAATCAGGGTTCGCGGGGTTCGCAAGGTTCGTGAGGTTCTCAGGGTTCGTTGGGTTCACGGGGTTCGCGGAGTTGACATTGGTCGATGGCAGGCTCGCCGGATGCCAGGTCCGTCCCGCAACGAACGCTGCGATCATCAGGACGGCGGCCGCCGCAACAATCCCAAGGCGATCGAACCCCACGAACCGAGTGAACCTCGTGAACCACGCGAATCTTGATCTGTCTTCCCCCAGATCGAGCCGAATGCGCTGCCACACTTCCAAGCCGTACTGGTCCCCGCGCTCGGGAATCTCGTCCGCCACGACCAGCGCGAGCGTCCGCGCGATCTCGTCGTAGAGCGCGGCGCAGGACGAACACTCCTGCAGGTGGCGACTGATGTCCGCGCGGCGGCGCGCTTCGCCGTAATAGTAGAGCGTCAGATCGTCTTCGGAACAGTGCGAGGTCACGATGCCTGGCTCCTCAGCGGCGCAAGCGCCACCCGTAGTTTCTTCACCGCGCGAAAGACGCTGTGCTTCGCCGCGCTCGTCCCCAGTCCCAGCATGCGGCTGATTTCATCGATCGATCGGCCTTCGTGATGCCGAAGCGTGAACGCAGCACGCTCGAGCGGGCTGAGCGCGGTCAACGCCTCCCTGACGCGGCGCCGGACCTCCGCGCTCTGCGCGAGCCGATCGGGTCCGGGCGTCTCCGCCGAAGGCAACTCCACGGCGTCATCCAGGCTCTCGCTCCGCGTCATGTCGTGTCGCGACTGCTTGGCGCGCATCAGATCGACCGAGCAGTTCGCGACGATGCGGTACAGCCAGGTGCCGAAATTGGCGCGCGACTCGAAGCGCCCGAGCTGTTTGTAGGCGCGAAGGAACGCTTCCTGGACCACATCTTCAGCATCCTGCTCATTGCCAGTCATCCGGAAGGCCAGCCGGAACACGCTCCGGCTGTGCCGCTCGACGAGCGCGCGGAACGCCTCGCTGTCGCCCTGGCGGGCGCGTGCCAGGACGGCTGCTCCTTCGGTCGCGTCCATCTGATCCACTTAGACGGAGTGTAGCCCGTACGGTTAGGCAGGCTCCCGGCGAGATGTGTCGAGGCTAGTACTTGAGGGTCAGAGACTTAACGGCACTCAGCGAACGAACGTGACCGGTGCGCCTCGCCCGATTCCGCCCGAGCCAACCGCGCTCACGGTGGCGACGTACGTCGCGGGCGCGAGCGCGGCGAAGAATGCGCCGCGGTCAACTGTGATCGTGCCGGACGCATCTGGCGTCGGCTTGCCGAGATCCGATGTCGCGACGGGCGTCGCGGTCGTCGGGTCAGCGCCGTTGCTGAAAATGTCCAGCCGGTAGCTATTCACCAGCGTGTCGTTATCCGGCGACTCATGAAAGACGACGTACCTCGGCGGCCCCGTGGCGGCGGTGACCGTGATGGTGGCGGCGGGGGATGTTGCGCTCAGGCCGAGCGCGTCGTACGCGACCGCCGTCAGTGAATACGTCCCGCTCGCAACGCCACTCCAGGTCATGGCGAACGGCGGCGCGGTCAGGCTCCCGATGCGCGTCGTGTTGGCAAAGAAGTCGACGCGCGCGAGCTGATTCTCCGGGTCC
>DASZFS010000577.1:0-12669 GCA_035939575.1 Vicinamibacterales bacterium | reverse complement strand
CGATCACGGGATCGATCACGGCACACGGATGTCAGGGGCGATCCGCACCGCTGACGGATCGCGAGAGCATGGTGTGCCTGATGCGGTTGAACACAGGTGAGGACTTGACAACCGACTCCACATAGGAGGCAACTGCACGCGGCTATGAGTCTCCAGCCCCATTCCGAGTCGTCAGTGTTGGCCCGCAAGGGCCGCTCGCCCGTCGTCATGGCTATCGGCCATGTCCTGCTTCTGTCCCTGGCCTGCACGCGTGGCGCCCCGCAAATCGACCTGCGCGCGATCCCCGGTCAGAACGTCCTCCTGATTACGATTGACACGCTGCGCGCGGATGCGCTTGGCAGCTACGGCGGCCGCGCGGCGACGCCGGCACTGGATCGGCTGGCGGCCGAAGGCGTCCGCTTCGACTTCGCGCACGCCCACGCCGTCGTGACGCTGACGTCGCACGCGAGCATCCTCACCGGGCGCTACCCGTTTCAGCACGGCCTGCGGGATAACAGCGGCTATCGACTGCCGTCCGACGCCCCGACCTTGGCGTCGCGGCTCAAAGCTGGTGGTTACGCCACCGGTGCGTTCGTCGCGGCGTTTCCGCTGCACTCCCGGTTCGGACTCAATCAGGGCTTCGACGTGTACGATGACCACTTCGGCGAAACGCGCGCGCCGACCGAGCTCGTCATGCCGGAGCGTCCGGCGACTGCCGTCGTGCCGCTCGCGCGGGAGTGGATCGCGGCGCGCCAGAGCGGGCGCTGGTTCGCGTGGGTGCACCTGTTCGACCCGCATGCGCCCTACCGGCCACCGCCGCCGTTCGACGCGCAGTACGCCAGCCGACCATACGACGGCGAAGTGGCGGCCGTCGACGCCGCGCTCGCGCCGCTCATCGGCGATGTGCGCTCGGCCGCACAGCCCACGCTCGTGATCGTCACCGCGGATCACGGCGAATCACTCGGCGAGCACGGCGAGGCCTCGCACGGCCTGTTTGCCTATGAGTCGACGCTGCGCGTCCCGCTGATCGTCAGCGAGATCGGTTCTACTCCGGGGGCCCCTGCCCCCCGGATCACCGGGGCCGCGCTCGCTCGCGGAGAAGTGTCCTCTGTGACGGCTCGGCACGTGGATATTCTTCCGACCATCCTGGACGCGGTCGGGCTGCCGCCACCGTCCGATCTGCCAGGCAGGAGCCTGCTCCCCGCGACTGAGCGCCGCAGCTCCGCCCCGCAGCGACCGAGCTACTTCGAGGCGATGGGCGGTGTCCTGAACCGCGGGTGGGCGCCGCTGTCAGGCGTCCTGGCCAATCGCGAGAAGCTCGTCGACCTCCCGATCCTCGAGCGATACGACCTCGCGACCGACCCCGCCGAGCGAACGAATCTGGCTGGGCGCGCGCCGGAGCGCGACCGCGCGCTGGAGGCGCTCCTGCACGGATTCAACGCGACGGCGCCAGCCGAACGTCCAGCCGAGGACGTGGAGGCAGCCGCGCGCCTGCGAGCGCTCGGGTATGTGTCGGGCTCAGCGCCGCGCAAGGAGAAGTACGACGAGTCGGACGACCCGAAGCGGTTGATTGAGATCGATCAGCTGATGCATCGGGCAGTGGAGGCATTCGGCGCCGGTCGCGCGGTCGACGCCGCCGCGACCTACCGGGAGGTCATCACCCGGCGTCCAGACATGGCGATCGCGTATCGGCATCTCGCGTTTCTCGAGGCGCAGCAGGGGGACCTTGCGGGCGCGATCCGCACCTTGCAGGGCGCGACGCGGGCCGGCGTGACCGACCGCCACGTGCTCACCCTGCTCGGCGGCTATCTTGCCGACAGCGGTCGGGTGGAGCAGGGAATACGGGTGCTCGAGCCGCTTGCGCGCAGCCCGGACGCGGATTCCGACACGCTGAACACCCTCGGGATCGCATACGCGCAGGCCCGACGGCCCGAGGAAGCCCGAAGCGCCTTCGAGCGTGTCCTGGCGGTCAACCCCAACAGCAGCGTGCCGCTCGAGAATCTCGGGATGCTGGCGCTCGAGCGCGATGACCTGGCCTCGGCGCGCGCGCGGTTCGAGAGTGCGGTCGCGGCCGACCCGCGATCGTCGAGGGCCCACGCAGGCGTCGGCGTCGTCGCGCTCCGCAGCGGCGACCGTCCGGGGGCGATTGCCGCCTGGAAGAAGGCGGTCGATCTCGATCCCGCGAACGCTGACGCGCTCTACAATCTGGGAACGACGCTGGCGAGGGACGGCCAGACGTCTGCGGCGCGCCCGTTTCTCGAGCAGTTCCTGCGCGTCGCGCCGCCGCCCTACGCGAGCGATCGCCGGGAAGTCATGCGCCTGCTTCGTCCTTGATGCCCTTGACGATCTCGGTAAACACCTCCGCAAACCGGCGACGGTCCACGTCGCGCTGAAGGCGCGCCGCTCGGCCGGCGCTCAGCACCCTCAAGACGAAAACCAGGTGGGCGAGGCCAACGGCGGCCAACTCCTGGACGACGGGAACGGTCACGAGGAGCGGCATGAGGTTCGCAATAGCGGCACCCAGGAACACCCAGGTGAAAAGCGCATCGAGCCGCACGGCCCCGGGCGGTTGGCCGAATGATCCGGCCGTCTGTTCCCAGGTGTCGCCGTGAAAAACCAGCAGGTATCGCCCGAGCCGTTCGACACCCGCATGGAGGGCAAAAGTCACCTCGAAGGTGGACGCCAGGATCAGGAGTGGGATTATCGTTGCGAGCGGCGGCAGCGCAAGGGCGAGCGAGGCCACGGCCAGCGCCGCCCAGGCGGCCATGCCCGCCGCGAACAGGCAGACGCGAGCGGTGCCGCGCTCCCGAATCGTCGCGCGGAGCGCCCGGTATTCCTCTTGTTCACGCGTCATGGGTTGGATCCTCTGGTGGAGCGCCGGTGACTGGCCGATAAGTGGAATATAAGGACCATAATTCCCTTGCAGTCTATGAATTGTCTGCTAGAATTCGCCGGTCACCCTAAACGTTACCTTCTTGGAACAAGCCGCGTGATCAGGAAGCCATTTTTCTGGATCGGTCCCATTGCGCTCGCTGCGCTCGTATCCGCTGGTTCCTTGCCGGCCGAGGCGGGTCAAGCTCGGATACCGAAGCGCACTCCTTCTAAAACCGCCAAGTCGTCCGTCCAGCGAAGGACCGCGTACTCGGCTGCCCGTGCGCAAACGCGGCGCACCAAGCTCGCGAGCGCCCGCGCGACGGCGATGGCTCGCGAGATGGCGGAGGCGCTGCCGCGCTACAAGGTCGACGCCAGCGGCGATCTCGTTCCCGATCTTCGAGCTGCGGCGGCCATCATCTACGATCCCGAGTCGAACCAGGTGTTGTGGGAGGAAAACTCGCAGAGCCAACGGTCGATCGCGAGCATCACGAAGGTGATGACGGCGACGGTGTTCCTCGAAAGCGATCCAGATCTGTCGCAGCCGGTCACCGTGGCGCGGTCCGACGTCTACCAGGCGTCGACGACCCACCTGCACGCGAACGACAAAGTGACCGCGGACGATCTGCTGCACCTCCTGCTCATTGCCTCGGACAACGCCGCCGCCCGGGCGCTCGCCAGAGTCTCTCCGCAAGGATCGGACGGCTTCGTCCAGCGCATGAACGAGAAGGCGCAGGAGCTGGGCCTTCAGACCACGCACTACGCCGATCCATCGGGCCTCCTGTCGGACAACATGTCGTCTGCCTACGACATGGCGCGCCTCATCACGCACGCCTCCGAGGACGACCGCATCTCGTCGGTGATGCGGCTGTCGGAATATTCCGTGTCTACGGCGAACCATCGCGTCATTACATTCCACAGCACGAATCATCTGCTCGGTCGGACCGATGTGGACGTGCGGGCGGGGAAGACGGGGTTCATCTCGAAGGCGGGATATTGCCTCGCGACGCTCCTGCGGATGCCTGACAACGGTCAGCAGGTCGCCGTCGTCGTGCTCGGCGCGCGCTCGAATGCCGGCCGCTTCATGGAATCGCGCAACCTGCTCAACTGGGTGTCGTCAAAGGCCTCGACGCTTTTCGCTCAGAAGAATCAACAATAGACAGTCACGACTCAAGACTTCATCGCGGTCCAATCACCCCACATATCCGCGCTGAATCGCGGCCGCGTCGAGCGGCAGCGTGGCAATCGAGTCCACCGCCACCATGACGGGCCGCGTGGCGTTGCGGCCGTCGTACGCCTTGAGGTAGCGCCGGCAGACGTCGCACGCGTACACGCGGTACCGGCCGTCACGTGTCGCGAACGACGTGACGCGCGCCCTGTCGTCATTTGCGCAGAACGGGCACGTAAACGGCGCAAACGCCCATTGGCCGGTGCACCGCCCGCAAATGAGCCGCCGGTCTGCGCTCGGCATGATCACGGCGAAGTCCGCCTCCCATCCGCAATACGGACAGTGGCCGTGGGTCCACGAGGACAGGTCAACGCGCTGCGATAGTGCTTCGGCGCAGCGGGCGAGGAACGGGCGAAGCGCGAGCACGAGCACGTGCTCGAGGCTGACCGGCGCTCCGGCGGGAACCCGCGCGCCAGTGTCTGGTCCATCGACGCCTGAGCTCACGTCGTACCAGCGGGTGACAACCGGCTCCAGGGTGTTGCCCTCGCGCCCCATGGCGACGATGGCGTCGTAGTCGGGCCGGTCGAGGGCGTCGAATCTCTGGAGGATGTCGGCTGTCTGACGAAAGGTCAGGCGAAAATCTGACCATTCGAGAGGGATATCACGGAAGCGCACGAGCGGGCGCGCGGCGCGCTGCTGTGCCGCGGCCCAGTCGGCATCGATCTGAATCCACGGGAGAGGCACGCGCCCCTGGACGCGACGCTGCATCTCGACCAACGCCAGCTGCATGTCCACGCCGGCGGCCAGCTCGGGCTGAGATGTCTTCAGGTGCTTGAGCTCGGCAATGTCTCTGGGATCGGCGCGCGGAGGTCGAATCGGGCGTTCGGTCACGCCCGATTGTACCGTCCCCGCGCCCTGTGTGGGGCAGTCGTATACTCGCGAGCCGATGGACCGGATACTCACGCCGGCGAAGGCCGACCCGCCACCCTCAGTCCTCATGATCGGATCCGAAGCAAGCCCCTTTGCCAAGAGCGGCGGTCTCGCGGATGTATTGGGCGCCTTGCCACCATCGCTCGCGCGCCTCGGCTGGGACGTCACCGTCGCGCTGCCGAGATATCGCGGGGTCGAGGCAGGTGCGCCCGCCGGCCGGTTTTCGATCGCGGTCGGCGGGTTCGTCCAGGACGTGGCGTTCTTCGTTGCGCCGATGGCGGACGGCGCGCGCGCGCTGCTCATCGACTGTCCAGCGCTCTACGACCGGGAGTCTTTGTATGGCCCGAACAATGGCGAGTATCCCGATAACGCCAGGCGCTTCGCGATGCTCGTGCGCGCGGCACTGGAGTTTTCGGGACGTGGCGGCCGTCGGCCGGCTGTCGTTCATGCTCACGACTGGCAGGCGGCGCTGGCGCCTGTCTATCTGAGAACGCTGTACGCCGGACACCCGGTGCTGGGGGGGACGCCAAGCGTGCTCACGATCCACAACCTGGCGTTCCAGGGCAACTTCGAGCCCGACTGGCTCCCGCGGTTGGATCTCGGTTGGGATCAACTCGCGATCGACCGCCTCGAGTACTGGGGACGCATGAGCTTTCTGAAGGGAGGCATCAACAACGCAGACCTGTTGACGACGGTGAGCCCACGTTATGCGGAAGAGATCCAGACGGTCGAAGCCGGCTGCGGCTTCGACGGCATCATCCGCGCCCGGCGCGACAGGTTGCTAGGGATTCTGAACGGCATCGACACGCGGACATGGGATCCCGAGCGCGACTCGTTCCTGCCAGCCCCCTTCAACGCGGCGGACCTCTCCGGGAAGGCGGCGTCCAAGGTCGAGGTCCTCGCGCGTTACCGGTTGCCAGCGGACGGCGCCGGTCTTGCGCGTCCGCTGATCGGCATGGTGTCGCGGATGGTGGACCAGAAGGGGCTCGACCTCATCGCCGCCCTTGCGAGCGAGCTGCCGCGTCTCGACGCGTCGTTTGCTATCCTCGGCTCGGGCGAGCCGCGATATCAGCGGTTTTGGACCGATCTGGCTGCTGCCCAGCCCGACCGCATCGGCGTTCGCGTGGGGTTCGATGAGCCGCTTGCCCACCTCATCGAAGCGGGGGCCGATATGTTCCTGATGCCGTCCCGGTTCGAGCCGTGCGGCCTCAACCAGATGTACAGCCTGCGGTACGGGACCGTGCCGATTGTCCGCGCCGTCGGGGGGCTGGCCGACACCGTGCGCGACGCGTCGCCGGGAGTCCAGCGGCCCAACGGCTTTGTTTTCCAGGACTACAAGCCAGAGGCGCTTCTCGCCGCTATCCAGCGGGCTCTCAAGATGTTCGGGGCCCCGGCCAAGTGGCGGGCGCTCCAGCTTACAGGGATGTCCGAAGATCATTCCTGGGATCGTTCGGCGGCAGAGTACGTCAAAATGTATGAAGAGCTTCGCAAGGCTCCTGGCTAGGGGCGAGCGGAGGGGGATGGCTCGTTGCTGGTGGCTGATGACTAAGGGCTAACGTCAAAAGGCGAAAAAATGGCGACTGAAAACGTGCAGAAGATAGCGACTGAAGACGTCCAGAAGATTGCGACTGAAGACGTTCAGAAGACTGCGACTGAGAAACTGCAGACCTTTACGGACGGCAATTTCGACGACAGCGTGCTGAAGTCCGGCGCGCCGGTGCTGGTCGATTTCTGGGCGGAGTGGTGCGGACCGTGCAAGCGGCTCACCCCCACCGTCGAAGCTCTTGCAGCGGAATACGCAGGCAAGGTGAGCATCGGCAAGCTGAACGTTGACGAGAACCCCAACGTCGCGTTCAAGTATCAGGTCCGAGGCATTCCGACGCTGCTGCTGTTCAAAGGCGGCCAGGTCGTCGAGTCGATCGTCGGCCTCGCGCCAAAAGACGACCTCAAGAAGGTGTTGGACAAACACTTACCCAATGCCTGACCTTCGCAACGTCATCATTATCGGCTCCGGCCCGGCAGGGCTGACGGCTGCCTTGTACTCGGCACGCGCCAACCTGCGGCCGCTTGTTATCGAGGGTCTCGAAGCCGGCGGACAGCTCATGCTGACGACGATGGTCGAGAACTGGCCCGGCTATCGCGACGGGATCATGGGCCCCGATCTCATGGCGGAGATGAGGGCCCAGGCCCAGAAATTTGGCGCGGACTTCGTCCACGGCAACGTCACGAAAGTCGACGTGTCCTCGCAGCCCCTGGTGGTCAAGACCTCCGACGCCGAATACCACGCGAAGACCGTCATTATCGCGACCGGCGCGTCGGCGAAGCTGCTGGGGCTCCATGCGGAGCGAAGCCTGATGGGCCGCGGCGTCTCGACCTGCGCGACATGCGACGGCTACTTCTTCC
This sequence comes from Vicinamibacterales bacterium, assembly GCA_035939575.1. Classification (GTDB taxonomy): domain Bacteria; phylum Acidobacteriota; class Vicinamibacteria; order Vicinamibacterales; family CAVVIG01; genus DATKHR01. The sequence continues at coordinate 5,318 of DASZFS010000577.1, read as the reverse complement.
GCGGGCAGGACATCGCGGTCGTCGGCGGCGGCGACTCGGCGATGGAGGAAGCGGTCTTCCTGACGAGATTTGCGTCGAAGGTGACGCTCGTTCACCGGCGGGACACGCTGCGCGCGTCGAAGATCATGCAGGACAAGGCGCGGGCAAACCCGAAGATCGTCTGGATGCTCGACAGCGAGGTCGAGGAAATCAAGGACAGCGGCAAGGGCGAGGTGACGTCGATGATCGTGCGTCACAACAAGACCGGGGTAAAGACCGAGGTGCCGCTGAAGGGCGTGTTCGTGGCCATCGGCCATACGCCCAACACGGCGCTGTTCCGCGGGCAGCTCGATCTTGACGCGAACGGCTACATCGTCACGCGCGACGGGTCGAAGACGAACGTGGAAGGCGTATTTGCCTGCGGCGACGTGCAGGATCATATCTACCGTCAGGCGATCACGGCGGCCGGCTCGGGCTGCATGGCGGCGCTTGACGCGGAGCGTCACCTCGAACACATTCCCGAGCATCTGCAGACGGTCTAACGGCTCCTGGATCACGCGGCGCAGTCTCGGCGGGCTGAAGACTCATGGTCGCGTGCATGAGTCTCCAGCCCAAGCGCTCTGGTCACACGACGGAATTGTCGATCCAGCCGCCGCCCACAACTCTGTCTCCGTCATAAAAGACGACAGCCTGTCCGGGCGTCACGGCAAGCTGCGGGACGTCGAAGACGACCTCGGCACGTGCGTCTCCGATGGCCCTGACGCTCGCCGGTGCTGCGGCGTGTCTGTGGCGAATCTGCACCGCGGCGCGGACCGGCGTCGCCGGCTCGGGACCGATCCAGTTCACACCCGACGCCCTCAGCGTTGTCCGCTCGAGCGACGAGCGGGGCCCGACGACGACTTGCCGATCGGACGCACTCAGCGACAGGACGTACATCGGCGCGCCGGTCGGTGAACCTGAGAGACCGAGGCCCTTGCGCTGGCCGACGGTGAAGCGGTGGATGCCCGAGTGGCTGCCGACCTGGCGCCCCTGCTCGTCCACGATCGCGCCGTCGCGGGGAACATCGGGCGCATGCCTGGCGACAAATCCGGCGTAGTCATGGTCGGGTATGAAGCAGATTTCCTGGCTGTCGGGCTTGTCCGCAACCGGGAGTCCTCGCGCCCGCGCGTACGTGCGGACCTCCTCCTTGGGGCGATCGCCCACAGGGAAGACCGCGCGGGCCAGCTGGTCCTGAGTCAGTGAGAACAGGAAGTAGGACTGATCCTTCGACGGATCGACGGCGCGCTTGAGCAGGTACCGGCCGCTCACGGCATCGTGGTCCACGCGGGCGTAATGTCCGGTCGCCAGCGCGTTGGCGCCAAAGCCCTCCGCATGCTCCGCCAGCGTCGCGAATTTGAGATCGCTGTTGCAATGCGCGCAGGGGAGCGGCGTCCGTCCTGCCGCGTACTCGCGTATGAAGTTCGACACGACGTGTGAATCGAACTGCTTCTCGAAGTTCAGGATGTAGTGGGGAATGCCGATCGCCGCCGCCACGCGCCGCGCGTCGTGGAGATCGTCGATGCTGCAGCAGCTGCCGAACGCTTTCTGGCCGTCACTCCCGCTGGAGGCGCCGGAGACGCCGGAGACCCCGGAGACCCCGGAGACATCGTAGAGCTGCATGGACAGACCGATCACGTCGTGGCCCTGCTCGGCCAGAAGCGACGCGGCGACGGACGAGTCCACGCCGCCCGACATGGCTACGACAATACGCATATCAAAACTAGACGGCTTTGCGAGTCAGCCCTCGCAGCTTCTCGACGAGGCGGGGGAGAACCGCGACGACGAAGTGCACCTCCTCCTCGGTAGAGTACATGCCGAGGCTGAACCGCAGCGAATTCTGCGTCCGGTGTGCCGGCAGGCCCATCGCCTTGAGGACGTGCGATGGCTCCAGGGTTCCCGAAGAGCACGCCGATCCTGTTGAGACGGCGACGCCCTCGAGGTCGAGCGCGATGAGCAGGCTCTCAGCCTCAACGCGGTCGAAGCTGATGTTCGTCGTGTTCGGCACGCGAGTCGACCGCGTCCCGTTGACGACCGTGCCGGGGACCGCGGCAAGAATTCCGTTCTCCAGGCGGTCGCGCAGCGACGCGAGCCTGAGCCCTTCACTCGCGAGCTTCCCCGAGGCGACGTGCGCCGCGACGCCGAGCCCGGCGATCGCCGGCACGTTTTCGGTGCCTGCCCGCCGGTTCCGCTCGTGTTTGCCACCGGTCAAGATGGGCTGCATGCGCGTCCCGCGTTTCACCCAGAGCGCGCCGGCGCCCTTCGGCCCGTTGAACTTGTGCGCGGACAACGACACCAGATCGACGCCCAGCTGGCGCACGTCGATCGGAATCTTGCCCGCCGACTGCACGGCGTCCGTGTGCAGGATCGCCCCCCGCTCGTGGGCGATCTGCGCGAGCTCGGCGATCGGCTGTATGGTGCCGATCTCGTTGTTCGCATGCATCACGGAGACGATCGCCGTCCGATCGGTCATCGCCTCCCGCAAGTGATCGCCCATGACGATGCCTGTCGCGCCGACGGGCAGAAGGGTCGTGGTCCAGCCGCGACGCGCCAGTGCGCGCAGTGTGTTGAGCACCGCTTCGTGCTCGATCGCGCTGGCCACGAGGTGCCTGCGGCCGAGAGGCTCGACGGCCTCGGCGACTCCCCGAAGGGCGAAATTGTCGGATTCGGTGCCGCCGCTCGTGAAGACCACCTCCGACGGGTCCCCGCCGACCAGCGCCGCCACCGACGACCGGGCTTCGTCGAGCGTCGCCTTGGCCAGTTGTCCAAAGTGGTGCACACTCGACGCATTTCCGAATGTTTCACGCGTTGCGCGCACGACGGCCTCCGTTGCCTCCGGCGAAAGGGGGGTCGTGGCGTTGTAGTCAAAGTAGACACGCATCGTGAACCTTTCATTGTATCAAAGCCGCTAACTCTCAGCAGCAAAAGGACTAGACAACCTTTCTGGCGACACCTATACTGGCAAGACTTTCACGTCCCGATATTGCACTTGACAGCACTTCGGCTGCAACAGCGCCGGGGCCCCGAACCATTGAAGGACCCCGAACACGAAAGACCCGAACCATTGGGGAACGAACGATTGGGGACAATGACAGGCGGAGGAACACATGTGGAAACGCGATGAATCAGTCCGACCAGCAAGCGGACAACCGACAGTGACGCCGCAGCCGCCCGCACCGACGACGCCGGGCACTGGTGGCCACGCGGCGGCGCACGGGGGACTTCGCTCGGACGCAACCCAACTCATGGAGAGGGACATCGTGAATATTGGCAAGTCGGTCGTGATCAAAGGCGAGCTGAACGGCAGCGAGGACCTCACAATTGAGGGACATGTCGAGGGCACCATCCAGTTGCGCGATCACGTGCTGACGATCGGCCCGAACGGGAAGATCAAGGCCCAGGTGTTCGCCAAGGCGGTCATCGTGCTCGGCGAGGTGACGGGCAACGTTACGGCCAGCGACAAGGTCGACATTCGCGACAACGGCTCCGTGGATGGGGATATCGTCTCGCCGCGCGTGGCGATTGCCGAAGGGGCGCATTTCCGCGGCAGCGTCGACATGCAGCGCAAGGCCGGTGCTCCCGCGCAGCCCCAGGCGCAGGCGAAGGACAAGCAGTCTCAGCCTCAGGCCGCGCCGGCGCCCGCCGCCGCGCCGCAGCCACAGCGGGTCGGGGCATAAGAAGAAGTTAGAAGTTAGAACTGAGAAGTTAGAACTGAGAAGCAGGTCGAAGGCAAGAGTCGAAAGGTGAAAGGGTGCGTACCGCCCCTTCTCACTTTTTCCTTTAAGTTCTAACTTTTAAGTTTCATCCTCTTCCTTTTCATGGGTCTTCTTGATCGCATCGCGCCGCGCAAGAGTGACACTGACGTGCGCCTGACGCGTACGTCGGTGGACATCGACGATCCCGTTTTCTCGACCAAGGCGCTCAAGAAATTCCTGGTCACGCTGACGTCTCACGCCTCGCCGGTGTTGCTCGATCTCGGGCCGGTGGTTGGCAGCAATGTCAGCTTCTTCGGCGAGCAGCTCGGGTGCAAGATCTTCGTCGAGGACATCTTCGCGGACGTCGATCGCCACGTGCGGGAGGGGAAGCTCGAAGTCCTTCCCAAGTTCTTTCAACGCCGCTTTCATCAAGCCGCCGGCACCGTGGACGGCATTCTCTGCTGGGACCTCATTGACTACCTCGACAAGGCGTCCGCGCAGGCGCTCGCCGCCGAGCTGATGCGGCTGCTGCGTCCGGACGGCGCGCTGCTGGGCTTCTTCGGTACCGCGCAGCCGCGCGACACGCGGTACACCAAGTTCGTCATCGTTGACGACGTGAACCTGCGGCACCGGCCGTATTCGGCGGCGCGGGGGCGGCAGGCCATCCTCCTCAACCGCGACATCATCCGGCTGTTCTCAGGTTTGAGGGTCTCGGACTCGTTCCTGCTGCAGAACAACCTGCGGGAGATCCTGTTTCGCAAGACGGCGTAGATCCTCAGATCCTCCGAGCCCCAATCCTCAATCCGCAATCCGCAATCCTCAATTACCATGTCAGCATGGCCCGGCCGGTCATCGCCCTGCTCACCGATTTCGGGACCCGTGACCACTACGCGGGAACCATGAAGGGCGTGGCGCTCAGCGTCTGCCCCGACGCGGTGCTGGTCGACATCACGCACGACATCGCCGCGCATGACGTGCTCGCTGGCGCGCTCGAGCTCGTCGCCGCGTACCGGTATTTCCCGCCCGGGACAGTTTTCCTCGTCGTGGTGGACCCCGGCGTGGGGTCGGCGCGGCGCGGCATTGCCGCGGACGCGGGCGACTACAGGTTCGTGGCGCCCGACAACGGCGTGCTCACGGCGGTGCTCGATGAGCACCAGCCGCGCAAGGTCGTCGAGCTCACCGAGCGGCGCTATGCGCGACCGACGGTCAGCCGTACGTTCGAGGGACGCGACCGGTTTGCGCCGGCGGCGGGCTGGCTGGCGAAGGGCCTCGAGCTGAGCGCGCTCGGCCGGGCGGCCGGCGCGCTTCAACGCCTCGAGATCCCGGTGCCGGCGATCCATACAGGCGGCGACACCGTCGAGCTGATAGGCCAGGTGCTGCGCGTCGATCGGTTTGGGAACCTCGTCACAAACATCGACCGGAAAGACTTTGACCGGCTGGCCGGCGCGCCGCTCGATATTCGCATCGGCGACCATCACGTGACCAAGGTCGTCACCACCTATGCGGACGCCGCGCCGGGAGAGGTGTGCGCGCTCTTTGGCAGCACTGACCACCTCGAGATTGCGGCCAACGGCGCGAGCGCGGCGGCGGCACTCGCGGTCGGCCGGG
>DASZFS010000576.1:0-2492 GCA_035939575.1 Vicinamibacterales bacterium | reverse complement strand
GTGCACCTCGTGTTGATGAGAAGATTGTCCGCGGCAGATGGCTGTACCGAGGCTGCGTTGACCTCGAGCCATTTCGCGATGCTGTCCGCGGCGTCGCCATAGAAGGTCCGGTAAAGATCTTCGCTGACGTAGCCGATGTGTGGCGTTGCGAGGATGTTCTCCAGCTTCCGGAAGGGATGATCAGGAGGCAGCGGCTCCACGTCGAATACGTCGACGGCTGCGCCGGCGATCCTGCGCGCCTGCAGCGCCTCGACCAGAGCCGCCTCGTCGACGATCGGGCCGCGTGATGTATTCACAAATCTCGCCGTCGGCTTCATCAGCGCGAACTCGGGTGCCCCGATCAGGCCTTTGGTGCGGCCGCTCAGGACGAGATGCACCGTGACGACGTCCGCTTCGCGAAACAATGTCTGCTTGTCGACCAGAATTGCGCCCGCGGCGCTTGCCTTCTCCTCGGTCAAGTTCTGGCTCCAGGCGACTACCTTCATGCCGAAGGCGAGACCGATGCGCGCGATTTCCTGTCCGATGTTGCCTAAGCCGACGACCGCGAGGCTTTTGCCCCGCAGGTTCGAGCCGAGGCCGGTCTGCCACCCACCGACCCTGAGCGAAGCAGCCTCCCGGTCGATGCCTCGCATGCAGGCCAGGATCAGCGACCAGGTGAACTCGATGGTCGGAGTGGAATCGTAGCCGGTCGCGGTAACCGCGATGCCGAGATCGGTCGCGGTCTGGCTGTTGATGGAGGCGTTTCGCGGTCCGGTCGACGCTATCAGCTTGAGGTTTGGCAACTGCTGCAGGATCTCCCTCGTAAGCGGCGTGCGTTCGCGCATGACGCACACCACCTCGAACGGCCGCAACCGTTCGACGACTGCCGAGGGGTCGGCCACGTGGTCGTTGAACACGGTGATCTCGGCGCGCCGACGAACGCCCGACCAGTCGGCGAGCTGCAGCGCTACGTTCTGGTAGTCGTCGAGGATCGCAACCTTCATTGGACTCCCTCCTTCACTACTTGCCGGCAAAGAACTCGGCCAGAGCTCCCGCCACGGCTTTAGGATCGTTTTCCATCGGAATGTGTCCTGCCGACTTGATCCGGACGAGCCGCGTGTCCGGGATCTCGCGAGCATAGCGTTCGGCATAGTCGATCGTCTGAAATGGGTCCTCCTCGCCCCACACCAGGAGCTTCGGCGTCTTGGACTGCAGCAAAGCCGGCAGCATCTCCATCGTGTGGCGGTGGTCGGCAGCGCCCGCGAGCGCCAGCCATGAGCGGGCAACCCTCGGGTCTGTCCAGGGATCGAGATATTCGGCGATCTCGGCCTCGCTTGCCGGGCGCCCGAGCGCTTTCACGACCGACACGCGACGCGCGGCGAGAATGTCATCTCGCGTCGTCGCAGCGGCCACTGCCGGATCCCGGAAGCGGGCAACGCCGGGCACCGGCCACGAGTCGTACATGATGCCGTTGACCACAGCCACGCGCGGCACCTCCACGGTGCCTGCGAGCGCGAGATGCTGCGCCACGCCTCCGCCGATGTCGTGGCCGGCGACCATGACCGGGCCCTTATGTGCGAACGCTTCGAGGAAACCCACGAGCCAGGCAGAGAGACGCGGAACCGAAGCCTCGCTCACGGTGAGCTCACCTCCGGAACGACCGAAGCCGGGGAAATCGACCGCCACCGGGCGAAGGCCCGCCGCGGCGATGCCGTCGAGCACGGGCTGCCAGACACGGCTCCAATAGGTGCCATGAAGCAGGAGAACCAGGGAGCCGCCCTTGCCGGCGGTCAGATAGCTGATCGGAACGCCACCTACATCGACGGTTTCGCGGCTCGTCATCGGACGATCCTCTTCACATGTTCCTTGCCGAGTCCGACCGCTTCATAGTGCCTGGCCGCATGCTCGAGCTTGGTGAAAACATCTTCGTATCCGAGTGCCTCGCCGTAGGGATCGACATAGGTGTATCCGCCCGTCACGTGAAAGAGCGTGGCCATTTCTTTCACGTCGTCCGGAACGACCAGCGTGTGCGTCTCGCCGGGCGGCTCGAATGCGTAGTCGCCTGGCGTCGCGACCCAGTCATGCTCGAGGTAGCGCCATCTTCCGCGCAGCGTGAAGGCGTGCACCGGACCGGAATGACGGTGACGCGACAGCACGCCCGAAGACCGGACCCGAAGGATGTTGATATAGTATCCCTGGCTCACGTTCAGGACCAGCGGCCTGAAGGCAACGGTCGGCGATTGCGGGACCCATTCGCGTTCGTCCCCGTCAAGTTCCAGCGCGGAGCCGACGAATACGTCCGGCACCATGCCGGTGGGCTGGGGTTTTTGATATGCAACCTTGCTTTGATCGATGGACCGATGCTCGGCCGGCTGCAGTTGCTCAGATGAGGACTTCATCACAATCTTCTCCTCCATCATGTGGAATGACGTTCCGTCTCGTTCGTCAGGCTACCGAGGCTCTGCCCGACGTTTGTCCGAACAGGATCTTCTTTCCTTCTTCCGTGACGGTGG
>DASZFS010000575.1:0-9358 GCA_035939575.1 Vicinamibacterales bacterium | reverse complement strand
GAGCAGGGCCTCCTCCGCGCGCTTGCGAGCCGTGATATCGCGGGCGATTTTGGACGCGCCGACGATCCCGCCCGACTTGTCGCGAATGGGCGAGACGGTGAGCGAAATGTCCACGCGCCGGCCGTCCTTCGTGAGGCGAACCGTCTCGAAATGCTCGATCCGATCCCCGCGCGCGATTCGCGCGAGGATCTCCTGCTCCTCATCCAGGCGCTCCGGCGGTATCAGGAACGTGATCGGCCGCCCGACGGCCTCGTGAGCCAGGTAGCCGAACAGGCGCTCGGCGCCTGTGTTCCAGGAGCGGACGATGCCTTGAAGTGTCTTGCTGACGATGGCGTCCTCGGAAGACTCGATGATGGCGGCCAGGTGCGCACGGACGAGCTCAGAGCTCTTGCGCTCGGACACGTCGCGAAACACCAGAACCGCGCCGACCGCGGCGCCTGACGCGTCGCGAATCGGCGCCGCGCTATCGTCGATCGGCCGTTCCCGACCATCCCGGGAGACCAGGATGGTGTGGTTCGCCAGCCTGACGATCGCACCGGTCTCAAGGGCGCGAAGCGCGGGATTCTCGATCGGATCACGAGTGCCCTCGTGGACGATCTGAAATACGTCCGGCAGAAGCCGGCCCAGCGCGTCAGCTTGGGACCAGCCGGTCAGCGCCTCGGCGACGGCGTTCATGAAGGTCACGCGCCCGTCAGCGTCCGTCGTGATCACCGCATCGCCGATGCTGGCGAGTGTCGTTCGCAGCCACTCCGACTGCTGTCGCAAATCCTCTTCGGCGCGACGGCGCGCGACAAGGATGCTCTGCGCATTCTGCAACGCGACCGCGCGCAGCCGATCCCCCTCGTCCCCGGCTTTCGTCACCTAGCCGCCACCGAGCCTTTCACTGGCGAGCCGCGTGCCCTCGACGCGAGCGCGGATCTTGGCAAACGCCGTCGCGCGGGTCGTCGTGGTGTCGTCACAGAACGGCGAGAATCCGCAGTCATCGCACGTGCCCAAGTGTTCGATCGGAATGTACTCGGCGGCCTCGAGCACGCGGTCCCTCACGTCCTCGGGCGTTTCGACGCGCGGATCGATCGGATCGATGACTCCGACGAACACCCGCTGATCCGGCTTGACGTGATCGCGGATCATCGTCAACACATGGGCGCGGTCTTTTTCGCCCGCCAATGCGACGTAGAAGGATCCGGCCATGAGCTCGAACAGACTGGGGAGCAGTGCGGCGTAGTCGACATCTCCGCTGTGCGTGGAGTCGCGATCGCTCCCGGGACACGTATGGACGCCAATGCGTGCTCGCTCGCTGGCCGAGAATCGCGACAGCGCGAGGTTATTCAGGTCGATGAACGTGTGCAGCAGTTCGCCAGACGGGTCGATCTTGACGGCGAGTCTCCCTTCCGTGAAGTCGATCTGCACCTTCCAGGCGCCTTTTCTCAAACAGTTCCGGACCTCGGTCTCGTGCTCGCGCAGCAGGTCATCGAGAAACTGCTCACGGGTATAACCCGGGATCGGTTCGGCCGGGTACATCAGGCTCAACGCCGACGGTGAGATGACCGCCTGCTTCACGGGTCTGTGGGCATACCTGAGCGCTCCCTCGAGGTAGCGGTCCGCATGCGTGAGGTACCGGAACGGCCCCGCGGTCAAGCGAAGCATCCGGCGGACGTGGCCGGCCGAGAATGGGATCTGGAATCCGTCGGCCGCCGTGTTGGGAAGACCCTCGACGCAGTACGTCCAGAAATTGCGGTACTTCCGCTGCTCGCCGTCCGTGATGACGGGCGATCCTGTTGCCTCGAACTGCTCAATCGTGTCCTGAATCGCGTCTTCGTACAGCGGGTCCAAGGCCGGAATGCTGCCGCCGGCGGCCTCGACCGCCTCGATCAGGCGGGAGGGCCTGGGGATGCTCCCTATCGGCTCGGTCGGGATACTGCGCATGAACAATGAGGCATGACGACGCACTGCCGGGCTCGAGAACGCGGCTCAGCATTAAACGCGGCACACCTGTGTGGTCCACGATACGGCAGATCGGCGTCTCGTGCGAGAACCGCGTGTGGCCCATCGACCTACGAGGCGGCGGCGGATTCCGAATCGCCATCCGCGTGCTCGAGGCCCTTGTTCGCGGCTTTGGCCGCGGCCCTGCCGGAGTCGGTTTCCGCCCAATCCGCCTCAAAGACCGCGTACATCTGATTCACGACCTTGGCGTCAGCGACGATCACCCCGATCTCCCGCCGCCTTTCAAGTTCGACCTTCCGCAGACTCTGACTGCCCAGGAATGCGCGCCGGCCGTCGCGAATCATCGCGCGGACATGAAGCCGTTTCCCCGGATACTTCTCAGCGACGAGCGCCGACTTCTTGCTGACGATTTTTCCGATGATCCTGACGTCGACACCAGCCTTGGCGCGTTCGGTGAGCAGGCGAAGGATTCCGGGGTCGCCGACCTGCGGGTCGTAGATCAACAGCTGCCTGCGGGCGGCCTTGATGAATGCGGTGAGCCGGTCGCGCGCATTGTCAGGACTCACCACGAATCGCTCACATCCCGGCGCGTACGGCACGCGCGCGCAATCCGCTTCGAACAGCGCGATGGCTTCGCGCACCAGCTTGTGATTGCGCGTGGTCGCGCCGAAGCTGCGGCTCCTGCCGACGTCCAGGCCGGTGAAATTGAACCCGTAGATGTGCAGCGTGCGTCGATCGACGATCATCATCTTCCCGTGGTACCGCACGAGGTCGTCGGCCGTTCGGGAAACGGTGATGCCCTTCTCGAGCAACCGCATCTCCAACTTCCGCAGGCTCTTCTCGCCGCCTCGATTGGTATGGGCGATCAGCGCCCGCACGAGGACGCCGCGGGCTGCCGCGGCTTCGAGCCCGCGCGTCACGTCCTGCAGATCGAGCCGGAAGATGACGATATCGATCGTCTTCTTCGCCTGCTTGATGGCCGTGAGGATCGCGTCGATCCCCGCGTCCGGCTGCACGATGAGTTTCATGAGCGAACCCTTGAGCTCCTACCGTATTGGACCAGGCAAGGGTTCGGCCAACCCAGCGTGGAGTGATGACGAGTGATGACAACCGCGAACGCATCAGGTCGGGTTTCGGATGTGCGTGATTTCCGTCGCCGGTGAGTCGCGGGATGCTCAACCTGGGCATTTCGCTACACTCCGAGCGCCAGGTTCAAGCCGCCTCATCCATGCCTTCGCGGAACGCAGGCGGATGCCGAGCTCCTGGAGTGCCGCGCTGTTTCAGCGCTCGCGCGGAGTCACGCGAGTCACGAGGACCGCAACGCCGCCTGGCACGGGAGCTGGCGCGAGCGCCCAGCTGTTGGCGCCGTGCTGGGTGATGGTCAAGCCGCTGATGGTGCCGACCGCGGCGCCGAACACCACGTCGCTCGCGAAGTGCACGTTGTCGTGGAGCCGCGAGGTCGCGACGTAGCCGGCGACGACGTAGGCGAGCGCCGACTTCTTCCATCCGAGGTGGCGCTCGAGGACGGTCGCGGCGGCGAAGGTCACCGCTGCATGGCCAGACGGAAACGATTGGTAGTTGCTGTGATCGGGCCTCTGACGATGTGTCGCGAACTTCAGGGGCTCGACCATTATCTCTGTGACGATCTGGGCGCGCAGCAGGTCCATGCCGAGATGCGAGACCTTCGGCTGATCGAACAGGCGACCGTAGGCGTAGGTGCCGAGCGACAACGCGACCTGCTCTGGCGTGTCGCCGAAGTACTTGGCAGGCGCGTAGAGATCGTTCACCAACGTATAGTGGCTTCGCAGATGCGCATTGATCGAGTCGTCGGCTGGGTGGACGGCAAGCGCCAGGCCGCCTCCGCCCAGTGCGACGTACATGTTGGTGGTGGTAGGCAGATGTTTCAGATCGTCGACCACGCCGGTCAGCAGCGCGCGGATGCCGGTGTGCGGCGGCGTTGGCGGCTTCTTGTCATCGGGCTGGTCTTGACTGAGAGCATCCGGTGGACCCTCATCGCGAGGGGCCTGGTCCTGCTGCCCCTGGCTCTCAGCTGGATGTGCGCCCCCGGGCATGAAAACCGGTGGAGTGACGCGTTGAACCATCGGTACAATCGGTACAGCCGGTACAGCCGGTACAGCGGCGACGGCTAGACTCGCCACGAAAAGCGGCGCGGCAACGAGCATCATATGGGTGACAACCAATAGAAGTGCCAGATAGAAGTGCCAATAGGGTCACTTTATAGCCAGGCGCGTGATCCCAACAACCTGGCTCTCGAGATAAGCTCGCTCTCGAGGCACTGGCCATGAACTTGCGTTCGCCGACTGCGGTAGAGGTTGCAACCGAAGCCCACCAGGATCCCCAAGCAGCGCGAGTGCAGCGGCGCGTTCGTCTTCTTCGGCTTCTCCTGATTGTCGTTGCGCTTGGAGCGTGGTCGGCAGCGGGGCAGGACGTCGCGCTTCCCGGAAAGCCGGGCTCCGTCAAATTCGCGGTCATCGGCGACAACGGCACCGGCGGGCGGGAAGAGTACGAGGTCGCGCACCAGATGGTCGTTCGTCACGCGGCGTTTCCGTTCGAGACGGTCATCATGCTCGGCGACAACATGTACGGGGGGCAGCAATCGCAAGATTTCGTCAACAAATTCGAACAGCCCTACAAACCGCTCCTCGACGCGGGCGTTCGATTCTTTGCGGCGCTGGGCAATCACGACCATCAAACGAACCGATCGTACAAGCCGTTCAACATGGGCGGCGAACGGTACTACACCTACGCGAGGGGCAATGTCAGGTTCTTCGTGATGGACACCGACTACCTGGATCCGCCGCAGCTTGCGTGGCTGGACGGAGCGCTGAAGGGCTCGAGTGACGAGTGGAAGATCTGTTACTTTCACCACCCGCTCTACTCCGACGGCGGCTCTCACGGGTCGCAGGTCGACATCCGGGTGATTCTCGAGCCGATCTTCATCAAGTACGGGGTGAATGTCGTCTTCTCCGGCCACGATCACGTGTACGAACGGATCAAGCCGCAGAAGGGCATCTTCTACTTCGTGTCCGGGGCGGCGGGGCAGCTGCGGAAAGGCGACGTGCGCCGGTCCGAGATGACCGCGGCCGCGTTCGATCAGGATCAGAGCTTCATGCTCGTGGAAGTGGCCGGTCCTGAGCTGTACTTCCAGGCCATCTCTCGGACGGGGGCGATCGTCGATTCCGGATTGATTCAGCGGGAGCCGCGGCCATGAAGCGCGCCGCTCGATTCCTGCGCGATCAGTACCTGGTCCTCCCCATCGGCGCGATCCTGGCGCTCGTCTGGGCCAATACCGGCTCGGAGAGCTACTTCCGCTTCGCGCACACACTCGCTTTTGCGGTCAACGACGTCGGCATGGCGCTCTTCTTCGGCGTCGTGACGCATGAAATTGTCGAAGCGATGATGCCGGGCGGTGCGCTACACAGCTGGCGCCGTGCGATTCTGCCGGTGGTCGCGGCTCTCGGGGGAATCGGCGGCAGCGCTCTCGCATACGTGGCCTTCGTCCGGTCCGGCGACGAGACGCTGCTGCTGACCGGGTGGCCGGTGGGCAGCGCGATCGACGTTGCCTTCTGCTATTTCACGGCAAAGATCATCTTTCGCAAACGCGCCGCGACGCCGTTTCTCCTGCTCCTGGCGATCGCCACCAACGTCGTCGTCCTGGCCGTGGTCATGGCGCAGTACCCCGTCGCGGAGCGGCACCTGGCCGGTCTTGCCCTGATGGCCGTTGCGATAGGCGTCGCGGTTCTCCTGCGATGGCAACGCGTCGCCAGCTTCTGGCCCTATCTGCTGATCGGCGGCACGCTGTCCTGGACGGCCTTCTTGTGGTTTGGGGTCAATCCGGCGCTCGCTCTCGTGCCGATCGTGCCGCTGCAGCCGCACGCGCCGCGAGGCCTCGACTTCTTTGCTGGAGAGACCCGTGGCGTGCATGTGCGTTCCGGCCACTTCGAACACGTCTTCGAACTCCCCGTCCAGGTGGTCTTGTTCCTGTTCGGGCTGGTGAACGGCGGCCTCCTGATCCGCGGCTGGGGAACCGGCTCGTGGGCCGTGGTGATTGCGGCGCTGGTGGGCAGACCGATAGGGGTGTGGTTCGCGCTCGCCGCCAGCACCCGCCTGCGCCTGTTGCCCCGTTTGCACTGGCGCGATCAGATGGTGATCGCGCTCGTGTCCTCCACCGGCTTCATGTTCGCACTGTTCGTGGCGACGGCAGTCTTTCCGCCTGGACCGGTCCTGATCGAGGTGAAACTGGGCGCGGTGTCGACGTGTGCCGCGGTCGCCCTGGCGATCGTGGCCGCGCGGGTTCTGCGCGTCGGGCGGTTTTCAGACGACACCGTCGCGTCCGTCACAACCAATAACCAGACAATCAGATAACTCAATCATCAGATATTGGCGTCAGGAGGCAAACGCGAGCCCGATGGCGGCAACCACCATCACGACGAACGTTGTCCATCCCAAGACGTTCATGAGCGGTGAATTGACCGCATTGCCCATGACGCGGCGGTCACTGGTCAGCAACAGCACGATGAGGATCAGCGGCGGCGCGAGAATGCCGTTGATGACCGCCGTCGTAAAGAGCAGCCTGATCGCGTCGAAGCCGGCGTAGTTCAGCCCGATCCCGGCTGCCATCGCGACGGCCAGGACGAAGTAGAACTTCTTGGCACGCCGGGGTTGCCGATCAAGCGAGCCGCGCCAGGCAGCGGCCTCCGCGATGGCATAGGCGCAAGAGCCGGCGAGAACGGGCACCGCCAGCATCCCCGTGCCGATGAGTCCCAACGTAAAGAGCCAGTAGGCTCCCGCCCCGGCCAGCGGGCGCAGCGCCTCCGCCGCCTGCTGCGCCGTTTCAATCGTGTTGCGGCCATGCGCGTGCAGCGTGGCGGCGGTGGTCAGGATGATGAAGTACATGATCGCGTTCGACGCGAACATCCCCGTCGCCACGTCCGTCCGGCAGACGGTGAGTTCTTCGCCTGTCGCGCCGCGCCGCCGGGCGAAGGTTCGTCCCATGGCGCGTTCCTCCTCGACTTCCTGGGCGGCCTGCCAGAAGAACAAGTACGGAGAGATGGTGGTCCCGAGGATGGCGACCAGCACCGAGAAAAAGCTTCGGGACCACTCGATGTGGGGAATGAACGTGGCGCGCATCGCGAGCCGCCAATCGACGTGCGATACGAACGCCGTGACGACATAGGCCAGGAGCACGAGCGTCAGCCATTTGAACACGCGCGCAATCTTGCGATACGACCACCACATCAAGAGTGACACGATCAGGACGCCGTACATCGGCACGCACACAGCGACGGGCGCGCCGGTGACCATCCGGGTCGCCTCGGCCATGCCCCCCAGGTCAGCGGCGATGTTGATCGCGTTGGCGATGACCAGCAGCAGGCACGCGCTCCACAGCACCCATCGCGAGTAGCGCCTCCGGATAATGCCGGCCAGGCCCATCCCCGTGACGAGTCCGAGTCGGGCGCACATGAGCTGAACGGCGGTCATCAGCGGAAACGAAAACAGGGCGGTCCAGAGCGGGAGGTATCCGAAGGAGGCACCTGCGACCGAGTACGTGGAGATGCCGGACGGATCGTCGTCGGCAGCACCGGTGATCAGTCCCGGTCCAAGATTGCCGAAAAAGCGGGCGAAGGAACGTTGCTCAGGGGAGCTGCTGGAGACCTGCGTGGTCGGCTGCATCTGCAGTTCCGGATAGTCTATTCCCTCAGTAGTTCCGCGCACGCATTCAGGTCGTCCATCAACATTGGTGCCACAGCGTCTTTCGTGCGCTCAGCGTGAGGCGAGTAGCGGCATGCTCAAGTTGGGCATCTGATGCCTCACCGGCCTTGCGGACCAACCCACTTTGGACGGCAAGTTCGCGCTTTTCGGCCTGTTATGGCTCGGTGCGGTGTTGGCCGAACCCTTGCCAGATCAACGTGGCGATGAGTGCAACGATGTCGACCGTGCTCGGACAGATCGCTCAGCTCGCGGGCTGGCTCCCGAAACGCGAGACTGCTCGTGCTGACGTGCTCAGCGGACTCGCCGACGTCGAGCGGCGCGTCGCCGCTGGTTGTTTGTCCCGCGGCGATCTCTTGAGCCTCCAGGCGCACGTGGGCCGTTTGACGGGTAGCCCGTTGCGTACGCTGCTGAACCGGCGCATCGCGCAACTCGGCGAGCTACACGGGCTGGGACGCGGTCTTCGATCGCACCACGGCTCGGCGCCGGGCCTTCTTGCGGTCACCAACGGAAGGAGAACGGCGTGATTGGGCTCTTCGGTCACGAACGATCTCACCGCCCTGTCATCTGCTCCAGCTGGTCCGGGTACCGCGCGCCGTGCACGGTGATCTGGGAGGCGGCGCGGTCGATCTCTTCAAGATCCTCGGACGTCAAGGCAATCGCCGCGGCGCCGATGTTCTCCTGCACGCGATCCCGCTTCGTGGTGCCCGGGATCGGCACGATCCACGGCCGCTGGGCCAGCAACCATGCGAGCGCGATCTGCGCAGGCGTCGCCTTCTTCCGGTCTCCGATAGCGCGGAGCAGATCGACCAGCGTCTGATTCGATTTCCGGGCCTCCGGCGTAAACCTGGGCATGATGTTGCGGAAGTCGGAACTGTCGAACGCCGTGCGCTCGTCGATCTTGCCGGTGAGGAAGCCCCTGCCCAGGGGGCTGAAGGGAACGAAGCCAATCCCGAGTTCCTCGAGCGTCGGCAGCACGTCGGCCTCAGGTCCCCTCGTCCACAGCGAGTACTCGCTCTGCACCGCCGTCACCGGCTGGACCGCGTGCGCGCGACGGATCGTGCGCGCGCCTGCTTCAGAGAGACCGAAATACTTCACCTTGCCCGCCTGAACGAGATCCTTCACTGCGCCGGCGACGTCTTCGATGGGCACGGCCGGATCGACCCGGTGTTGATAGAACAGATCGATGACCTCGACCTTGAGTCGCTTGAGCGAGGCGTCGGCGACTTGCGCGATGTGTGCTGGCTGGCTGTTCAACGCGCTCCACCGCGCGTCCCCCTTGGAAGCCGGTATGAACCCGAACTTGGTGGCGATCGCCACGTGCCCGTGGAAGGGGACGAGCGCTTCGCCTACGAGTTCTTCGTTCGCGAACGGTCCGTAGACTTCCGCGGTGTCGAAGAAGGTGATGCCGCGCTCGACCGCCGACCGAATCAGAGAGATCATCTCCTGCTTGTCTGCAGGCGGACCGTAGGAGGCGCTCATTCCCATACAGCCGAGGCCCAGCGCCGAGACTTCCAATCCGCTCGTTCCGAGTGCGCGTGTCTGCATTGCGCGATTGTAATCTGGCCGCTGAGCGCTCCAATGAAGCCGGGCTCGTGAGGCCTCGGCAGAAGCCACTGATGACTCATCTGTGAAGAGGCTGAAGACTCATGGCCGCGTGCAGTTGCCTCGCCCCAAAATCAAG
>DASZFS010000574.1:0-33360 GCA_035939575.1 Vicinamibacterales bacterium | reverse complement strand
GTTGAGCACCATCGCCTCGACGGTGTCGCCCTTCTTGAGCGCTTCCGACGGATGCTTGAGCCGCTTGCTCCACGACATGTCCGAAATGTGGATCAGGCCGTCGATGCCCTCCTCGACCTCCACGAACGCTCCGAACTCGGTCAGGTTGCGCACCTTGCCGGTGATCTTCGAGCCGACCGGATACTTGTCGGCGAGGTCGTGCCAGGGATTGCTCTCGACCTGCTTGAGGCCGAGCGAGATCCGACGCGCGGTGGGATCCACGCCGAGCACCATCGCGTCCACGCTGTCGCCGACGTTGAGGATCTTCGACGGGTGCTTGACCCGCTTGCTCCACGACATCTCGCTCACGTGGATCAGACCCTCGACCCCTGCCTCGAGTTCCACGAATGCGCCGTAGTCGGTCAGGCTCACGACCTTCCCCGCCATCCGCGCGCCGACCGGGTACCGCTCCATCACGTTCGCCCAGGGATCGGTGATGAGCTGCTTGTGACCAAGCGACACGCGCTCGGTTGCGGGGTCGTACTTGAGCACGACGACGTCGATCTCGTCGTTCACCTTGAACAGCTCTGACGGATGCCCGACGCGGCCCCACGACATGTCCGTGATATGAAGCAGCCCGTCGATGCCGCCGAGATCGATGAATGCCCCGTAGTCAGTGATGTTCTTCACCACGCCCTTGAGGACTTTGCCCTCGGCGAGCGTCTCGAGCGTGTGCTTCTTCTTCTCGGCGTTCTCCTCTTCGAGCAGCGCCTTCCGCGAGAGCACGATGTTGCCGCGCTTCTTGTTGACCTTGATCACGCGCATCCGCAGCTCCTGGCCGCGCAGCGCGTCGAGGTTGCGGACCGGACGCACGTCGATCTGCGAACCGGGGAGGAAAGCGCGGACGCCGATGTCCACCGCCAGGCCACCCTTGATGCGCTCGATGACGCGGCCGATCACGACCTTGCGGTCGGCATACGCCTTCTCGACCTCGTCCCAGATCTTCATCTTCTCGGCTTTTTCGCGCGACAGGACGACGTAGCCCTCGCGGTCCTCGGTGCGCTCCAGCAGCACATCGACGATGTCGCCGGGCTGGACCGTTACCTCGCCGCTCTCGTCGAGAAACTCGCCGACGCCGATGATGCCTTCCGACTTGTACCCGACGTCGACGATGACCTCCGACGGGGTGACCTTGAGAACGGTGCCCTTGACCACCTCGCCTTCCGCGATGTTCCGGAAGCTGTTATCGTAGACGTCCAAGAGCTTCGCGTACTCGGCGGGGTCGATCTGGTCGTCGTCGTCGCGCGGACGCGCCTTCAGGCCGCCCCGAGAGGAAAGTTCGGTCCGATCGCGTTCCGGCCGTTCGGTCGCAACGGCGGTGCCGCCGCT
Organism: Vicinamibacterales bacterium; assembly: GCA_035939575.1. GTDB lineage: Bacteria > Acidobacteriota > Vicinamibacteria > Vicinamibacterales > CAVVIG01 > DATKHR01. The sequence goes on along the minus strand of DASZFS010000574.1, from coordinate 31,992 downwards.
GCTCTTGTCGCCGGGGGGATTCTGGTCTTCTACGTTCGCCATGCCTTGCGCGTCCTCCTCTATCGCCGGATCACGGATCGAGCGATTGCCGGGGGTTGGGTCTGACGGGTCCGGCGCCCCGCGAGGTTTTTCTGAATTCCGATAAGCAACAGAGCGTACGACACTTATCGCCAAACTGTCAAGGTTCCGAAAGGACTTGAGTCATGGCCAAGCGGAAGAGCCGACGACCAACTCGAAAGGCCGCTCGGGCAAAGGCACGGCGGCCACGCGTCAAGGTCGCCCGGGCGCGGCCCTCTGGTAAACGCCCTAAGGCAAAGACCAAGACTCGAGCACACAAAAAAGCTCCCAAACGGACTGCAAAGCCCATCCGCCGTTCGCGGGCCGCGATTGAACCGCCGCCGCCCACCAAGCGTCCACGACTCGACCGCGTTCGCCGGACGCTGGACGACGTCCTCCCTACGCCGCCGTCGTCGTTGAATCTCGAACGCCGCGGGACGGCCGCAGGCACCGGCCGGGCCGAGCTCGCCGAGAACCTCCGCAAGCTCGGCGCCGGGATGACGCCGGCCATCACAGGCGGCGACGTCGACACCGACTACGAGAACGCCTATTTCAGCGGCGACGGCGCGCCGGGCGGCGACAACCCCACGCCGGACCAGGAAGTCGTCGACGACATCGGCAAGGCGCTCGGCGTGGAATACAACGACAACGAAGAGCTGAAGTCCGCCGACAAGGTCACCGACCGGGACAAGCACCGATGGGAGCTGGATCCCGCGTCGTCTGAAGACTACAAGGACAGGGACTAGGCGGATCTGATGATTTGAGGATTTGAGGATCTAAAGATGTGAGGATCTGACCTCAAATCGCTTTGCTTGTGACTATCTTGAGGACCTCGCGAACGACCTCTTCGACCGGCTTGCCGGTCGTATCGATGACCTCGGCGTCGGTTGCGGCGTAAAGGGGAGACGCCGTCCGGGTCCGGTCGATCTCATCGCGCTCGGTGAGGAGCGTCGCCACGTCGGCAACCGCGGCGGGCACGCCGCTATGCGACGGATCATTCGCGCGACGGCGCGCGCGCTCCTCGGGCGCGGCATCGAGGTAGATTTTCACGTCCGCGGCAGGAAACACGACCGTGCCGATGTCCCGCCCCTCCATCACAATCGCGCCGCCGGCTCCGAGCTCGCGTTGACGCGCAACAAGCACGCGGCGGACGCTCGGCAGGCGCGCAACTGCGGCGGCCGCGCGGTCGATCTCAGGCGTGCGGATGGCGCGCGTGACGTCCTCGCCGTCGATGGTGACACGGGTCGACGTGACCTCGATCGCCGAGCGCGCGGCCAGACCCGCGATCGCATCTTCCTGCTCGAACGGCACGCCGTCCCGCACGGCTTTCCAGCCTAACGCCCTGTACATCGCGCCGCTATCGACGTGACGGTATCCGAGCGCGCCCGCCACGCCGCGCGCGACGGTGCCCTTGCCGGCGCCAGATGGGCCGTCAATGGCGATAATCAGCTTGCGCATCGGCACCGATCGACCTATCTCCCCTGCCCGGCCCAAGGTTAACATGCAGCGCGTGCGGCTTCTGCGACTCGCGGCCCTCGTCGTCGCGCTGACCGGACTGATCATCATCGGCCGGCCGTACGTCCACGGCCTGTCCTTCGTCGTCCGCGCAGCCGAGATGCCCGGGGCCGTACGCCGGCTCGCCGACCTCGACACGGTCGACGTACGCGCGCACGACGTCGCGATTCCGACTGCGCGCGGGTCGATGCGCGCACGGGTGTACAGCCCCTCTGGCGCCTCGGCCCGCGCGTCGCTGCTGGTGTCCGGGCTCCATGCGTCGGGCATCGACGAGCCGCGACTCGTCCGCCTCGCCCGTCAGCTTGCGGCGAGCCACGTAGCCGTCGTGACGCCCGATATCCCGCAGCTGTCGCGCTTCGAGATCACGCCGGAGATCACAGACCTCATCGAACGATCCGCCGTGTGGCTGGCGAAGGACTCCGGTCTCGCGCCCGATCGCAAGGTCGGGCTTATGGGCATCAGCTTCAGCGGCGGACTCTCGATCGTGGCGGCGGCCCGCCCGTCTCTCGCCGGCGTGGTGTCGACCGTTTTCGCATTCGGCGGGCATGACGATCTCCCGCGAGTGCTGCGGTATCTCTGTACCGGGCAGGAACCTTTTCCGCCGGGACGGCTGCGGCTGACGCCGGACGCCGCCGACCAGCCGTTCACGCGGCCGCCGCGCGACTACGGCGTGGCGGTCATCCTGCTCGGCGTGGCCAACCGCGTCGTGCCTCCCGCGCAGGTCGATCCGCTGCGGGCGGCCGTACGCCAGTATCTCCGGGCGTCCGCTCTTGAAGGCGGCGTGGATAAGGCGGCGGCGGGCGCTGCACTCGATGCCGTCCGCGTCGTGGCCGGCACGCTTCCCGAGCCGTCGCGAACGCTCATGAGATACGTGGTGAATCGCGACGTCGCTCACCTCGGCGTCCGACTGCTGCCGTACGTGGGAACGGACAGCAGCGATCCGGGGCTGTCGCTCTCCAGATCGCCGAAGCCGTCTGCGCCGGTGTTTCTCCTGCATGGCCCCGAAGATAACGTCATCCCGCCGGTAGAATCCGAGTATCTGGTCGACGATCTTCGCGGTCACGCGCCTGTCAGGCTTCTGCTGACGGGCCTGATCTCGCACGACAAGGCCGATCGACCGGTGCGCGTCGGTGACGTCATGCAGCTCGCAAGTTTCTGGGGCGACCTTCTCTCACGGTAGGCTTAGTTCTCGTGGGGGGTGCTTGGAGGTCGCAAGGTTCGGAAGGTTCGCAGGGTTCAACCCCCCCGTGACCTGGATATGGAGCGCTTGCAGAAGATTCTGTCCCAGGCCGGCGTTGCGTCGCGGCGCGCGTCCGAGCAGCTCATGCTGCAGGGCCGCGTCACCGTCAACGGCGCCACGATTCGGGAGCTGGGGTCGAAGGCCGATCCCGCCCGCGACGAGATCCGCGTCGACGGCCGCCGCGTCGCCGTCGTCGAGCGCCATCGCTACATCCTCCTGAACAAACCGCGCGGGTACGTCACGACGCGATCCGACCCCGAACACCGGCCGACGGTCGTCGATCTCGTTGGCGCGCGTGAGTACGTCTATCCCGTCGGACGCCTCGACTTCGAATCGGAGGGGCTCCTGATCCTGACCAACGACGGGGATCTGGCGGCCAAGCTGACGCACCCGCGGCACGGTGTCGCCCGCGTCTACGAGGCGCGCGTGCTGGGCGTGCCCGACGCGCACGATCTCAATCGCCTCTCGCGCGGCATCGTGATCGAAGGCCGCCGTACCGCAGGGGCGGAGGTCATCGTCCTCGGCGCACGGCGGGGCCCCCGAGCGGATATCGATCCTCGAGCCCGCAGTGAAGGGCGAAGCACATCCACGCTGCGGATCACGATCCACGAAGGCCGCAACCGCCAGGTGCGAAAAATGTGCGAAGCCATCGGGCACCCGGTTGCCCACCTCCAGCGCGTTGCGATCGGCCCGATTCGTGACGTGAAACTGAAAGTCGGTCAGTGGCGCGAACTGACCGCGGAGGAGGTGAAGCGGTTGAAGCGCTCCGTAGACTCTGAGGGGGGCTGAAGGTAGTTTCCAGCCCAACCCAGGGCTTCGCGACTCCCCACTGCCGATCCCGAGCTAGTGGATCGATCCGCCGGGCTCGTCCGACAGCGGGGGCGTCTCGCCGTCCGGCTCGTCGGCCGGAAGCATGTCCTCGGTGGTCGTCCGCTCTACGAGCAGGGGCGCGTCGAGGCCGAGTGCTTCTGCCATGTCCTCCACTTTCGGCAGATCGGTCAGGTCGTTCAGGCCGAAGCGGATGAGGAATTCCTTCGTGGTGGCGTACATGAACGGCCGGCCGACGACCTGCTTGCGGCCCACGATCTTGATGAGGTGCCGCTCGAGGAGCGTATTCAGGACGCCCGACGTGTTGACGCCGCGGATCTCGGTGATCTCGAGCGCGGTCACAGGTTGCCGGTAGGCGATCACCGCGAGGGTCTCGAGCGCCTGGACCGTCAGACGCTGGGTCGTGCGCTCCTGAAACAGGCGGCGAACCCATTCATGGAGATCCGAGCGCGTCACGATCTGGTAGCCACCCGCGACCTCAACGAGCTGCAGCCCGCCCGGACGGTCGTAATCGCGCTTCAATTGTTCGATCGCCGCCTGCACATCTTCCTTCGGCTCCGTTTCGAGCAGCTTGAAAATCTGTTTCGGCGTCAGCGGCTCTGGAGAGGCAAAGATCAGCGCCTCGAGGATCGCTTTCAGCTCGGCCGTCGGCACACGGGGACCCTCGGCGAGGTCCGACTCTCTCTGGGACTCATCAGTCATGGTGTCTCTCCGGATCGCCAATCGGGTGCGGCGCGTCCGCCGGGCGCGCGCGCTTGTACACGCGAATCGGCCCGAACCCGCCGGACTGAAACACGCGCACGAGCTTGAGACGGATCATCTCGAGCAGCGCAAGAAATGTCACGATCAGCCCGGCGCGATCGGCCGCGTCCGCGAACAGATCCTCGAAGCCGCAGGCCTCGGTCTCCGACAACCGTGCGAGCAGCTGATCGATGCGCACTTCGAGCGGGATCTGCTCGGGCGGCAGCAGGACTTTCGGGCGTTGTTTGGCTCGCTGGACGACCTGCTGAAATGCCGTGAGCAGGCTGAAGAGGTCGACCTCCAGCTCGGGCTCGTAATCATCCCCGGCAAGGCCCGCCACGCGCTCGTCGGGGCGGAGCCACTGCGCCGCGCGGAGCTGCTCGCGCTCGTGCAGCAGGCCGGCCGCGGCCTTGAACTTCTGGTGCTCCAGCAGACGGCGCACCAGCGCGTCGCGCGGGTCTTCCGCTTCGCCTTCCACGCCCGACGCGGTCTCCGGCCGCGGCAGCAGCATCTTCGACTTGATGTGGATGAGGGTGGCCGCCATGACGATGAACTCGCCGGCGACGTCGAGGTTCAGCTCCTGCATCATCTCGAGAGCCTCGAGATACTGCTGCGTGACGAGCGTGATCGGGATGTCGTGGATGCTGACCTCGTTCTTCTTGATGAGGTGCAGCAGCAGATCGAGCGGGCCCTCGAACGACTCCAGCTTGACCGGGAACGCGTCCGGCGCCGATTCGAAGTCCTGGTGCGATTCGGTCATCGGTACGAGATCTTCATCGCGTCCCGCACGCGCTCCATGGTTTGCGCCGCCACGCTGCGCGCGCGCCGCGAGCCCTCGAAGAGGATGTCCTTCAGGTGATCGGGTCTGGCGAGCACCGCCGCACGCCGTTCGCGGATCGGGTCGAGATACGCATTCAGCGCCGCCGCCAGCCTGGTCTTGACCTCCACGTCGCCGACCTTGCCGGCACGGTAGCGGGCCTTCAGATCCTCGACCTCCGCCGTGTTCCGATTGAAGGCGTCGTGGTAGACAAAGACAGGATTGCCCTCGACGGTGCCCGGCACGTCCGCGCGAACGCGCTTCGGGTCGGTATACATCTGGCGGACCTTCTTCGCCACCTCTTCCGGCGAATCGGACAGATGAATCGTGTTCCCGATGCTCTTGCTCATCTTCTTGCCGCCGTCGAGACCCGGCAGCCGTCCGAACGTGGTGAGCAACGGCTGCGGCTCGACCAGGACACTTCCGCCGGCACCAAAGATGCCGTTGAAGCGTCTGATCGCCTCGCGCGCCAGCTCGAGATGCGCCACCTGGTCCTCCCCAACCGGCACCAGCGTCGCGTCGTAGATGGCGATGTCGGCCGTCTGGAGGAGCGGGTAGCCGAGAAACCCGATCGAGGAGAGGTCCTTGTCCTTCAGCGCCTCCTGCTGCTCTTTGTAGGTCGGCACGCGCTCGAGCCACGGCACCGGCACCACCATCGAAAGGAGGAGATAGAGCTCCGCATGCTCGGGCACGAGCGACTGCACGAAAAACGTGCTCTTCTCCGGATCGAGGCCCGCGCCGATCCAGCCGGCAACGTTCTCGTACGCATACGAGGTCAGCTGGCTCGTGTCGGCGAAGTCACTCGTCAGGGCGTGCCAGTCCGCCACGAAATAGAAGCAGTCGTACTTGTCCTGCATCGGCACCCAGTTGCCAAGCGCGCCGACCAGGTGTCCGAGGTGCAGGCGGCCGGTCGGGCGCATGCCCGACACGACACGGGCCTTCGACGTCACTTGGTTGGAAGCCACGAAAGAATGTAGTGATAGGGCGGTCCGACGATGAGCGCAAAGCCGTTGGTGAGAATCAAGGCGTAGAGCAGCACGAACCCGTACGGCCGCAGCAGATTGTACCGGCGGGCCAGCGGCGGCGGCAGGAGGCCGGCCAGGACATTGCCGCCGTCAAGCGGCGGGATCGGCAGCATGTTGAACACGGCGAGCAGCACGTTGAGCCGCATCGCCTGGCTCAGAAACGTGGCAACAGGAACCGACACGTTCGCCTCGCCGAGCGTCTGCGGCGACACCGGCAGAATCGCCAGCACGCTGGCGGCGGTCAGCGCGAGCAGGAGGTTGCTCGCCGGTCCAGCGGCCGCGACGAGCACGTAGTCGCGCCGGGGACGGCCGAGCTGACGCGGGTTCACGGGCACGGGCTTCGCCCATCCGATGATTGGTGCGCCCGTCACGAGCGCGACGAGCGGAAACAGCACCGTGCCGATGGGATCAGCGTGAACGACCGGATTGAGGGACACGCGACCGAGCAGTCGGGCCGTGGGATCCCCAAGGCGATCCGCCGTCCAGGCGTGCGCCGTCTCGTGCACCGTCAACGAGAACAAGAGCACGGCGAACGAGATGAAGACCTGTGCGAAATTGATGTCCAGCAAAGATCAGTCAGGTTAAGCCCGACTCGAGAAAAACGCAAGAACGGCGTCTGCGGTTTTTGCGCCGACAGCTGCCGCCAGCTCTTCGCGCGTCGCGCGACGCACGCCCGCAACGCTTCCGAAAGTCGTCAGCAGCGCCCGGCGCCGGCGAGGGCCGATCCCGGGGACGCGATCGAGCTCCGACCGGAGATCGCGCATCGTGCGCGCGCGGCGGTGAAACGTCACCGCGAAGCGATGTGCCTCGTCACGAATCCGCTGCACCAGCAGCAGCGCCGGGTCGGTGGCGGAGAGCGCAATGGGATCCTCGCGGTCGCGGGTGTACAGGAGCTCTTCTTTCTTCGCGATGCCGACGGCGACGAGATTCGCGAGCCCGAGCTCCTCGAGGGCGACGTAGGCAGACGACAACTGCCCTTTTCCCCCGTCGATCAACACCAGGTCCGGAAACGGTCCACCCTGTTCGAGAAGCTTGCGATACCGGCGGTGCACGACTTCGTGCATGGCGGCGAAGTCGTCTGACTTCACTGGTCGCTGGTGGCTGGTGGCTGGTGGCTGGTCGGCCGCCGGCCCGTGACCGCGCGACCGGGCGGCGGCTTCCGACGGACCAGCAACAAGACCAGCAACCAGCAACGAGCGACCAGCAACCGGTCCCAAGCCCCTGATCCGATACTTCCGATACTCTCCCCGCCGCATGCGTCCAGCGTCGCACACGACCATTGACGCGACCGTTTCGCTCCCCTGAATCGTCGAGATGTCGAAGCACTCGATGCGCCGCGGAAGGGCGGCCAGCGCCAGGACGTGTTGCAGCGTCTCGAGCGCCTCGTACTGCGCGGTCCGCGCCTGGTTGAACCGCACCTGGTACGCGAGCCCCGCATTGCGGTTCGCCAGGTCGACGAAGCCGCGCTTCTCTCCGCGCTGCGGCACCAGGATCCGCACCTTCCGGCCGGCGCGCTCGCCGAGCCAGCTCTCGAGCGCCTCGCGCTCGTCGGGCTCCGCAGGCGCGTGGATCTCCGGCGGGGCGCCGCGCATCTCATAGAACTGCTGCATCGCCGCCTCGAGCACCTCGCCTTCGCTCGTCCCCACGATCGCATCCTCGGTGCCAAGCTCCACCCGCTCGACAACGCGGCCGCCGCGGACCTGGAAGACCTGAACGACGACGCCGGCGGGCCCGAGCTTGAGGCCGAAGATGTCGCGGTGGCCGAGCTCGGCCGTGGCCATCTTCTGCTGACGGTCGCGCAGCGTCTGCACGGTCCGCATGGCGTCGCGCAGTTGCGCGGCTTCCTCGAAGCGCTCGCCGGCGGCGGCGGCGACCATGCGGTCGCGCAGCCGGGTGGCGACTTCGTCGGTCCGCCCCTCCAGAAACAGCTGGGTCATCCGGACCGCGCCAGCGTACTCATCGGCCGAGCAGATTGTGTCGACGCACGGCGCGATGCAGCGCTTGATGTCGTATTCGAGGCAGGGCCGGTTGCGTTTCCCTGTGATGACCTCGTTGCAGGATCGGATGCCGAACAGCCGGTGCGTCAGCGCCATCGTCTTGCGCGCGAAATGCGCCGGCAGAAAGGGGCCCGCGTAGAAACTGCCGTCCCGCTCGACGCTGCGCGCAACCAGGACCCGGGGGAATGCCTCGTTCGTTGTCAGCTGAAGGTAGGGATAGTTCTTGTCGTCACGGAGCAGGATGTTGTACTTGGGGGTGCGCTGCTTGATCAGGTTGTTCTCGAGCGCGAGCGCCTCGACCACCGAGTCGGTGACGATGTATTCCAGTCGGACCACTTCGTCCAGGAGCGCGTCGGTCTTCGGGTCGTTGCCGTAGGCGCCCAGGTAGTTGCGGACGCGGTCCCGGAGGGCGCGCGCCTTGCCCACGTAGATGGTCTGCCCCGCCGCGTTGAAGTACAGATAGACCCCCGGCTGTTCGGGCAGGCGGCCAATCTGATCCTTGAGTTCGTGGATGGGCATACGCTACTATGTCGCGATTTCTCTCGGTGTCTGAACCTTCCATTATAAGCTCCCCTGTGCGTAGTGCCCCTAGTGCCCGGAGCGGCCTTCGAGGGCGTAGTGGACTGAGTCCCCAGGGGGCCTCAGCGGTCCAGGTGGACAGCCCTGACAGCGTCGGCGCGCGCCCTCCCCGGATGACCCCCCGGGTGACATTGACCGGCGCGATCGGCGCGATCTGCATGTTCCCGCTGCGCGCGATCATCGGCGCCTGTGTCAAGCTTCGCATCCACCCGAACGTCCTGACGTTTGTGGGCGTCGTGATCAACGTGCTGGCCGCATGGGCGCTTGCCCTTGGCCGCTTCGTCCTGGCCGGCGTGATCATGGTCGTCGCCAATATCTTCGATTTCATCGACGGGAAGGTCGCGCACGAGCTGCAGTTGCAGTCGGAGTTCGGGGCGTTCTGGGACTCGACGCTCGATCGCTTCTCCGATCTCGCGCTCCTTGTGGGTCTCATCTACCTCTACTCCAGCATCGGCCGCACAGACTACGTCATGGTGGCGGCGCTGACCCTCATCTTCTCCATCATGACGAGCTACGCGCGGGCGCGCGCCGAGTCGCTCGTGGATAAATGCAAGGTCGGGTTCATGGAGCGTCCCGAGCGCATCGTGCTCTTCATGATCGGGGCGTTCACCAATCGCATGGCGGGCGTGCTGTGGGTCATCCTGGCGCTCTCGGTGCTCACGGTGGCCAACCGGATCTACTACACGTATCTGGCGCTCAATCGCCAGCCGCTGCCGTCGAGAGAGGGTCTGGCGGGTGTGTTCAACCGTGCCTTCTTCTGGACCGACGAGCGCGCAACACTGCCCTACGACCTCTGGGTGATGGCGATTCTGGCGTTCGTCTGGCTGACGCCGCCGGACTGGCTCGGCGACCCGACGGCGAGCGGCGCGGGACTCCTGGGCCTCTTCACGTCCCGGTTCTAGCCGTGCGCGCCGCACACGCCGGCGTGCTGCTCACGCTGATGCTCATGGTCCCGGCCCCGGGATCCGCAGCGCAGCCGCCGCCCCCACCCGGCGCCCCTCCCCGTCTCCTCAACGTCGTTCGAGTCAGAGTCAAGCCGAAGAGCGCGGGCGTGTACGCGTCGCTCGAAGCGCAGATTGCCCGCGCGTACGATCGCGCGAAGGTCCGCCTGTACTGGATTTGTCTTCAGTCGCCGAAGGACCCGACCGACGTCGTTTATCTGAACCTGTACAACTCACCCGACGGACCCGACCGGGCGGCGGCGACGTATCACGAGGCGGTCGAGCCGCGTCCGGACATCCTGTCGCTGCAGCAGCGCCTCTCGGACGTGACGCTGTCCTCCACGAGCACGCTCACCACGCGACGCGACGACATCGATCGCGCCGTCGCGGGGGTCGATTTCGCAACGCTGCGGACGCTGCGGCTGACGACGTTTCAGGTGCAGCCGGGCCGCGAGGGTGAGTTCATCAGGTCGACACGGACGGCGAGCCCGAAGGACGGCGCCTGGCTGGTCTACGAGGCGAACGACAGCTCGACGTTCATGCTGTTCACGCTCAAGAAGACGCCGATCAACCGGCGCGATGGGCCGCCGATTCCACGGACGCTTCGGCGTGCGAAGGGCCTGTACCTGGCGACCGATTCGCGCGTGTATGACGTGCGTCTCGCGATGAGCCACGTGTCGCCCGCCTTCATGGCGGCGCATCCCCAGCTCTGGCGGCTGCCGTAGCCCCTACACCGTGTCCCGCGCGTCGTAGCCTCCTGGGCCTCCTGGGCCCCCGGGGCCGCCAAGGTCGAGGCCCGTTCCACCGAACTGGATCTCGCGCTCGCCAATCTTGTCGCGGAGCAGCCTCCGGGCCGCGCCGTACTTGTCGCCGGGGACGGCCAGCCGGCGCGCGAGATTGCGCAACCGCGAGATGATCACGAGCGTGACCTGGTGCTCGCCTTCACGCCAGCTGACGCCGCCCACCTCGGTGTAGGGGATGAATGTCGAGTCGGCCCAGATGCCGTCTTCATAGAAGCCACGACCGATCCGGCGACTGAGGGGCATCAGGTACGCGTAGTAGATAAACATCATCGTCTCGCCGAAGGCCTGGCGATGGGCGAAGACGATCTTGTAGAAGACGAGCGCGCCGAGCGCCACGCCGATGGCCAGCGAGAGCGTGTACTGTGGAGGCTTGGGTGCTGGCCAGATGAGCAGGGCGGTCCGCCGCCGCCGCAGGAACTGCCTGTACTCCAGCAGCACCCGCACATTCACGACGACAAAGCCCGCGCCGAGCAGAAGCAGCACTGGCTGGACATTCACGGAAATATCATACGGCTTTCGCCGAGGGTGCTGGCGGCTTCGCCGGCGGTGCTACGGCTTTGCCGGTGGTGCTGCGGGTGCGTCCGCCAGGTGGGGATCGAAGCAGCGCCGGCATCGCGCCTCGTACAGCCCGGATGCGCCGACGAGCACGCGGTCGCTGCTGGCGACGAGACGCTGCGTGTGGTTCGCCGGGTCGCCGCACACGACGCAGATCGCGAGTGTCTTGGTGATGTACTCCGCGATCGCGAGCAGCTGCGGCATCGGCTCGAACGGACGGCCGAGGTAGTCCTGATCCAGCCCCGCTACAATCACGCGCTTCCCCCGATCCGCGAGCGTGTTGCACGCGGCCGGCAGATTCGCGTCGAAGAATTGTCCTTCGTCGATGCCGACCACCTCGGTGTCGTCTCGCACCCTCGCGACCAGCTCGTCCGACGTGCTGACGTCCTCCGAGGGAATGCGCATCTCGCTGTGGGAGACGATGTGGCCGCCACCATAGCGGTTGTCGATGACCGGTTTGAAGATCTGGACCTTCTGCTTGGCAATCTGCGCGCGGCGCAGGCGGCGAATAAGCTCCTCGCTCTTGCCGCTGAACATGCTGCCGGTCACCACCTCGATCCAACCATGCTGCGGCTTGCTGCGAACAACATCCATAACGGCAGGTCAGTACGTCGGTGAGCAGATATCCGGCACGCGGCTCAGACGCGCGACTGGTACTCTCCGGTCTCGGTGCTCACGCGCACCTTGTCACCCTCGTTGACGAACGGCGGCACCTGGACCACGAGCCCTGTCTCGAGCGTGGCGGGCTTGACCTGCGCGCTGGCCGTGGCGCCCTTGATGCCCGGGACGGTCTCCTTGACGACCAGGTCCACGGTCGGCGGCAGCTCGATCCCGACCGGCTCGACGTCGTAAAACTCGACCCTGATGATGGCGTCCGCGATGATGTAGTCCTTCGAGTCGCCCATCGCCTCCGCCGAGATGTGGATCTGCTCGTAGGTCGACGTGTCCATGAAGTAGTAGTGGTCGCCGTCGTTGTACAGGTACTGCATCTCGCGCTCGTCGAGGGTCGCGCGCTCGACATCCTCCTCCGCACGGAACTTGTGGTCCGCGAGGGAGCCGCTCCGGATGTTCCGCATGCGCGCCTGGATGTGCGCACGCTTGTTTCCCGGCGTGAGGTGGTGCAGTTCCATGATGCGGAATAGGTCGCTGCCCTGTTTGATGAGCATGCCCTTCCGGAGCCGCGTTGCTTGTATAGATGAAGCCATCTCTCGTCCGTATATCCTTGCAATCGTAGCACATAAGCGCCCGGGCGGCCAGGACGCCATGGTCCGTGCTACGATGCAAAAGTGGCGTTTACACGCTGGGATCCACTGCGCGATCTCCTCGCGTTGCACGAGCAGCTCGGGCACCTGGTTGGGGCTGACGCGCCGGGCTGGACACCGCCGGTGGATCTCTACGAGACACCGGTTGAGTACGTCCTCACCGCGGAGCTGCCTGGCCTGAGCCGCGATCAAATCGAGATCCACGCCGAGGACAACCGCATCGTCATCCGCGGCGCGCGGGCGGGATCGGGCCCGCACAAGGACATTCCATGCGAGCAGTACCATCGCGTGGAACGCGGGCACGGCAGCTTCTCGCGCGCGTTCACACTGCCGGAGCCCATCGACGTCGACGCGATCGCGGCCGACCTCAGAGACGGTGTGCTGACCGTGACGATGCCCAAGTCATCGGATCGGGGGAGCAAGCGGATTAACGTCCTCTGACATTGATGATTCGCCGCCTCCTTCTCCCGATCTCGCTGGTTGTCGCAGGCTTCGTAGCCGGTCTCGTCGTGACAGGGCGGATGCGCACGGCGGCCGATTCGCGCGCCGAAACGCTGCCGCCGTCAGCCCAGGCGTCGCCGATCGGCCGCGCGGGACCGGCCGCGCCAGCAGCGTCCACCGCGGCTGCGGTACCCGTGGCCGCCGCCGCCGGACCGGATTTCACGCGTGTGGCGGCGCAGGGAGTCAAAGAGGTCGCCAACATCTCGTCGATGACCGTCGTGCGGACGCGCCAGACCTCGCCGTTCCCGGACGACGAGTTCTTCCGTTATTTCTTCGGCGACAGCGACATGTTCGCCCCGCGCGATCGCCGATCGCTGAGCCTCGGCTCCGGCGTCATCATCTCCTCCGACGGCTACATCGTCACCAACAACCACGTGATCGGCGACAACATCCGCGCGTCCGCAACCGAGGTGACCGCCTCGCTCCCGGACAAGCGCGAGATACGCGGCAAGATTGTCGGGACGGATCCCGCGACGGACATCGCGCTGGTGAAGGTCAATGTCGCCGGCCTCCCTGCTGTGCCGTGGGGCGACTCGACGCAGCTCAAGGTCGGCGAGTGGGTGTTGGCGATCGGCAGCCCGTTCCAGTTGAGTCAGACCGTGACGGCCGGCATCGTGAGCGCGACAGGACGCGCCCAGCTCGGATTCGCGGATTACGAGGATTTCATCCAGACGGACGCCGCGATCAACCCGGGTAACTCGGGCGGCGCGCTGCTCAACACTCGCGGCGAGTTGATTGGCATCAACACGGGCATCTTCAGCCAGAGCGGTGGGTATCAGGGGATCGGCTTCGCTGTGCCGAGCAACCTGGCAAGGAAGGTCGTCGGCGATCTGATGGCCTACGGCGAAGTGCGGCGCGGATCGATTGGTTACATCGGCATCGAGAAGCTGACCGCGCAGCTGGCCGAAGAGGTGGGCGCGCCGAACACGAAGGGCGCGGTCGTGTCACGGATGAATCGCGGGTCGGAAGCGTTCGACGCCGGCCTCCGGCCGGGAGACGTCATCGTTGGCTTCAACGGTCAGGCCATTTCGGACCCCGGGCAATTCTCGCGGCTCGTGGCAGACGCCAAGGTCGGCGCCACGGCCACGGTCCGCGTGCTGCGAAACGGCCGGGCGATGGAGTTCAAGCTGCCGATCGTGTCGACATCCAGCTCCAGCTCCCGCTCGCGCCGCTGATGGGGGTCCTGGGTCGACCGGACGCCTGGCCGACTCGACGACTCAGGCAATCGCCCCCCGCGATTCGAGCCACGCCTCGAACTCGTTGAAGCGCCGAGACAATCGCACCGGAGCGGCGAGGCGTCCGTTCAAGACCTCGGCCGTCTTGTGGCCGTTGCCCGTGACGCAGACCACAATCGACTCGTCCTTCGGAATGATGCCGCGCGCGATCAGTTCCACGGTCGCGGCCAGCGTGGTGCCACCGGCCGGCTCCGTAAAAATGCCTTCGGTCTCCGCGAGCAGACGAATCGCGTGGACGATTTGGTCGTCCGAGACGGCAGCCCCAGTCCCGCCCGTTGACCTGATGCTCTGAATCACCTGATTGCCGTCGGCCGGGTTCCCGATTGCAATTGACTTCGCGATTGTGTCGGGCCTGACCGGCTCCGGATACTCAAGACCCGCCTCAAGCGCGCGCACGACCGGCGCGCACCCGGCAGCCTGCGCCGCGTACATGCGCGGCATCTCCCCGTCCACCAGGCCCACCTCCCGCAGCTCGCGGAATCCGCGCAGGATGCGAGGCAAGAGCGTTCCTCCCGCGACAGGCGCGACAACATGCCGGGGATACCGCCAGCCGAGCTGCTCCACGATCTCGAAGCCGAACGTCTTCGCGCCCTCGGCGTAGTACGACCGCAGGTTGATGTTCACGAATCCCCAGCCGTAGCGATCGCCCACCTGCGTACAGAGGCGATTCACGTCGTCGTAGTTGCCGGAAATCGCGAGAATGGTCGGATTGAAGATGGCGGAGCCGAGCAGCTTCCCCTGCTCGAGGTTGTCGGGGATGAAGACGCAGCACTCGATGCCCAGGCGCGCCGCGTGCGCCGAGACGCTGTTGGCGAGGTTCCCTGTGGAGGCGCACGCCAGGACGTTGAAACCAAGCTCGACTGCCCGCGTGGCGGCGACCGACACGACGCGATCCTTGTAGGACAGCGTCGGGTGGTTCACAGAGTCGTCCTTCACGTAGAGTTCGCGTACGCCGAGACGCTCCGCGAGTCGATGGCACCGTACGAGCGGCGTAAAGCCGGAGTTGAACCCGGTGCGCGGCTCTCCCTCGATTGGCAGGAGCTCGCGGTACCGCCAAAGGTTCTTCGGTCGACGCTCGATGATCTCGCGCGTCAGCCGGATGGCGCCGTAGTCGTAGTCCGGCTCGAGCGGGCCGAGACATCGATCGCATACGTAGAGCGCCTCGAGAGGAAACAGCGTTCCGCACAAGTGACACCGCAGCCCGACGAGCGCGCTCATACCGCCTCCGCAAACGACAGCGTCGGGAGCTCGGCCAGACGCATGGTGAAGCCCGAACTCAACCGGGGCGGCGGCACGATCGCGGCGCGATCGCGCGCGATCGAGGCGACATCGCCGATGACCGCGACCGCCGTCGCGGCGCCGCCTGCGCCTGCGCCGAAAATGCCGACTTCGCCCGAGTGCTCGCCGGCAATCAGCGCAACATTCTGTGCGCCGACGGCCATGCCGAAGATCGATTGCGCGGGCACGACCACCGGCGCCACCCACGCCGTCAGCGAGGACCGGCTCCAGTCGTACTCGGCGTGCGCGATCTGGCGGACGGTTCCATTCCGGCGCCTCGCCCGCTCGAAATCGCCCGGCCCAATGCCCGAGGCCGATCGGACCGCAATCGCGCGCGGGTCGAGGTCGACTCCAAAGGCGAGGGCACACAGAATCGCCAGCTTCGCGCGCGCGTCCTCGCCGTCGAGGTCGGCGCGTGGATCGGCTTCGGCGAACCCGCGGCCGCGCGCGTCAGCCAGCGCAGCGGACATCGTGCAGCCCGTCGCGTCCATCTCCGACAGGACGGTGTTGGTCGTCCCGTTCAGGATGGCCACGATGCGTGTCAAGCGGTCGCCGGCCAACCCGTCCGCCACCGCGCGAACGATGGGCATCGCTCCGCCGACGGCACCCTCGAAGCGGAACTGCCGGCCTTGACGAGCGGCGAGCCTCCACAGCGCGGCGCCGTGGCGCGCCACGACCTGTTTGTTCACGGTCACGACGGACTTGCCGGCGGCGAGCGATTGCCGCGCCCAGGCCGCGGCGGGCTCGATTCCGCCGACGGCCTCAATCACGATGTCGACATCGCTCCGGAGGACGTCGTCGATGCGGGTAGTCCAGGTCACGCCGGCGCTGCCAGGGCTCGCGCCGAAGGTCGAGGATTTTTCATCCGCGTGGCGGTCGAAGATGTGGGTAAGGGCGATGCGGACCGGGCTGACCGGGCTGACGACGAGATCGCTCGTGAGGAGCCGGCGGGCGACGGCGGAGCCTACGGTGCCAAAACCAAGCAGTGCGACGCGCGTCACGGATCCTCCTCCATCTTTCCCCGCGCCCGTGTCCGGGTAGCGTAAGGGGTCCGACCCCTACTGCGCGAGGCAGGAATTGGCACCTGAGCCGCGATCGGATGTGTCGCGTGGTTGCCGTGGCGTCGTCGGGCCTGTCCCCTCAGCCACTCTGGATAAAGAAGAGCGTATTCAGTTGTCCCGGTGACTATACCAACTACATCGACGTATGTAAATAGGCTGATTTATGTTGCGCACTCGCCGTCCATGACCTCGGGGGCGAACTCCGCCGCCTCGCCAAGATCGATGAAGTCATCCGCGCCGGCATCGGCGGCCTCCAGCCGTTCGAGGTCGGCGAGCACGGGCTTCAGCGTGTCCAGCCCTGCTCGCGCGAAGAAGGCCTGCGCCGTCTCACCCTCGTGCTTCGCGCGCGCGTAAAGAGCGATGAGCCGATCGACGGCTTCCGGAATGCGCCTGGCCGGAATCTTCGCGGCGAGCCGGCCGAAAGTGGCGCCGGCGTCAGTTGCGCCGCCTCCCACCATCACGAAGTATTGCGGGACCGCTTTCGTGCCCAGCCGGCGCACGCTCCCCTGGAACCCGATCGTGGCGATGTGGTGCAGCCCGCAGCCGTTCGGGCAGCCGCTGATCTTGATGCGCGCTCCGTCGGCCGCCGCGATGAGCTCCGGACGGTCGCGCAAATGGTCCTCGAGCAGCCGGCCGAGGCCGCGACTCTGCGTGACCGCGAGCCGGCACGTCTCGGCGCCCGGGCAGCTGGCGACGTCCGCGACCGTACCGGCCTCCGCGAGCCCGAGCCCCGCCGCGGCAAGCCGCCGGTACAGCTGCCCGACGTCGGCGGCGCACACCCACCGGAACAGCAGATCCTGCTCCGGCGTGATGCGAACCGTACCGTCGCCGTACGCGCGCGAAAGATCGCCGATCACCCGCATCTGCGCGCTCGTCAGGTCACCGAGCGGGACGGCGGCGACGGCGATCACGTAGCCGGCCTGCTTCTGCGGCCGCACGTTGGTCGCGCGCCACCGCGCGAACGCGCCGTCTTCCGGCTGAAGGACCGGAACGACCTCGGGTATCAGACCTGGGCCCGATACCCGACCTGCCGCGACCCTCGAGGCGATGTCGCCGACCGACGATGGCGAATCGGCGATGTCATCCGGTGTCGACTCCGTTGCGGGCGGCTCGATGTCGAGCGTCGGTACAGCCCCCTGCAGCCGGCACGCCGCCAGCTCACGGTCATATTCCTCGCGCCACCGCGCCCAGCCCAGCTCCCGGATCAGGAACTTCATCCGGTTCCGCTGCTTGTGCTCATAGTCACCAAAGCGCCGGAAGACGCGCAGCACGGCCTCTGCCACGCGCAGGACCTCTGACGTCGGCAGGAACTCGTGCAGGAGGCCTGCCGATCGCGTCATGATCGCGGTGCCGCCTCCGGCGGTGACGCGGAATCCGCGTCCCCCATGCGGGCCGGCGACGGCGCGAAACCCGAGATCGTTGACGGCGGTCGCGACGTGGTCGGTTTCGCAGCCCTCGAACGCGATCTTGAACTTGCGCGGCAGCGTCGAGCTGAGGGGATGCCGCAAGAGGTACCGTGTCAGCGCCTCCGCGTAGGGGGTCACGTCGAACCGCTCGTCGGCCGCGACGCCGGCGTATGGACACGCTGTGATGTTGCGGACCGAGTTGCCGCATGCCTCGCGCGTCGTCAGCCCGGCGTCCGCGAGCGTGCGCATGGCGGGTTCGGTGTCGTGCAGGCGGACGAAGTGGAACTGGACGTTCTGCCTGGTCGTGATGTGGCCGAAGCCACGAGAATACTTCTCGCCCACCTCCGCCAGCGCGTCGAGCTGTCCTGCGCTCAACACACCTTGCGGGATCTTGACGCGCACCATATGCGCGTCCTCGGCCTGGCGCTGACCATAGGTGCCGCGGACGAGGCGGAACTGTCGCCATTGGTCGGGCGTGATCTCGCCGCGCTCGAAGCGCTCGAGCGTCGAGACGAACTCGTCGATGTCGTGCGCGTCGGCGAACGAGAGCCGGGCACGGCCGAACGTCTTCGGGTCATCTACCACGGACATGATTAGCTCCCACAGGCCACCGCCGCATCGAGCGTTGCCTGCATGCCGACCGTCACGACGTCGCCGATGACGATCGTGCCCGGCGACGTCAAGTCGATTTCCTCCGCCAGCGGGCCGCCGGCCGCAAGCTCGTCCAGCGTCCCGCGCCACACCTGCTGGCCGGACGCCGACGCGTTGACGACGATGGCGGCGGGCGTGCCGCGCGCCCAGCCGGCGTTCAGCAGGCTCCAGGCGATGGCGGCCGCCCGGCCGAGGCCCATCAATACAACGACCGTGATGCGGCTGGTGGCCAGCCCTCGAGTCGCCGCAGCAAAGGCCTGCTCGTCGTGCCCCGACACCACGAGAAACGCGGTCGCGATGCCGCGATGCGTGACCGGGATTCCGGCGGCTGCCGGCGCCGCGATCGCGCTCGATATGCCAGGCACGATCTCGTAGGGCACCCCGGCGCGCTGCAGCGCGAGCGCCTCTTCCGCGCCGCGGCCGAAGACGAACGGATCGCCGCCCTTCAGGCGCACGACGCGGCGCCCGCGTCTCGCGGCGCGGATCATCAGAGCGTTGATGGCTTCCTGTGTCATCGCGTGCCGTCCGGCGCGCTTGCCGACAAAAAAGCAGTGCGCCGAGCGCGCGTACCGCAGCGCGCGCTCGTCCACCAGCGCGTCGTAGAGGACCAGCTCCGCCGAGCGGAGCCGCGCGATCGCCCGCCGGGTCAGGAGATCGGGATCGCCCGGCCCGGCGCCGACCAGCGACACATGCCCGGTCACAGCCACGAGTCCTCCGGCCCGCTCAACCACGGCACCGCGCCGGATGCCGCGAGACTGTCCAACGCGTCGACGTCATAGAGATGATTGAGCGCCCGCAGCAGGAGCGGTTTGCGCGCTTCCATCGGGACTCCGCTCCGCCGCCACCCGACGCGCGCGCGGCGCGCCGTCGCGACCCAGTCGCGGATGTCGGCCGGCAGCACTGCGTCGAGCGCCTCGCGGACGAGCGCCGTCAGAGCGGGCGCATCGCCGCTCGTCGAGATGGCGATGGTGACGTCGTCTCGCCGCACGACGCCGCTCAAATAGGCAGTCGCGTTGTCGGGATCGTCGACGGCGTTCACGAAGACACGGCGCCGCTCCGCCGCGCCTGCGACTTGTCGATTGACGTCCGGCGTCGCGGCGGCGACGACCAGCCAGACGCCGTCTACGTCCGACTCCTGGAAGGCTCGCCGCACGACGTGGACCATCCGCGCCCCGGCTGCGTCGCGATCGAAGCGACGCGCGATGCTCTCGATCTCTGCCAGCACGAGAGGCGAGACCACGCGCACGCAAGCGCCGGCGGTCAGCAGCTGTCGGAGCTTGCCGGCGGCCACACGGCCACCGCCGACGAGCAGCACCTCGCGCCCCACGAGATCCAGAAAGAGTGGTTGAAGATTTCGCATAAAAACACAAAAGGCCCGGGAAGCGGAGCCTCCCGGGCCTTGGGTTTTGCCTTTTGTTTCCGGTCAGATCATCAAGTGATCGTCGGTGCGCAAGCGGCTGGACCCTTGGTGCGGGGGCTGATGAGCCCGCGACAACAACAGCAGCAACACGCGCAAATGCAACCGATCACAGAACCTTAGTGTCGCCCCGCTTGGGGGCCCGCGTCAAGCCCGGCCCGGCCGGGCCTCCTGACACGGCCGGGTGGCCGGAGATCCAGGCTCGCCATGGCCGGTCGATCCCGACTCGAATGCCAATCCGGGGCCCCCACGCGACCGTGCCCGACGTGCCCGCGCCTCTCGCCACGTACAGACGATCTCCGAGCAGATCCAGACAATTTTCCTCGAGGCCGATCCCCATCGCGGTCGTCAAGTTGCCGGGGCCCCGGCACAGCTCGTCAACTGACAGCGTACGGCCAGCGACAGGCTGTCGCCCCTTTTTCGGCTGCGCGCGGCGGCGGCGCATGGTTGCCAGCCCGTCTCTCGGCGCCAGCGCACGAATCAGGACGGCGGCTGGCGATCCCTCAGGTTCGGTGACGAAATTGACGAGCGTGTGGATGCCGTAGTTCAAATAGACGTACGCGAACCCGGGCGGTCCATAGAGCGGGGCGTTTCGCGTCGTCGGCCCCGGCGCGGCGTGGCACGCCGGATCCGACTCACCGATGTACGCTTCGACCTCCACGATGACCCCGCTCGTGACGACCCCGCGGCGGTCATGCACCAGAATGTGTCCGAGGAGGTCGCCGGCGACGTCAAGGGTCGGGCGACGGTAGAACGACCTCGGCAGCTTCACGGTCGCGCCGCGATCAGGACAGCGGCTTGCCTGATGCCGATCGCAGCCGCGCAACCGCGCGCTCTGCGGCGTGCGCCACATCCGGATCCTTGTCGTGCGTCAGCGGCTCGATCATGGGCAGCGCGGCAGGGTCGCCGCCAAGCAACAGCACCTGCGCGACCTCGAGCCGGATCCGCTCGTCGGGATCCCGGAAGTGCCGGGAGAAAAGTGCTGATCGCCCCGGCGCGATCTCGACGAGATAGGCCTTCGCCCGGTCGTGCAGGCGCGGCACGACAAGGGCTTCGCCGAGTTGATCGATGGTTGTGCCCGATACCAGCGTCGACGCGAAGACCATCGCAAGCTGGACGCTCTCGACCCGCTCCCTCGACAGCGTCGTCTGAATCTCGGTGAGGCGTGGCGCTCCTCCGAGACGCGCCAGCCCTTCGACCGCGATCGCTCGAAACGCTGGTGACGGGGATGACAGCTGTGCGGTGAAGAGCGCCGCGCTGCTCGGGCTGGCAATGCGCCCCAGCGCGTCGAGCGCGGCCTCCGCGGCCGGGCCCTTGCGGTAGAACGTGAAGAGCTCGGTCAGCGGCTGTGCCGCGCGTTCGTATCGCATCTCGCCGAGCGCTTGGGCGGCAGCCGACTTGACGCTGTGATCCTTGTCGTTCAGCGCGGTGATGACCGCGTCGCCGACAACCGCGTCGACGGCGTCGTCCTGCGCCCGCCGCGCAAACACTCTGCCGACCACGCGGGCGGCGGCGCGCCGGCGCGCGGCGTCACGCGCGCCGAACGCGGCGGCGAGCTCGGGCCCGCTGGCGCGCAGCAGGTCGCGCCTGGCGGCCCCATTCGGCTCCGAGGCCAGCGTGCCGAAGGCATATAACGCCTCCAGCCCGACCCTCGGGTTGTCGTCGCCAACCGCGGCGCGGAGTGCCGTGAGCACCTCAATCGGTACCGGACGGAAGGTGAGCGCGTCCAGACCCTCCGTGAAGGCGGACTCTGCAGACACCGCGCCGCGCTTCGACGAGGGTACCGTGAAGAGGCCGACTTCCGCGGTGATCGCTTCGAGCTGCACCGCGTCCTGAGGATCGGTCACGAGGCGGGCCAGCGGAACCGCAGCCTCCGGATACGCCGCTTGTCTCAGCGCGCGCGCGGCTCGAAGCCGAACCGCCGCGTCCGGACTCGCCAGGTCCTTCACGCTCTCCTCGAAGGAGACCTGGGCAGATGCCGCAACGCATCCGCCAAGCCCGGCAAGACCGATGAGGACCAAGACCGTCAGGTGCTGCCAATGTTTTTTCATAAGGCGCTTTTTCACTTCGCTTTTCCACTCATCTGCCCGCCGCGTACGCGTGCGACCTGCCCTCGGCAAGGACGGGCCGCAGGTAGCGACCTGTATGCGAGGTCTCATGCTGCGCGATCTGCTCGGGCGTGCCGGTGGCGACCACCGACCCGCCGTCTTCGCCGCCCTCGGGGCCGAGATCGATGACGTAGTCGGCCGTCTTGATCACATCGAGGTTGTGTTCGATGACGAGCAGCGAGTGGCCGGCTTCGAGAAGCTTGCGAAACGCCGTCAGCAGCTTGGCGATATCGTCGAAGTGCAGTCCCGTGGTGGGCTCGTCGAGAATGTACAGCAGACGCTCGCCGCCGTGGGATGACAAATGCGCGGCGATCTTGATGCGCTGCGCCTCGCCGCCCGACAGCGTCGTGGCCGGCTGCCCGAGCCGAAGGTACCCGAGCCCAATCTCATCCAGCACTTGCAGTCTGCGCAGGACTTTCGGAGAGCTGCTGAAGAACGTCAGGGCCTCCCGGACCGTCAGGTCGAGCACCTGATGGATGGAGCGTCCGCGATAGCGGACTTCGAGCACCTGGGGCTTGAAGCGCTTCCCATCGCACTGGTCGCACGGCACGAAGACGTCGGCGAGAAACTGCATCTCGACGCGGACCTCGCCCTCGCCCTGGCACGCCTCGCAGCGCCCACCGGGAACATTGAAGGAAAAGTGGCTGGCGGTCAGCCCGCGGGATCGCGCGTCCTTGGTCGCTGAGAACAGCTCGCGGATCGGATCGAACGCTTTCAGGTAGGTAACCGGGTTCGACCGCGGCGTTCGCCCGATGGGTGCCTGGTCCACGAGGACGACGTCCGTAATGAACTCCGCGCCCTCGAGCGCCCGGAACGTGCCCACGCGCTTGTCCCACGCGCCCTTCGCGCGCTTGATCGCCGCGTACAGGACGTCGTGAACAATCGTGGACTTGCCCGAGCCGCTCACACCCGTCACGCAGGTGAGCGTGTTCAGCGGAATCGTGACGTCAACGTCTTTCAGGTTATGCTCGGCGGCGCCCAGCAGGCGGATCTTCTGCCCCGTCCCCCGCCGGCGTGAGGTTGGCACGGGAATCGCGAGCTCCTGCCGCAGGTACTTGGAGGTCAGCGAGCGCGGCTCCCGCATCAGCCCCTCGAGCGTGCCCGAAAATACGACACGGCCACCTTGTTCACCGGCGCCCAGGCCAAGATCGACGATGTGGTCGGCCACACGGATCATATCGGCGTCATGCTCCACGACGATTACGGTGTTGCCCTGATCGCGGAGCTGCCGCAGAATCGCGATGAGGCGCAGGTTGTCGCGCGAGTGCAGCCCGATCGACGGTTCGTCCAGCACGTACAGGGTGCCGACCAGCGCGGATCCAAGCGAGGTCGCCAGGTTGATCCGCTGCGCTTCACCGCCGGAGAGCGTCGACGAGAGCCGATCGAGCGTCAAGTAGTCGAGGCCCACGTCGCTCAGAAACGACAGCCGGCGGCGAATCTCCTTGAGCACTTTCTCGGCTATGACCTCTTCCTTTGCGCTGAGGGCCAGGTCCGAGAAGAAACTCTGCGCCTCGCGGACCGTGAGCGCCGACACCTTGTCGATCGTCCGGCCCGCCACCTGAACGTCGCGCGCTTCGCGCCGCAGGCGAGCGCCGCCGCAATCGGGACACGTGAGGTAGCCGCGGTAGCGGCTCAGGAACACGCGGACATGTACCTTGTACTTCTTGCGCTCCAGCCAGCGGAAGAATCCGCGAATGCCTTTGTACTCGTCGCCTTCGTCCGCTCCGTCAATCACGAACCGCTTTTCCTCGTCCGTCAGCGCGGACCACGGCACATCAAGGCGGGTTCGTGACTTCTTCGCCGCCCGCTTCAACTCGGCCAGCTGCGACCGGTAGTGCGGCTTGCTCCACGGCTCGATGGCGCCCTGCGCGATCGACTTCGCTTGATCGGGCACGACGAGGTCCATGTCGAGCTCGATGATGTTGCCGAAACCATGGCACGTCGGACACGCACCGAATGGGTTGTTGAATGAAAACAGCCGAGGCTGCGGGTCCTCGTACGCGATCCCGCAGTTCCGGCACTCAAACCGCTCGGAGAAACGGTGAACCGTGGCGGTGGACGGCTCCTCGCCGGTCCCCGGCTCCACAGCCCACGCAGCGCCGCCCCCCTCGAGATAGGCAGTCTCGATCGAATCGGTCAGCCGCTGCCGCTGGTCGTCGTCGCCCAGCTGGATCCGGTCGACGACAACTTTGAGCGTCGAGCGGTCCGGCAACGCGGACAGATCGACGGCGTCGAACGCCACGGCTCGGCCGTCCACGAGCAAGCGCGCGAAGCCCTTCTTGCGGAGGCTGTCGATGGCGGCCGACATCGCGGACAAGGATGACGGGGCCGGCAAGGATGACGGAGCCGACGGGGCCGAATCGTCCGCCACCTCGGTCATCTCGTCGACCTCGACGCCGTCGGCGACGGCGCCCGACGTCTCGACCACAGGCAGATCGAACCCGAGCAGCAGACGCGTTCCAGCCGGCCGTTCTCCGAGTTGGCGAGCCACGACCTCGGCCGTTTCGCGCACGACCTCGCGGCCACAGTTGTGGCAGAACGTGCGGCCAACGCGCGCGAACAACAGGCGCATGTAGTCGTGAATCTCGGTCGTGGTGCCGACGGTCGACCGGGGATTCCGCACGCTGTTCTTCTGCCGGATGGCAATCGCCGGCGCGATGCCATCGATCCGGTCGACGTCCGGCTTCTCCATCCGTTCGAGGAACTGCCGCGCGTACGCCGAGAGGGACTCCACGTACCGCCGCTGGCCTTCGGCGTAGATCGTGTCGAAGGCAAGCGAGGACTTGCCGGATCCGCTGACACCCGTGACGATGATCAGCTGGCCGATGGGCAGCGTCAGGTCGATGTTCTTGAGGTTGTGCGTGCGCGCGCCGCGCACAACCAGGTTCGCGGTGTCCACGGTTAGCTTTCCTGCGGATAGCCTAAACAATCATGATAGCGCATAATTCCAGCCATGCAGCCCGATCATTCGCCTGCGCGCCGGTGGTTCCTCCGTCTGGGCGCCGCATGGGGCGCAACGCTCGCGGCGTGTGTGAAGAAAGATGCAGGATCGTCCGCTGGCGGCGCAGCGTCGTCAGAGGCGCGCGCGCTCGGCGCGCCGGTCCGGGGATACGGCGATCGTGCCCGCTTCGAGACCGCCACACGCTACGTGAACCAGAACACGAAGGTGCCGTTCGAGGAAGCGTCGAGCCGCGCGCCGCTCCACGACACCTACGGCATCATCACCCCGTCGTCGCTGCACTTCGAGAGGCACCACGCAGGGGTGCCTGAGCTCAATCCAGCGACGCACACGCTGACGATCCACGGCCTCGTCGATCGCCCATTGGTCTTTTCAGTGGCAGAGATCGAGCGGCTGCCATCGACCTCGCGGATTCATTTTCTGGAGTGCTCGGGCAACAGCGGGAGCGAGTGGCGCGGCGCCGGCGAGTCCAACGTCCAGCGCGCGCACGGGCTCACGAGCTGCAGCGAATGGACCGGCGTGTCGCTGGCGCTGTTGCTGAAGGAGTGCGGCGTGCGACCGTCGGCCAGCTGGATTCTCGCGGAAGGCGCGGACCCCTGCCGCCTCGCGCGCAGCATCCCGATGAGGAAGGCGCTGGCGGACGTGATGGTCGTCTACGCGCAGAACGGCGAGCCAATCCGACCTGAGCAGGGCTACCCGCTCCGCCTGCTCGTGCCGGGCTGGGAGGGCAACGTCAACGTGAAATGGCTGCGCCGCATCAAGGTCATGGATCAGCCGGCGATGACCCGTTGGGAGACCTCGAAATACACGGATCTGATGCCAGACGGCACGGCGCGTCAGTTCACCTTCGACATGGACGCCAAGTCGCTCATCACGCGCCCTTCCGGCGGTGACGCGCTGCCGGGCGCCGGCACCTATGAGCTGACCGGGCTGGCGTGGAGCGGCCGCGGCGCGATTGCGAAAGTCGAGATCACGACGGACGGCGGCTCGACGTGGACACCGGCTGAGCTCCAGGCGCCGGTCCTGCCGCTGGCGCACACGCGCTTCCGATGGTCGTGGCGATGGGATGGACGCGAGGCGCTCCTGGCATCGCGCTGTACGGACGACGGTGGCTACGTGCAGCCATCTCTCGCGGAGCTCGTGGCGGTGCGCGGCGTCAACTCGAACTATCACAACAACGCGATTCAGGTCTGGAAGGTCGCCGGTGATGGCAGGATCACGAATGGCAACCGCGCTTAGATTGCTCGGGCGGGCCGCCTTATGGGCGTGCTTGTGGGCAACGACGCTCTGGCTCGCGGACACTCGCGGCGCGGCCGCCCGGGCCGAGCCGCTCGATCAGTCCCCCACGTTCGGTGTCGGGCGAGCGCCGACGCCGAAGGAGCTCGAGGCCATCGACATCGACGTCACGCCGGACGGACGGGGTCTCCCACCAGGAAGCGGTACCGCCACGCGAGGTAAAGAGGTCTACGCCAGCCGTTGCCTGAACTGTCACGGGCCAACCGGCGTCGAAGGCCCGCAGGATGTTCTCGTCGGTGGCCAGGGCACGCTGGTCGCGGCCAGCGCCGTCGCGCGGCCTGTCAAGACAGTGGGCAGCTATTGGCCGTACGCGACGACCCTGTGGGACTACGTGCGGAGGGCGATGCCATTCGATCATCCCGGGACCATGGTCACGGACGATGTGTACGCGGCAACTGCCTATCTGCTCTTTCTCAACCACATCGTCGGCGAGAACGACGTGCTCACCGACAAGACGCTGCCGCAGGTGAAGATGCCGAATCGGGATGGCTTCGTCCCCGATCCCCGGCCTGATGTGCATAAGAAGAAATAGACAGTTGCCGGGGGCGCTCGCGAGCGAGCGGAGGCGGATTGCTTATGGAGGATGGATGAAAGCGTTCCGAGCGGCTGACGCGCCGGCGCGGCCGGCCGATCCGATGACGTTCAGCGGCGCGGCGACGACGGCCCGGTTGGCGGCGGACAGCACGGGGACACCGGTGCATGTCTACCGGGTCGAGTTCGCGCCCGGCAGCCGCACGCGCTGGCACATGCATTCGGGCCCACAATGGCTGTTCGTCACCGACGGCCGCGTGAGAGCGCAGACTCTTGGCGCCGACGCGATCGATCTCAACACCGGCGACGTCGTCGTCTTCGCGCCGAACGAGAAACACTGGCACGGCGCGGCGCCCGGCGCATCGGGCGCGCACCTCGCGTTCAACGTCAACCTGACGACGGAGTGGCTCGAGCCGGTGACCGACACGGAGTATGGAGCGTGAGTCGCGGGCGCGGCTGTCGTGAGAGGTCGGGCCCGGGCCGGGCGATCGGGGTGGCGTGGTAGAATTCGAGGTCCTGCCGAAAAGCCGGCGTAGCTCAGTTGGTAGAGCAGCTGATTCGTAATCAGCAGGTCCGCGGTTCAAGTCCGCGCGCCGGCTCCAGAATTCCCAGGAAATCCTGCTCAACTGTCCACTAAACGATCTAACGAGCGTTCCTGATCGCCCGCGGAATCAACAACCGGATCTCGCCCGGGGTTTCCGATAGATCCCAGAGCGCGTAGTCGCAAAGCCGAAACCGCCCCCTATTCTGACCATGTAGTGTGATTTTCATTCGTCACGCAGCGCGACCATCGGATCAAGTCGCGTGGCGCGGCGGGCGGGGATGTGGCACGCGAGCAGAGCGACACCGGCCAGAAGCAGCCCGACTGAGGCAAACGTAATCGCATCGGTCTCACTGACGCCAAAGAGTTGCGCCTTAAGCAAGCGCGTGAATACCACAGCGAGCCCCGTGCCCACGATGAGGCCCGCCAGTGTGAGCCGGAATCCCTGGCCAAGAATGAGACGGTAGATGCCTCCCTTCTCCGCGCCGAGAGCCATGCGGATGCCGATTTCCCGCGCGCGTTGGCGAGTGCTGTAAGCCACGACACCATAGATGCCGACGGCGGCGAGCAGCATGGCAAGAAGACCGAACGAGCCGGCAAACGTAGCCGCGACGCGTCCCAAAAGTGTGCCGAGCTGCATGGTGACGGAAAGCGGATTCACGTTGAACAGCGGCAACTCCCGATTGAGCTGATGGATGGTCTGTTCCACAGAAGAAGCCATGGCACGCGGATCGCCAGTCGTGCGGAGGTGAATGGTGGTGTCCTGCGTGGAGCGGTAGGCCTGGTAACTCGGCAAATAGATGACGGGCTCGGCCGGGTAGGTGAGCAAGCGGTATTTGGCATTGCGTACGACTCCAACGATGGTGAAGCGATCGCGGCCGTCCGTCACCTGTTTGCCGATAGCGTCTTCACCCGGCCAATAGCGATCGACAAAGGCCCGGTTGACGACAGCAACGAGTTGCGAATCCACCGTATCAGCTTCGGTGAATTCACGGCCGGAAATCACGGACGTGCGGAGAGTGCGAAAGTAATTCGGCCCAACGATCGCTCGGCTGATCTCCATCGATTCGTGCGGTTGCGTCACGTAGCCTTCAAGCTGCAGATAGTCGGTATGGATGCTGAAGCTCAGCGGTGAAAAATCAGCCAAGCTCACGGATTCGACCCCGGGAAGCGCCGACAGCCTGTCGAGCACCTGCCGGTCGAACGCCACACTGGTCACGCGCGTGTAACCAGCCGGCGAGAGCTCATAAGAGGCAAGCAGCAGATGGCTTGCTTCGAATCCCGGATCCGATTGCTGTGCTTTCTGAAGGCTGCGGGTAAAGAGACCCGCGCAGACCAAGAGAACGAGCGAGAGCGAAATCTGCGCCACCACCAGGCCGCTCAAGAGACGACCCTTGTGCAAAGTAAGCGAGACGCTGGTCGCTTCCTCCTTGAGAACCGATTGCACTGGCAGGCTCGAAGACCGCAGGGCCGGAAGAACACCGGAGATGATCGCAGCGAGGATGGAAACCGCAATCGTCACGAAAAGCACGCGTTGATCGATGTGCGCGTCGTTTGTCAGCGGAAGATTGCTGGGCGGAAAGAAAGCGACGAGGCTGCGCGAGGTCCACTTCGCAATCACTATGGCGGCAGTACCGCCGAGCAGACCAAGCAGCAGGCTCTCGATCAAAAACTGCCGGATGATCTGTTCGCGTGAAGCGCCCATTCCCAGCCGGATGGCAATCTCGCGGCGGCGTCCGACCGAACGCACCAACAGGAGACTGGCAACGTTGGCGCAGGCCAGCAGGAGCAGGACGGCGGCGAGCCCCAGCAACATCGGAAGAATCTTGTAGAGATAGCCGTTGATGCCGAAGGGAGAG
Organism: Vicinamibacterales bacterium; assembly: GCA_035939575.1. Lineage (GTDB taxonomy): Bacteria > Acidobacteriota > Vicinamibacteria > Vicinamibacterales > CAVVIG01 > DATKHR01. The sequence goes on along the minus strand of DASZFS010000574.1, from coordinate 2,789 downwards.
CGCCACAGGGGGTCGAGAGAAATCTCGTTCGGACTATCCCGGTGATCCTCCGGGAACCGCTCGGCGATTCCCCGCATGAGCAGGTTGAGTTCGGCCTGCGCCTGATTCTTCGTCACACCCGGGCGAAGCTTTCCGAGCACGTTCAGCCAGAAAGTGCCGCGACGGGCAGGACGGTCCACACCCCAAACATCACGATCCATCGAGAGAGGAATCCACAATTCGGCGCGCAGCCCGGGCGCGCAGCCCGTGAAATCCCGCGGGGCGACCACAATAACGGAGTAGGGATGGCGATTGATCTGAATCGTCTTCCCAACGATTTGCGGATCGCCCGCGAAATGGTTCTGCCAGACGGCGTAACCGATGACGATCACTGCCGCGCCGGCGCCCGGCGTTCCTTCTTCGGGAAGAAAAGTGCGGCCGAGAATAGGGCGGACGCCCAGAACGTCAAAATAATTAGCGGTGGTCAGCGCCCCGTAAAGGCGCTCCGGCTTCGCGGCGGCCGTGAGAGACATGTAGTCGTCGTGATAGCCGAGAAGTCCAGAAAAAGTTTGAGTGCGCTCGCTGAGATCGCGAAGGTCGAGATAAGAAAATGGCGGGGTGGGATGATCGCTGCGATCGCCACGCATGACGGTGACAAGGTCGCTCGTGTGAGCAACTCCCGGAATCGGGTTCAGCAAGGTAGCGCTGATCCAACTGAGCACAGTGGTATTGGCGGCAATGCCGAGCGCCAGCGTAAGAACGACGACGGCAGTAAATCCTGCATTCTTGCGCGACATGCGGAGCGCGAAGCGACAGTCTCGTACCACCGTGTCGAGCCATGCTCCCGCCCGCGCGTCTCTCACCTGTTCCTTCACCTGCTCGACGCCTCCCAACTCGATGTGCGCTGCTCGTTCCGCCTCATTTGGCTTCATGCCGGATCGCACCTTCTCCTCGATCAGCAGCTCAAGGTGGGCGTTCACTTCCGCGTCAATCTCCCGCTCATCGTGGTCTCTGCTCACGATATTGCGTAGCAAACTGATCGCCCGGTGAAACCAGCGTGACCTGGCTTTTTTGGTCACGACGCCTCCAGAGCCCGCGAGATCCCCAGCACAATCCGCTCCCATTTCGCCGTTTCGGTTTCGAGTTGCTTCCTGCCCGCCTTGGTTAGCCGGTAGTACTTCGCCTTGCGATTGGCTTCCGATTCGCCCCACGCCGATTTAATCCAGCCCTCTTCTTGCATGCGGCGTAGCGCGGGAAACAGCGAACCAGTCTTCACGCTGAAAGTACCTTGGCTGATCTGCTCGATGCGGCGCGAGATACCGAGCCCGTGCATTTCGCCGAGGCGCAGCGTCTTGAGGATCAGAAGGTCAAGAGTGCCTTGAAGTAGGTTTGTTTGGTCCTGGGTCACGCACCCTCCTGTAGATCGTCTACGCGACAGTAGCGCTGGACCTATAGAATGTCAACAGGTGATTTCCTTCGGCGTTCGTGAACGCATTCATTGGGCCGTCTGGCCGATATGTCATCGACCGGGCCAGCCTCGCCGGCAATTGGGATTGGGAGCTGACTTTCGCCACCCAGGCAGAGGCGCCGGACCGGACGCGGCGACCGCCGATCCGAACACGCCGGACCTCTTCATCGCAATCCAGGAACAACTCGGTCTGAAGCTCGAGCCGACGAAGGACCCCGTCGAGGTCCTGGTGATTGATAGCATCGAACGGCCCTCGGAGGATTGACGCGCAGCCGTCCAGATAACGATTCGCGCAGTGTCTAGTATTCGCGGACGGCAGTGCGAATCGCACTACTCATGGCGGCGAACTGTAGCGGTTTGTAGCGGTCGGGTTTTGTTACGGGCCCTTATCCGTGAGCCGCGAACTGCAGCACCCTACCGGTCGCGCTGACGCTCAGGAGCGGCCCGTTTGACCATGTGACAGGGATTCACCTCCAGCCAATCGCGCTCGATGCCGAAGTTGAACATCTTCCGGACCAGCGCCAGAACACGATTCGCCATGATGGGAGCGCGTACCGCCACTTCGTCGATGAGGTCACGCACGTCTCGACGCGTGATCTCCTTGACCTTCCGCGATCCCCAGCGCTTGACGATCGGCGTATGCGGTTTCTTGCCTGTCCTTTTCTTGTGCCGGGACCCAGACCTTCTTGTATCGCGCTGCGAGGAGGCGAGTCACCGGATGTCCGGGTTGAACGTCCCGGGTTTCGATTCGTTGGCCATCGGCCACGACATCGGTGGCCATGTCTTGCGTGGCAAACCCTGAGTAGCCGGCCAGAATCAGGGTAGTGACGTCCTTTTCCGCGCCGCAGGGCTTATTACAGACGACGAGGACGCCGGCATCCCTGCCTTTGCCGCTCCAACGGGCGTACGTCTTGGGTGTTCGCCAGTCAACGGGAAGGTAGTAGCCGTTCTTGCTCTTCGCGCTTCCGGTGACCGCGATCCCGGCGCTCGCATCGGACGACAGATCGCGACTTTCGAGGACCAATGGCGTCCGTTCGATGGCGGGTCGCCTACAATCAGTGACTGAGTTAGCCGAAAACGCCAACAAATGTCCTTGTGGTACCGGCGGTGCTTGTGGTTCCTCGTTGTCGTCATGGGCAGTGCGTGTGGCCCGCACGACGTGACTGTTGAGTTTTATTTCGCTGATGGTTACCACTTTTCCCAATCCGAGCGTCGTGAAGTCCAATCGACGGCTGACGCGACGGCGGGTGAAGTGCGACGCTTGTTGCCAACGCTGCCGCACAACCTCGTGGTCAGGGTTTACGCTGGAAAAAATGTCATTCCAGAAACGGGTGAGACAGCG
>DASZFS010000573.1:0-6697 GCA_035939575.1 Vicinamibacterales bacterium | reverse complement strand
CACGGCACACGGATGTCAGGGGCGATCCGCACCGCTGACGGATCGCGAGAGCATGGTGTGCCTGATGCGGTTGAACACAGGTGAGGACTTGACAACCGACTCCACATAGGAGGCAACTGCACGCGGCCCTGAGTCTTCGGCCCGTCTTGGAGTCTTCAACCCACCTGAGCGTCTCCGCCCTCGCGACTATCCGGCCGCCGTCATCTTCTTGCCGCTGATCTGCACGTCGAATCCATCAGGGTCTTTGACGTGGTAACTGTTCTCGGTGTCGACGCGCGCCTCGAGGCCGCGGCGGTCGAGCTCGGCCTTCACAGCCTTCTGATCCCACGTCTCAATCGTGTAAGCAATGTGATCGACCTTCGGTCCCACGGTGCCTTCGCGCGCGTTGCGCGGGAGCAGCCACGTGCCATGGTCGCCGAAGCTCAGATAACACTGCCGCCCGGTGTCGGCCGACGCCTTCATCCCGAGCAGGCTCACGTACCAGTCGCGCGTCTTGGTGTAGTCCGCCACCTGATAGGAAATGTGATTGACGGCGACGGCGGTAAAGCCCTTGCCGCCCTCCGCGGCGGCGAGCGGGTTCCCTGCGGCAGCGGCGGCCGCCGTGGCGCTGAGCGCCAGGCTCTTCACCAGTTGGCGGCGCGTCATCTTCCCGCGCTCGAAGTCCTCGAGGAGTTTCGTGATGATGTGTTCCATGCTCTGCTCCTGTTCTTAGAATGGCGGTTCGTAGTGCATCCAACGGTCCCACGCGTCTGACTCCCATCCGTTTCGCCGGTAGGGTCCGGTCGCCCAGGGGCTAACGACGTTCCCCGACCTCCCATAAAGGGACGGTGCGGCCAGCCAGTCTTCTCCCGGATCCCCAATCGGCGCGCCCGGAGGCGCGTCCGCGGTGGGCAGCGGGATCGGCCGCGCGGGGTCGGTCGGCCGGTCGATGAAGCGCCTGATGTCGGCGACGATGAGCGTCCGCTGCGCGGTGTCGGCCTCGGTCTTCGCGACGGCGGTTTTCAGCCGCGTGGCGAGCTTCGACAGCCTGAGCGACGCGATGGCGCGCACCTGGCTGTTGGGCGACGCCGCCGCGAGCCACATCACGCGGTCCACGAGCACGCGCTCTTCCGCGCGCCGCACGGCCGCCTCGTAGGGCGTCGTGGTCGGCGCGTCGAACGTCGCGGCGGTCAGCCGGTCGATCACGTCCTCGAGTCCGGGCAGCTGCGGGTTGACCGCGTGCTGTCCGACCATGCGCGCCGCTCGGTCGAGCTGCAGCAGGAAGCCGATTGTGACGTCAGCCGCGATGGTCCCCGGCCCGAGCGGGTCGAACGTATCGCCCGTCGTCCGCTGAAACAGCTCCCGGTGAAAGCCCCAGCCCGGCGGGCGCGGCGGGATCAGATCGAGGATCCGCTTGGGGACCGTCAGCTCCGACGGTCTCAAGGTGTATGCCAGCGCGTCGAGCGCCTTGCGCTGATCGTCCACGCTCACGCCCTGCGTCGGCGTCCGGTTGTCGCCGCGCATGCCGTAGATGTAGTCCTGGCCGGCGACCATCGACGAGGCAGACTCGACCGAATAGCGGTGATACATGAAGATCGGCACCAGCGGCTCTTCGATCGTGGCGAGCGGCGCGCCCGCGCGAATCGTGTGCTCGCCGAGCCGGTCGAGCGCCGAGCGGCGGATCTTCATGATGCGGAACAGCTCGTCGGCCTGGTCGACGCCATTCGACCATTGATCCACTTTCGGGTTCGAGTCGGTGTCCTGGTTGGTCATGTACCGCAGATCCTCCCCCCACGCGTCGTCGAGGATCTTGGTGAGCGCCGCCTTCTCGTCGCTGCCGGCGGGGAACTGGCGGTATCCGTAGTTGATCGTCACCTTGTCCCAGTCGCCGATGCGCTGCGGGTACGCGTCCGAGAGATCGATCGACCCGTCGGCCTGGAGCTTCTCGAGCGGGTGCGGGTAATCCATCACCGAGATCCAGCCCTTGTTGCTGTCGTAATAGTTGTGGCCGAGGCCGAGCGTGTGGCCGACCTCGTGGGCCGCGAGCTGCCGGATGCGCTTGAGCGCCGTCTCGTACAGGACGGCCGGCTTCTCGTTGCCCCTCGAATAGGGCGAGAGCAATCCCTCGAAGATCATGTAGTCCTGGCGGTCGCGCAGCGACCCGAGCGTCACCGTACCCTTGATGATCTCGCCGGTCCGCGGATCCGCCACCGACCCGCCGGAGCTCCAGCCGCGCGTGGACCGGTGCACCCAGTTGATCATGTTGTAGCGGATGTCCATCGGGTCTGCGCCGGCCGGCAGGATGTCCACCTTGAATCCGTTCCGGAAGCCCGCGGCTTCGAACGCCTGGTTCCACCAGCTCGCGCCCTCGAGGAGCGCCTTCTTCACGTCCTCGGGCGCGCCCGAGTCCACCCAGTACTGAATCGGCTTGACCGGCTCGCTCATCGCGGCGGTCGGATCTTTCTTCTCCAGGCGATGGCGGCGGATGAAGCGCATCTGCATCGGCTCGCCGATGGGGACGCTGTAATCCACGAAGGTGAGGCCGCCGTAGCCGCCGCGCGGATCGTCGTAGCGCGGCTTGTAATTGCCGTCGGGCAGCTCGACGAGCGACATGTGCTCGCGCATGGTGACCGCCTCGGCCGACGGCGTCACGCTCGCGACAGAGCCGGAGAACAGCCCGCCGCCGCGCCCGCCACCGCCACCACCGCCGGCCCGCCCGGCCCCGGCTCCCTCAATGGGCAAGGGACCCTGTGTGGGCCCGCCGCCGCCACCGCGCCCGCCCGCGCCCTCGTTGACGAAGGTGAGCGTCATGTCAACCTCGGTGTTCTTCGGGAACCCCTTCGTGTTGGGCAGGAAAAACGCGCTGCGCGTGCGGTCAACGCGATAGGTGCCCGGGCGCAGTGAGCCGGCCGCGCCGATCACGTCCCGCAGCATGAAGTCGGTGGCGTCGACGAGGAGGCGACCACCGCTCTCCGCGGCAATCGCGAAGCCCCACAGGACCGACTTGGCGAACGAGTCCTCGACCGATTTGCGCTCGAGCGGATTCGCGCTGCTCGATCGGAACGACTGGTTCGGCTGCACGAGCATCACGCGCGGGCCCACGCGCTGGAAGACCACCAGGCGTCCGCCTCCGCCCGCTCCGCGGTCGAGGCCGATGTCGTTCGAGCCGAGGCCCGCCGAGAGTCCGGTCGACAGCAGGAACTCTGCTTCGACGCGGGGGATCTCGAGGAACATCGATCCGGTCCGTTCGTCCCAGTACAACGGGAAGTATCCATCGATCTTCTGCATGCCACCGGTGCGTTGATCGATTGACGGCACTGGTCCGCCGGCCGCAGCCTGCCCGCCGCGGCCGCCGCCGCCTTGTCCGGCCGCGCCCGGCGCTGGCTGCGCCTGAAAGGCGGTCGACATGAGGAGGAAGGCCGCCACAGCACCCATGAACGTCGTGCATCGTCTCAACATTGAAATAGTCCCCACGCTGAAAGTTGCATCGCGCGGAATTTTACTCCGTGGTATTGATCTCCGCATGGTCGATTTGGAGCGCCTGCGCTACCCGGTCGGAAGGTTCGAGCGTTTGAGTGGTCCGCTTGATCGCGCGTCGCGTGACGCGCACGTGAAGACGATCGAAGACACTCCAGCGAGGTTGCGGTCGATTGTTGGCGGCCTCACCGATGCGCAGCTGGAGACGCCGTACCGGCCTGGCGGTTGGACGGTCCGACAGGTCGTGCATCACGTCCCGGACAGCCACGTGAATGGGTATGTACGCATGAAGCTCGCGGCGACCGAGGATGCGCCCGCTATCCGGACGTACCGGGAACAATTGTGGGCAGAGCTGCCCGAGGCCAAGAGCGCGCCGGTCGACATGTCACTTGCGCTGCTCGAGGCGCTGCACCGGCGCTGGGTCCTGTTTCTTCGGAACCTGCCCGAGGCTGATTTCGCACGGCCGTACATGCACCCGGAGATCGGCCGCGTCACGATCGACCAGGCCGTGGCGCTGTACGCCTGGCACTGCCGTCATCATCTGGCGCACATCGAACAAGCCCTTGCGGCGCCTGGTGCGTGATCACGGCTGAGGCGGCCCAGGTGCTGGCAAGGGCTCTGCATTACGCCAAGGCGGAGGTCGCTATGCTGTTGATGCTTGCGGTCCTGTGCCTCGTGCTGTGGGCGGTCGGGCTGCTGACCACGGCGGCGGTTGGTAGCGCGCTACATATCCTGCTCGTCATCGCCGTCGTGCTGTTCCTCGTCCACATCATTCAGGGGCGCTCGCTCGGCAACGCCTGAACTCCAGGCGCTTCCGGCCGCGATTTCGGCTACCCTGACACGATGGTCAGGCCCACTTCCTCGGCGCAATGACGGAGGCCGACGCCGGCTTCCGCCGCGAGCTCGGCCTGTTCGATTCGGCCGTGGTCGTGGCCGGCGGCATTGTCGGCGTCGGCATCTTCGCCAACCCCTCGAACGTCGCGCGCACTGTTGGCGCGCCGGCGCTGATCCTGTCGGTGTGGGCAATTGGCGGCGGTGTCGCGCTCATTGGCGCGTTCGTATGGGCCGAGCTTGCGTCGAGGTTCCCCCACGTCGGCGGGCAGTACGTGTACCTGCAGAAGGCCTACCCGCCGATCGTCGGGTTTCTCTACGGCGTGGCGCTCCTCTTCATCATCAACGGCGGGTCGCTCGCGGCGGTGTCGATCCTGTTTGCGAGCTACGTGGACAGGTCGTTCATCACCCTGGGCCCGACTGGCATACGCCTGACCGCTGCAGCCGCGCTGGTGGGGCTGACAGCCGTGAACGCGATCGGCGTCCGCGCCGGCACGCGCACGAACAACGTGCTGATGGGCGCCAAAGTGCTCGGCATGCTGACGCTCATCGGGCTCGCGTTCTCTGACGGCAGCCGGCCGGCCAGCGATTTCACGACCCGCGCGATCGAGACGTCCACGGCGTCCGGCGGCCTAGGGTTCGTCCGGATGATTCTCACGGCGCTCGTGCCCGTGCTGTTCGCGTACGGCGGCTGGCAGAGCTGCGGGAACATCGCGGCCGAGATCAAGGATCCCGCGCGCAACCTCGCCCGGGCCAATGTCATAGGCGTCACCGTGGTCGTGGCGCTGTATCTGTCGATGAACCTGGCCTACCTGTGGGTGATGACGCCCTCGGAGATGGCTGCGTCTCCCGCGCTCGCGTCGGACATGGCGCGCGCGGTCGCCGGCGCGACCGGTGCCCGGTTCGTCGCCGCTCTCATCGTCGTCTCCAGCCTCGGGTTTCTCGCCGTCGTTATCCTGACCGGTCCACGGCTCTACTACGCGATGGCGGCCGACGGGCTGTTCTTCCGGCGAGCGGGCCGGCTGCATCCCCGCTTTCGCACGCCGGTCTTTGCGCTTTCGTTCCAGGCCGCGGTGTCCCTCGCGTTGATGACGACGAACACGTACGATCAGCTATTGTCGTACGTGGTCTTTGCCGACTGGCTGTTCTTCGGCCTGACGGCCGCCGCGTTGTTCGTCGTGCGCGCGCGTGACGACGCAGGTGGGGCGGTTCACGGAGGCGTGCCGGGCCATCCCGTCACCACGGGAGTGTTCGTGGCGGTCGCGGCGGGCGTCGTGGTCAATAGCTTCGTCGCGTATCCTACGCAATCCTTGGTCGGCACGGCCATTCTGGCGGTGGCGTCCGCGGTTTTTTTCAAGGTCCGTGGGGCCAGCACGGTCAGCGAAGTCGCAGCACCCTCAGCGAAGCCGTAGCACCCTCGGCGAAGCCGTAGCACCCTCGGCGAATCGGCTGCCGGCTTTTCTCCCGTGCAGCGAGCCGCGCCGGACGACCTCGTTTCTCGCGCGCTGTCGACGGACGGCTCACACGCGCGCGATCTCCGAGCTCGTCCGGCGCGGCGATCCTCGGCGTCCTTGGCCGCGGCGCTGCCCAGCACCGTCAGCGAAGGCGTACCACTCTCAGCGAACGTCGAACCTCCGATTGACGTATAACTCAATAATCCGAAATAACCAGATAATCAGATGACCAGATAACGAATAACTCAAATTCAGGGAGCCCCCGATGCCCGATACATTCAAAGAATCGTTCAAAGTCGCCGGCAATCAGCTGGTGGATGCGGTCAAGAAGCTCTTTCACGAAGGCAACGTCCGCCGCGTCATCATCAAACAGGACGCGCGAATCATCGTGGAGTTTCCGCTCACCGTAGGCGTCATTGGAACCGTGATGGCCCCGATGCTCGCGGCCGTCGGCGCGCTGGCAGCCGTCCTCACCGAGTGCACCATCGAAGTCGAGCGGACCGTCCAGACGGAGGAAAAAGCCGAAAAGAGCGATCACGTCGCCTAGCGCTACAATCGCCGAATGGCGAATGCAACGACCTCGACTGTGGAACTGCGCGATGCGAGGCTGTTTCGCCAGGCCTGTTACATCGACGGTGCCTGGGTCGAAGCCGCAGCGCGCGGCGGGGAAGACGGCGGGAACGAGTCCGGGAAAGAGGGTGGAAAAGCCGGCTGGATAGACGTCGACAACCCGGCAACCGGGGAGACAATCGGCGTCGTGCCCAGGCTGGGCCGGGCCGAGGCGCGCCAGGCGATTGAGGCCGCGGCCCGCGCGTTTCCGGAGTGGAGTCACCGGACCGCGAAGGAGCGCGCCGTCGTGCTGCGGCGCTGGTTCGACCTGGTGATGGCCAACCAGGATGATCTCGCGCGGCTGATGACCATCGAGCAGGGGAAGCCGCTCGCGGAGTCGAAGGGCG
>DASZFS010000572.1:0-6384 GCA_035939575.1 Vicinamibacterales bacterium | reverse complement strand
GCGACAGTCTGACCGACGTCCATGCGGCGTGCGATCACGATGCCGTCTACAGGAGCGGTGATGCGCGTGCGTTCCAGGTTGATCTTGGCCTGCGCCAGCGACGCTTGCGATTGACGTTCCTGATCTCGCGCCGCGCTCAACTCGGCCTGGACCACACCCACCTGGGCCTGGGCTGACTGGATGGTTTGTTTGGAGGCTTCGATTTGTGACTGGTCGGCCGCAACCTGGGCTTGAGCAGCATCCGCGGCGGCTTTCGCCACGTCGTGATCTGTTTGGGGGATGATGCCCCTGGTCAGCAACGCGTCCTGCCTCTGGTATTGATTGGCCGCGTTCAATGCATTGGCCTGATCTTTCGCCAGCACGGACTCCACCGCTTTTTCGCTCGCCCTGGTGCCCGCAAGATCGGCATTCGCCTTCTGAACCTGAGCGGCCGCCGTCAGCGTGCCCGAGCGAACGGAGGCGAGGGCTGCTGCGGCCTGATCGACCTGCGTCTGAAACACCTGTGGATCGATCTCCGCGACCAGCTGGCCCTTCGTCACCCGGGTGTTGAAGTCGGCGTAGAGCGCCTTGATGTTGCCAGACACCTGGCTGCCGACCTGCACGTCCACAACCGCGTTCAGCGTGCCCGACGCGGTGACACTGGCCTGGACCGTCCCTCGCTCCACCGGCACGGTGTCGTAGCCGATCGCGTTCGCCGCATGCATTCGCCACAGCTCCACGCCAACAGCCAACGCGACAGCGACGCCCGCGATGACAGCCCACCGGGTCCAGTGTTTTCGAGGACGCTTGACGACGGGTGCCGGGCGAAACGGAATCGGTGGCGGCGGCGCGAGCGGCTCTGCGGGGACGCGATCGAGGGCTATCGCCATGGGACTGAAGTCACGCGCTAATCGTACGTGGGTGACGCCCATCTGTCTGTGCGGTTCAGCACATCCGCGTCGCCCCGCCCCTCACGAAGATGTCGCCGAGAGCATCTCGACTGACAGCACGTTGAAGCTCGGCAGCGGTTTTCTCTCCGCAGCGCTCTCGCTCGGGTCATGTTCACTCCGGTACATCGATGCGCCCGGCAGTCGCCGCATCATGGTGCGGTCATCCTCGTCGTTCGGAACAACACGATCTCTCCCGCGACGGCCATGCAGAAACCTTGAGGACACGAAATGCAGAATCATCGAATCTTGAGCTCTCTCGCGCTGATGGCGGCCCTGCTCGTTCCCGTGACGAGTCAGGCCGCAGCCGGACAGGACGGACGACGTGACGCCAAGCGCCCGGCGCGCGTGTACGATCGTGCGCACAAGGACTATCACACGTGGGACGCGAACGAAGATCACGTGTACCGGCAGTACCTTGGCGACAACCACCAGAGCTATCGCGGCTATTCGAAGCTCAGTCGCGGCCAGCAGAAAACCTACTGGAACTTTCGCCACACGCAAGGCTGACGGTCGCCGACGCTCGTAGACGCGGGAGGCTCGGGCCTCCTGCGTCACCTCCTCGTAGACGCGCGCGGCCTCGGGCCGCTTGCGTCACCTGCCACCCGCTCGAATGCAGGATCGCGTCGCTCCGCTCGTTATCCATTCATATGAAGGCATCCGATCTGCGAATTTGGATGCGTCCCATTTCCGCCTACCGTCCGTTCGAGGGACGACAACAAGCCGCGCGATTGCAACTATTTGTAAGCGTCTCAAAGTCTCTGACTACGCTCAGTTGTGGCATAGCGTCTGCAGTCACGAACGCTGCTTCGTCACACCCGTGACGGCCTTTGCTCACTTCAAGGAGATGGCATGAGACGCTCGCTGGCAATGTTTGTGTGTCTGGCGCTGTTCGCGCCCGCATCGCTCGCGCACGCGCAAGGCGTGCAGACCGGCACGATCACCGGCTCGGTGAAATCCGCGGACGGCCTCACGCTGCCCGGCGTCACCGTGACCGCGACGTCGCCGGAGTTGCAGGGGCAGCGAACCGCGGTCACTGACGTGAACGGCGTGTACTTCATCAAGGGACTTCCGGCCGGCACCTACGCGGTCGCGTTCGAGATCTCCAGCTTTAAACCGGCGTCCACCGCCAACGTCGTGCTCAGCGTCGGCACGACCGTCGATGTCAACCAGACGATGGCGCTCGCCGGCGTCGTGGAAAACGTGACCGTGACGGCGGAAGCGAGGCCGGCGCCGCTTGCCAGGCCGACGCTCAGCCAGGTGTACTCAAAGTCGGAGCTCGAACCGCTGCCGGTTGGCCGCGTGCCCAATCAGATTGCCGACCTCGCGCCTGGTCTGACGAGCAACTCGCCAAACGTCGGCCAGCTGAGCATCTCGGGCGCGACCGGCTTCGACAACGTGTTCATGATGAACGGTGTCGACATCAACGACAACCTGTTCGGCACCGCGAACACGCTCTTCATCGAGGACGCCATTCAGGAGACCAACGTCCTGACCGGCGGCATCTCGGCCGAGTACGGCCGCTTCACGGGCGGCGTTGTCAACATCATCACGAAGAGCGGGGGCAACAGCTTGAGCGGGAGCTTCCGTGAGAACTTTTCGAACCCGAGGTGGATCGACACGACGCCGCGGCAGAAGTCGCTCGGGATCGAGAATGCCGACGTCCTGAGCAAGACGTCAGAGGCGACACTGGGAGGGCCGGTCATGAGAGACCGGTTGTGGTTCTTCGGCTCGGGCCGGTATGAAAACGCGAACGTGACGAACACATTCATTCTCAGCAGCGCCTCGGCCTTGCGGACCGACACGAACAAGCGCGGGGAGATCAAGTTCACCGGCACGCTGGCCGCCGGCCAGACGGTCTCGGGCGACTACACGAACAACAGCCTGACCCAGAACAACCGCTTCAGTCTCAATTCCAACTCGCTCGATCCATCGGTGCTGGTCAACGAGAGCCAGCCGAACAGCCTGTTCGTGACGAACTATAACGGCGTCGTCGCGAACAAGCTGTTTGCGACGCTGCAGTACTCGCAGAAGAAGTTCGGGTTCGTCGGCGCCGGTGGCACGAACACCGCTATCACGGCGTCCCCGTTCCTGACGCGCGGCGTCACCCCGGGCGAGTCACCCAGCCTGAACTACGCCGCGCCGTACTTCAGCGCGCTCGACCCGGAGAACCGGGACAACCATCAGTTCACCGGCAGCCTGTCGTACACGCTGTCGTCGAAGAAGACCGGCACGCACGACTTCAAGGGCGGCGGCGAGTACTATCGGAGCACGCGCACCGGCGGCAACTCCCAGAGCGCCACGAATTACGTCTTCCAGGCCGACTACCTTCAGGCCGGAGGCCAGCCGGTGTACGACTCGCAGGGCATCCCGCTTCCCATGTTCACGCCCGGTGTCACGCGCGTGCAGAACTGGCTGCCGACCATCGGCGCGGTCATCAACATCAACACGTCGTCGTTCTACGTCCAGGATCACTGGGTGGCGTCGCCGCGGCTTTCGCTCGATCTCGGCACCCGCTTCGAGGCCGTGCGGAGCAACGCGACGGGCGGCATCACGACGGTCGATACGACGACCATCGTGCCGCGCTTCGGCGCGACCTATGACGTCGAAGGCAATGGCAAAACGGTCCTGCAGGCCACCTACGGCCACTACGCTGGCAAGTACACCGAGAGGCAGTTCGGGGCGAATACCACCGTCGGCAATCCGAGCCGGGTCACGTACGGCTACACGGGTCCCGCGGGCCAGGGCCGGGATTTCGCGCCCGGTTTCAACCTCGCGAACTACAGCACCATCATCAGCGCGTCGTTCCCGACGGCAAACATCTTCGTCGCGCCCGGGCTCTCGTCGCCCACCGTGCGCGAATTCACGACGAGCGTCGGCACGCAGCTCAACACGAAGGGCTTCGCGAAGGCGACCTACCAGTTCCGCCGCTGGTACGACTTCGTCGAGGATGAGATCAAGCTCTCCAACGGCATCGTCAACGTGAACCAGAACGGCGCCAATATCGGCAACTTGACGAAGGTCATCTACGACAACACGAACGGCGTCGACCGCGAGTATCAGGCGCTCGTTCTGCAGAGCGGCTACCGCCTCCGCCGCAGCGTCACCGTCGCAGCGCATTACACGGTGCAGCTCAAGAACAACGGCAATGCGAACGAGGAGGCGGCAAACCAGCCCGGCAACACGACGCCGTACGGCGACTATCCGGAGATCATCGGCCAGGCGCTCAATCGCTACTTGCCCGAAGGCCGCCTGGCCGACTTCCAGCGGCACAAGCTGCGCGTCTACGGCACGTACACGCAGCAGATGGGCCGCTTCGGATCGCTCGACCTGTCGCCGATCTGGCGCCTCGACTCAGGCCGCGTGTTCAGCTATGTCGCCGCGTCTGTGCCGCTGACCCCCATCGAGCTGGCGCGCAACCCAGGCTACCCGGCGAACAACATCAACGCCAACACGTCCTACGATCTGTACTTCGGCGATCGCGGCGCGGGTCAGTTCCCGGGGTATGGTCTGCTCGATCTGGCGGCGACCTATAGCATTCCCGTGTGGAAGTCGGCGAAGCCGTGGATCAAGTTCGAGGTCTACAACGCGCTGAACAACGAGAAGCTGATCGGGTGGGACACGACCGTGACGCCGGATCCGAACAGCCCGAAGGACGCCAACGGACTGCCGACGGGGTACATTCAGGGCGCGAACTTCGGCAAGGCGATTCAGGACAACGGTTCGTACGCGCAGCCGATTCCCGGCACGCTCGGCGGCCGCCTGTTCCGCATGGCGTTGGGTATCCGGTTCTAGCTCTGGTCTCTACTCCAGGGGACGTCACGGCGCGTCGTAGCGCAGGGCGACCAACGGGTCGATCTTTGTCGCCCGGCGCGCCGGGACGTAGCACGCAACCAGGCCGACGAACGACAGCAGGGCGCCCACCATGAGCATGGTTGCGGGATCGCGGGCGCCCACGCCGTACAGCAGCGACGCCATCAAACGGGTCAGTCCCAGCGAACCGAGGATGCCTACCGCGAGCCCGGCGGCGGTCAGGACGACGCCGCGGTTCAAGATCAGCTGCAGGAGCCTGGTCTCCGTCGCGCCGAGCGCGGCGCGAATGCCTATCTCCTGCGTGCGCTGCGCGACGGAATAGGAGATCACGCCGTAGATGCCGAGCCCGGCGAGCAGCAGCGCGACCGTCGCGAAGATCCCGAGTAACGCTGCCTGCAGTCGATTGTTCGCCATCGACCGCTCCTTGATCTGGTCCACCGTCCGGACCTCGGTCAGGGCCTGATCCTTGTTGACGCCGTGAATGGCCACGGTGATCGACTTCTGGAGCGCCAGCGGATCGGCGGTCGTGCGTACGTTCAGCGTCTGGAAGTACACCGGGCTCTGCTCGTTCGACAGGTACACGCCGGTGCTGCGATCGTCGGCGATCCCGTTGACCTTCTCGTCGCGGACGACGCCGACGATCTGCCACGGGATCTCCGAGCCGAGCTCCGTCTTGCCGGGAATGATCTCCTGGATCAGGAGCCGCTCGCCGATCGGATCCAGGTTCTCGAACTCGCGTCTGGCCAGGCGCTCGTTGATCACCAGCACGGGCGGCGCATTCTTCGTATCGCGATCGGACAGGGGCCGGCCTCGGACCATCTTGAGCTTGAGCGCGGAGAAGTACGACGGGCTCACGATCTTCACGAAGCCTCCCGACCGATTGGCGCGATCCACTATCGGGCGGCTGGCGATCTGCATCGGCATGCCGTAGCACGCGCCCTGCATCGGCGGCGCGCAGCTCCACGCCGTCTCGCGCACACCCGGGACGCCGTCGACGGCAGCGCGGATCTCCCGGAGGTACAGATTCAACCGCGTCGGATCGGGAAACCGATCGGGCGTCAGGGGCAGGCCCACCGTGAGCACGTTCGCCGGGTCGATGCCTGTGTCGACGTTGAGGAGCCGGAAGAAGCTGCGCATCATCAGCCCCGAGCCGACGAGCAGGACGAACGCGAGCGCTACCTCGGCCACGATCAGGACGTCGCGCACGCGTTTGCGCGAGGCGCGGTCGGTCGACCCTCGGCCCCCATCCTTCATCAGGCCGGTCAGCTCAGGAGACGTGGCCTGGAGCGCGGGCGCGACGCCGAAGAGGAGACCGGTGGCGATGGACATGGCGAGCGCAAACAGCAGCACACGGGTGTCCATCTCGATGCGCGCCTCGCGGGCGAATGAGAAAGGGGGCACCAGCAGCTGCAGCCACCGCATCGTGCCGTAGCCGAGCAACAGGCCGAGCGCGGCCGCGTGTTCCGACCCGACGAAGACCAGCCGGGCAAGGATCACGTGGTCATTCTCAGCCATGTACTATGGGTCAGCCAGTTCGGCGCAGACCCCTCGATCGTCAATCACTCGATTCTCCTCGACAACGTGCCTCACACGGTGATCGGCGTGCTGCCAGCCGGCAGCGCGTTCGACCGCGCGTTCAACCAGC
>DASZFS010000571.1:0-4121 GCA_035939575.1 Vicinamibacterales bacterium | reverse complement strand
ATCGAACGAGGTTGACAGGCTGCCTAGACGCCACCAGCTCCCGCGAACTTCCGGGACTGGAAGCACTCCTTGCAGAACACCGGACGCCCTTGCGTTGGTTTGAAAGGCACCGTTGTTTCCTTGCCGCAGTTCGAGCAGGTGGTCACTGTTTCGACCCGTTCGCGTCCTCCGCCCGGTCCGCCCGCCGGCCGCGCAGCGCGCTTGGTCTTGCACGCCTTGCAGCGCTTCGGTTCGTTCTTGAAGTTCTTGTCGGCGAAAAACTGTTGTTCTCCCGCCGTCCACACGAACTCCGCGCCACAGTCCACGCACCTGAGGATCCGGTCTTGGAACTCCATCGGTCGCTACCTCGTCGGGTCGGTCTCGTTCCTGTCGTGCTCGCTACTCCAGCTCTCGCCGGAGCTTCTTCCGATTGCGCTTCCGCGCCAGTGCCTGCTTCGCACGGCGCTTGTCACCGGGTTTCAGATAGAAGGAGTGCTTCTTGACGTCCTTGATGATGTCTTCCTGCTGAACCTTCCGCTTAAACCGGCGGAGAGCGCTTTCGATCGACTCGCCCTCCTGGATTTTTACTTCTGCCACGCCCTAACACCCCCTTTGTGGGTGGCCATTCCCAGATAACCAAATATGCTAGGCTATCACGGGTAAACGCGGATTCTAGGCGCATTTCACGGTCGAGGTCAACGAAATCCCTAACCCATTCCATTCATGAGAGTTCTGGTCATCGGCAGCGGCGCGCGCGAGCACGCGCTGGTGGCCCGTCTGGCGCGAGATCTCGACCCCGCTGCGGTCGTATGCGCGCCAGGCAATGCAGGCATTTCCCTCATCGCCCGGACGGTCTCAATCGACGTGTCCGACATCGATTCACTCCTCGAGTTGGCCACGCGTGAGCGGGCTGACCTGACTGTCGTCGGACCAGAGCTCCCATTGAGTCTCGGGATCGCAGACCGCTTCAGCGCCGCCGGGCAGCTTCTCTTTGGTCCGACGGCCGCAGCGGCGCGCCTCGAGTCGAGCAAAGCGTTCGCGAAGGCGTTCATGGCACGTCACGGCGTGCCGACCGCCCGCTTCAAATGCGCGGAGTCGGCCGCCGCCGCGCTGGACATCGTCCGCGGCGGCGAGTTCGGCTTTCCGGTTGTGCTGAAGGCTGACGGGCTGGCCGCCGGCAAGGGCGTTGTCCTCGCGGCGGATCTCCGGGCCGCTGAAGCGGCGGTGCACGCCATGATGAGCGCGCGCACGTTCGGCGCGGCGGGCGACCGCGTCGTGATCGAAGAGTGCCTGCACGGTCCTGAGGTCTCGTTCTTCGTGGTCAGCGATGGCGTCCGCGCGCTGCCGATCGGCACGGCGCAAGATCACAAGCGCATCTTCGATGACGATCAAGGGCCAAACACCGGCGGCATGGGCGCGTTCGCCCCGAGCCCGCTCGTTGACTCGGCTCTCGGCGCGCGCATCATGCGCGAGATCGTCCGGCCGGTCATCACCGGCATGGCCGCCGACGGACAGGCCTTCAGAGGCTTCCTCTATGTCGGCTTGATGCTCACCGCCGGCGGTCCCAAGGTCATCGAGTTCAACGTGCGCCTGGGCGACCCGGAAGCGCAGGTCATGCTGCCGCTGGTCGACGAGCCGCTGGCCCCGCTTCTGACCGCCGCGGCCTCCGGCTCGTTGACGCAGCCCGAGATCCGCCTTGGCGCCGCGCGCTATACGGGCGTCGTGCTTGCGTCGCGCGGCTACCCGGAGTCGTCCGAGTCGGGCCGGTTGATCGCCGGCGTGCGCGACGCCGAGGCGATTCCAGACCTTGCTGTCTACCACGCCGGAACAGCGCGGCGGGACGGCGCGATTGTCACGGCGGGCGGCCGCGTCCTGACGGTCGTCGGCCGCGGCGCCGACTTTGCCGAGTCCATTGTGCGTGCCTACGCCGGGGTGTTGCGCATCTCGTTCGAGGGGATGCAGTACAGACATGACATCGGGAGAAAGGCGCTCATCCACGACGCGGGGGCGGTGATCGCGTAGATGAAGTACTCCATCATCACCTTCGGGTGCCGCGTGAACCAGGCGGACTCCCTCGGATTCGAGGAGGCGCTGCTCGCCGGCGGCGCGGAGGCGACGTCACCGGATCGCGCCGATCTGGTGGTCGTCAACACCTGTTCGGTGACGGCTGCCGCCGACCAGGGCGCGCGACAGGCCATCCGCCGTGTGGCGCGAGACAACCCGTCAGCGCGCATCGTCGTCACCGGCTGTTACGCGACGCGCCGGCCCGACGAGGTCGCTGCGCTTCCGCACGTTGCCCGCGTCGTGCCGAACGACGACAAGCCGCGGCTCGTGCCGCTCCTGGCCCCGCTGGTGTTGTCGCGTCCGATGGGCCAGACGTCGGCGGACCGCTTCGGTGACGGCGAGGGGTCGTGTGGCGCGACGATCGAGCCCGGCGTTGCGGGTCGAACGGCGTTCACGCTGCGGGTCCAGACCGGGTGCGCCGAGTCGTGCGCGTATTGCATCATTCCGACCACTCGCGGGACGCCACGAAGCGTACCCGTTGCGGAGCTGCTCCGAGAGATTGCGCGCGTGGTTGCGGCCGGGTTCAAGGAGATCGCGCTGACCGGCGTTCATCTTGGCTCGTACGGCCGCGATCTGGCGCCGAGCGTTCGTCTCGTCGATCTTCTGGGGAGCGCGGCGGCTGCGGCCGAGCGCCACCATGTCCTCTTCCGCATCAGCTCACTCGAGCCGATGGACTGCACGCGCGAGGTCGTCGATCTCGTCGCCTCGTCGCCGTGCTTCGCCCCGCATTTTCATCTGCCGTTGCAGCACGCCAGCGATCGCATCCTGGCCGCGATGCGGCGTCCATATTCACTCGGCGACTACGCGGCGCTCGTGGACAGCATCCGCGCGCGCATTCCTCATGCATCGATCGGATCAGACATCATTGTCGGCTTTCCGGGTGAGACGGAGGACGATGTCGAGCAGCTGGAGGCGTATCTCGAGAGGTCCGCGCTGACGCACGTTCACGTGTTCCCGTACTCCGATCGGCCGGGAACCGCCGCGAGCGCCATGAACGGGCACCTGCCGGGCGCGATGGTTCGCGAGCGAGCGCGTCGCGTCCGCGAGATCGGGCACCGGCTCGCGGAGCGATTCCGCTGCTCGCAGGTCGGCACCACGCACCGTGCGTTGACGCTCGACGACGGCACGCTGGCCGTCACGGGCAACTATCTGAAGGTGAAGATTCCACCCGGGTTCGCGCGCAATGAATGGGTACGCATTCGCATCCGTGATCGTGACGTGGGTGAAGTGATTGGCTAGCGCGTCCCTTAGAGCGTCGGCGGGAGTCCAAGACTCTCCAGCGTTGTAAGACGTCGTCGGAGCCGTAGGGCGTAGGCAACTGCACGCGACCCACGAGTCTCCAGCCCTACTCGCTCTGCGCTTCGGGGCGCTATCCCGGAAATGCCACTGTTGCGAGCTGCTGGCCGACCGATCTTCCCGGGCCCTCCACGATCAGCTGACCACAGGCGGCGCGGATGTCGCGCCCGCGGCTCTTGCGCACCGAGACCGTGACGCCGTGATCGGATACGGTGCGCGCGAACCGGTCGATGACGGCGTCCGATGGCCGTTCGAACGGAATGCCGGCGGCGGGGTTGAGCGGGATCAGGTTCACTTTCGCCTTGACGCCGGCCAGAAGCGCCGCGAGACGCCGGGCATCCTCCGGCCGATCGTTGACTCCCGCCAGCAGAACATACTCGAAGGTGATGCGGCTGCGCTTCTTGAGCGGAAACCGCCCGCACGCAGCGATGACGTCGGCGACCCCGTATTTCCGGTTGAGCGGCACCAGCGCGCCGCGCTGCGCGTCGGTCGGCGCGTGGAGCGAGATGGCCAGATTCGGCATGATCGGCTCGCGCGCGAGGCGCTCGAGCTCGGGCAGCAGTCCGACGGTCGAGAGCGTAATGCGACGTGGCGGCAGCGCGAGCCCTTCCGCGTCGCACACGATCCGCAACGCCTTCATCGTCTCGTCGTAGTTGTGGAGCGGCTCGCCCATGCCCATGAGCACGATGTTGAACGGGGTGGCACCGAGCGCCAGCGCGGCCGCGAGCACGCGCACCTGTCCGACGATCTCGCCGGCGGTGAGGTTGCGCACGAGCCCCATT
>DASZFS010000570.1:0-14235 GCA_035939575.1 Vicinamibacterales bacterium | reverse complement strand
GGCAGCACACAAACAGTCGGCTGCGGTTCCCTCGTCGCGCAAGACTGCCCAGCCCGACACCGCCATCACATCGCCCCTCGTCGCCGACGCCGCTGAACAGCGCAGCGCCAGCCAGGTGCATGCGCTGATCCAGCGCGGTCGTGATGTCAATCAGGCGCAGGCCGATGGCGGCATGGCCCTTCACTGGGCGGCACATTGGGACGACCTGGCCATGGCACAGGCGCTCATCAACGCAGGCGCGCGGCCGAACGTCGCCAACGATTACGGCGTCACGCCGCTCTTCCTGGCCGCGGAGAATGGCAGCGCCAGCATGGTCGAAGCACTGCTGAAGGCAGGCGCCGATCCGAACGCGGCACTGCCGAGCGGCGAGACTGTCCTGATGAGTGCCGTGCGCGGCGGCAACCCGGCCGCGGTCAAGCAGCTGCTCGCCCGCCACGCGAATCCGAACGCGGCACAGATATCCCAGAAGCAGACCGCGCTCATGTGGGCCGTCTCCGATGACCGAGTGGATATCGTCAGCGCCCTCCTCGAGGCAGGCGCGGACATTCACGCCGTGTCCAGCCAGGGGACAACGCCGCTCATGTTCGCCGCTCGCACCGGCGATATCCAGATGGCCCGATCGCTGATCGCGGCCGGCGACCAGATCAACGCCTCAGCCAACGACGGCACGACGCCGTTGTTGATTGCCACCGTCAAGGGACACCCCGAGTTGGCCCTGTTCTTCCTTGATCAGGGCGTTGACGCGGACGGCAATTTCCAGAAAGCCGGCTACACACCGCTCATGTGGGCGGTCGCGACCTTCGATCCGATCGCGATTGTCTACAAAGGCGGCCATGTCGATGGAGAGTGGGGCACCTTTTCTGGAATCTCTGATCGGGCGGGCCAGATCCGTCTGGTGAAATCGCTCATCGCGCGTGGTGCAGAGGTCAACGCGCGACTGGCCAAGGGGATCCCCGAGCTGAATCCGAACAATGGCGCCGGCAACAAGCCTCCGCACGTGGGGGCCACTCCGTTCCTCATCGCGGCGCAATCAGCCGATGCCGAGATGATGCGGCTTCTGCTGGCGTACGGCGCCGACCCGTTTGTTCGGGCCGGGGACGGCCAGACGGCGATCATGGCGGCCTCGGAGGGCATCGTCGAGAACACGGTGCTGCTGACCGAGGACAAGCGGATCGCCGCGATTCAGGTGGGGATCGATCTCGGCCTGAGCATCGAGGATCAGGACACTAAGGGCTTTCGACCGATGCACGTGGCGGCGCGGGGCGGGTACCACGACGTCATCAAGTTCCTGCTCGCGCGCGGGGCGGAAAAGAATCCCCTGACCAAGCCGTACACGACAACGTACAGCTTGCTCGTGGTACAGCTGCAGCCGCAGAGTCCGCTCGGCATCGTGGAAGGCACGATTGACGCCGTCTTCCAGGCACGGCCCGTGACAGCGGCGTTTTTGCGAGGGCTCGGGTTCGAGTCGATCGGCCGATATGTGGCGACGTCTCCTGCAAAGAGCACGAACGAAGGCGCCGACAAATCGCCGGAGCCTGCGAAGCGGTAAGGCCCCGCGCGACTCGCCGCAGCCCGACCTGCATCAAGAAAAGCCCGGCGAGTAAGCGGGCTCTTCTGACCAGTTAGAAGAGTGTACGCTTTCAGCTCATCGAGACTGGTGAAGGTGGTGCCGAACACCCTGTTCAAGTACGCGATTTGTTCGGCTTCCTGGTGCACGCCAGCCGCAAGGAGCCCGTCGACAATCAGCCCCCACCACGTTCCAGGCCCGTCGCCAAAAACTCTGGTTGGACCGCCGTTGAGCGGCTTCGAGTCACTCGGACAACGCAGCCTCATTGTGTCCTCCTGTTCGGACAACGGTTCGATTCGGCGCCTGCCACGCGGGGACTGACGGCCTCAGAAACTATGCGTGTTCTTGTCATTGGCGGCAGCGGATTCATCGGCCCTCACGTCGTCGACGCGCTCGAGAACGCCGGCCACGATGTCACGGTTTTTCACCGCGCCTCCAAGCGATCGGCGCGCCGGGAAATCCTCGGCGACCGGCAGCATCTCGGCGATTACGCCGGACAACTTCGCGCGCTGAAGCCCGACGTCGTCATCGACGTGATTCTCAGCTCGGGCCGCCAGGCTCGCGCGCTCGTCAACGTGTTCCGCGGCGCAGCGAGCCGCCTCGTCGCGCTCAGCAGCTGCGACGTGTATCGCGCGTGCGGCGTCCTCCACGGATTGGAGCCTGGTCCGCTCGAACCGGTGCCGTTGACCGAGGAGTCGCCGCTGCGGACGAACCTGCAAACCTATCCACCCGAACGGATCACGATGCTGCAGCAGGTCTTCGGGTGGCTCGACGACGAGTACGACAAGATTCCTGTCGAGCGCGAGATCCGCGGCGATCGTGAGCTGCCCGGCACGGTGCTCCGGCTGCCGATGGTGTACGGGCCGGGCGATCCGCTTCATCGGTTCCTCCCGATCGTGAGGCGCGTGGACGATGGGCGAAAGACGATCGTCTTCGAGGAAGGATTCGCGCGCTGGCGCGCGCCGCGGGGATACGTCGGCAACGTCGCGGCGGCGATTGCGCTGGCAGCGATGCACGATCGCGCGGCAGGCCGCGTCTTCAACGTCGGCGAGACCGACAACCTCACCGAGCTCGAGTGGGCGGAGCGCATTGCGACCGCGATGAACTGGAAGGGACGATTCATCACGCTGCCGCGGGACACAGCGCCGGCACATCTCGTGATGCCGGGCAACACCGATCAGCACTGGACGATCGACACTTCGCGCATTCGCGGCGAGTTGGGATACCGGGAGCCGGTTGCGCAGGATGAAGCGATTCGGGGGACGATCGAATGGGAGCGTGCGAACCCGACGTTGTCGAGCGCGCACGCGTTCGACTACGACGCGGAGGATCTGGCGGTTGGGACGACCTGACGTGACGCTGGACTCCCAGGTCACGCCTGCCGAGTACAAACTACCGGAGGAAGGCCGAGATGACGGCGGCCCAGGGGCGGCACGCCGTCCTAGTGCTCGAACCCCCTCACCGGCCGCCTGGCGCCTTCGGCGTGTCGGCTGGATCGAAGTACCGCGTGTCCGTGGGACCAAAGCCGGATATTTGTACCAAGACGGGCTCCGCGTCAGTCCTCGCGAAATGGTTCATTCCGCCGGGCTCTGAATAAACGCTACCGGGCGGGAGGCTCTTCAGCGCGCCTTCGCCGAATCGGTTACCGTACCCGAAATGCCAGGTCCCGGACACGACCGTCGCCATCCGATCATCGCGATGCAAGTGTGCCGGGATGGTCGTGTGAGCGGGCACAGACAGCACGATGGTGTAGAAGCCCTCCTTCGACGGGTCGCCGAACAGCACCTTCGTACTCACGCCCGCGAGACCGGAGCTGCCGATTTGCTCCGAGCCGGTCTGGTTCGCGCGGACCTCCGCCGGAGTCAACCGCATTTGCGGAAGCGCTGAGGATCCGGGCGTTGGCGCGGGCCGCGTTGAAGAGGTCTGTGAGGACTTCGTGGACACAGGGGCGCCCAGGAATCGTGTCAGCGCATCGCTCGTCGCCTGCGGGTTCTCTTCCATGACCCAGTGCCCCGTATTGGCCAAGGTCACAGTGCTCGCATTCGAGGCGACAAGCTTTACCTGCCGCGCGAGAGCGTCTCCGTTTGCTTTGTCTCCACCAATCGACAGAACCGGCATCGTCAGTTTGGTCTTCGACAATTGCGTGAAGTCCTGGGCGGCTTGCTGAAACGATACGAAGTACGCCCAAGCGGACCGCATCCGTCCTGGCCGGGCATAGGCAGCAGTGTATGCCTGGCGATCGACTTCGGGGATCGAGTGGGTCTTGTCGGCCGCAAAGTCGTTCCAGAAGTGCTCGAAGTAAATGCGCTCACGTCCTTGTACGAGCGCTTCCGGTGTGGGCCCGTGAAATCTGAAATGCCAAATCGTCGGGCTGTTGTAGATCGCTTCCCATCCGTCCACGCCGGGCAGAAACGCATCCATCAGGACCAGCTTCTCGACCGCCGAGGGGAACTGCGCGGCATACGCGTACGCCACCATGAGCCCGATGTCGTGGCCGACCACAGCTGCTTTCTGGATGCCAAGCCCGTTCACAAGCGCGTGCACACGGCTGGCCGCGTGTGCCATGTCGAGACCGTCTTTCGGGATATCCGAGCCGCCGATTCCCGGGAGGTCAGGGGCGATGACTGTGAAATTCGTGGCGAGCCGCGGAATGAGCGGGCGCCACATGCGGGAGGTTTCCGCATAACCATGCAGTAGTACGATCGCCGGTCCGCGACCGGCCGCGAGGTACTGCAGCTTCACGCCGTCCACCGTTGCGGTACGCACCGCGATCGACCCGGCGGCACCAGCGTCCGGCTGCATGGCACGCGGAGACGGCGTCGGCGACGCGAGTGCTATTAACAATAGGCAACCACCGAGACGCGAGCGATTGAACATGAATTCCTCCTGACGACGTGATGAAGAGTCTTATTCCATTCATGCCGCTGGAACACGTGCGCCGAGCCAACTCTTGATGTCTTCCACCACGGTTTCCTTGTCGACGTCGTTGAGGAGATCGTGGAAGTGCCCGTCGTAGAGCTTCAATGTCTTGTCCTTCGAGCCCGCCGCATCAAAGAACACTTGGCTGCCGCTCGCTTTGGCCGCCTTGTCGCTCGTGCCGTGCAGAATCAAGAGTGGAAGGGTGATGCGCGAAAACCCGCCCTTGAGTCGCTCGTCGGCACGGACCAGCTCCGCCACGGTCTGCGTCGGCTGGGTCTCGTGCGCGATCAGGGGGTCGGCGTTCATAGCCGCCACGACGTTCGGATCGCGGGAAAAATCCTCGTTCTTGAGGTCCAGCACGTGGGCGTGGGGGAAGATGTGGCCAAGTCCTTTGAGCACCGCCAGGGCTACGTCGGGCGCGGGCGTCTGAAACGCAAAGCTCTCGCAGATGAGCCCAGCGAGATTCCTCTGATGTTCGACAGCGTAGAGGCACGCAAGCACGCCTCCGGCGCTGTGTCCCAGCACGAACACCGGAAGCGCTGGTTCGCGGGATTTGGCAAGACGCACCATGCCGTCGACGTCGCTCAGGTAGTCTGCGAAGGTCGCGACGTAGAAGCGTTCACCGTCGGACTTTCCTCGGCCCCGCAGATCCACGGCATAGACAGCCAGATCGCGTGCGACGAGCTGCGCGGCCACCCACCCGTAGTAGCCGCTGTGCGAATTGAACCCCGGGACGATCACGATCACGGCGCGCGCCGTGCCAGCCGGACGCCACGATCGAAAAAAGATGTTGAGACCGGCTGTGCTCTTGAACGTGTTCTCCTCCGCCGCGGTCGCTGTTTCCTGCATCATCGGCTCCCTCGCGCGAGACGGGTCGGCGTCTTGCGCGTCACGTTCCCGTTCGATCCACTCCCGTACGTAGGGCGGGCAGTTCGTCAGCGTCGCGCCATGGACCTCACTGCGCGCGAGAAGGCGGACACCGGCCCGGTCGACGACCGCGACATCTCGAAGATCGAACACAACCTGGCGACCGGCATCTGCGTTCAGAATGGCCTCCAGCTCCGCGGCTCGGTCGGACGCGATGTCACCGCTGAGCATCAGCGTGAGGACGTCACCGTTGACGGATCGCTGTATGAGAAATGTCATCTTGGTTGCCGCGATGCAGGTAAGGCAACGAGCTCGCCAGCGCTAACTCATTGATTCGAAGGAAATCTGCCGTGAACACACGTGGCGAGACTTCGCCAATTGCCGAGTTCTCGGCAGATAGACGACAGGTGGGTCGCTTGCGGCTACGGTTCGGCCTTGAAGCCGTGCTTATTGATCTTCAGCGAGCGGATTCTCGATTCGAGCGTGGATCGCGGGACGCCGAGTCTGGCTGCCGCGCCCGAAGGTCCGGAAACGCGGCCCTTGCTTTCAGCGAGGGCGGCTTCAACCCTTGCTTTCTCGTGAGCGAGGAGGTCGTCCTCGAGTGGCGCTGTCTGTCGGGGCGCGCTCGTCGACTGCTCGACCAACCACCGCTCATCGACGGACAGCGCGTCGGTGTCAGACACGATCACGGCGCGCTCGATCACATTCTGCAGTTCGCGGATATTCCCGGGCCACCGATACGCTTGAAGCCGCTCGATTGTCTTCGTGGCGACTCGCGTAATTCTCTTGCCCATGCGCATGGCGAACCGATGGACGAAGTACTCGACGAGCAAAGGGATATCGGCCGCGCGGTTTCGCAGGGCCGGTACCTCGATGGGGAAAACATTCAAGCGATAGAAGAGATCCGCGCGGAAGCTTTTAGCAGCTACCGCCGCCGGTAATTCGCGGTTCGTGGCGGCCACGACTCGTACATCGACTCTGATGGGCCGGCTGCCACCCACCCGCTCGAACTCGCGCTCCTGGAGGACGCGCAACAGCGCCAGTTGCGTGTCCTCTGGCAATTCGCCGATCTCGTCGAGAAAGATCGTTCCGCCGTCGGACAGCTCGAACTTGCCCTGCCGGCGCTGAAGGGCGCCGGTGAACGCTCCACGCTCGTGCCCGAACAGTTCAGAGGCAATCAGCGAAGTCGGCACCGCGGCGCAATTCACGGTGACGAACGCCCGGCCGGATCGCGCAGATCGCTTGTGAATAGCCCTCGCGATCAGTTCCTTGCCGGTTCCCGTCTCCCCGGTGATCAGGACGGTGGAGTCGGTTGGAGCCACCTTGTTGATTTCGACGAGCACGGCTTGGATTGCCGGCGACGACCCGACGATTTCCTCAAACATCGATGCGCGGTTGATCTCCTCGCGCAACGCGAGGTTCTCATTCTGAGTCCGCTCCTCGGCCCGCTTGCGCTCATCGATGTCCGTCCCGGTCGCGTACCAGCGAACGACCCGCCCCTGATCATCGCGCAGCGGCTTGTACTGGACGAGAAACCAGCGATACTGCCGATCTTTCAGGCGCGCGCGCATTTCCAACTCGAACGGGATCCCTCGCTGCATGCGCTGCTGGCGATCATTTCGGAGTGTCTCGAGGTCATCGGGATGAAAGAGCCACGAGCGAAAATCGTCGGTCATGACGTCTTGCAGGCTGAGGCCAGTTGATTGCAGCACTGCCTCATTGGCGTACAGAATCTGGCCCGTCGGACTCATGGCCACAATCAACTGCGGGATGGCGTCGATGATCTGGCGGAACTCCGTTTCGTTGCGGCGGATGTGTTCTTGCGCCAGCTTGGTCACCGTCACATCAGAGACGGCTCCCACGAACTCGCGCGCGCCCGATGGCGCAATGACGGCACGGGCGACGACATGAACGTGCTTCGTCGAACCGTCCGCCAATACCAGCCGATGTTCCAATTCAAGCTCATCGCCGCCACGAGAAGCTCGAGCGACTGCCTCCTGTACCGCAGAACGATCGTCCGGGTGAACGCGTTGGAACACGAGGTCCAGCGTGGGCGTCGTTCCGTCGGGGTATCCGAGAATCGAGAACGTTTCCCTGGACCAGTACAACGCTCCGCTGGCCACATTCCAGCCGAAACTCCCCGTCCGACTTAATCGCTGCGCCTCCGCCAAATACGCTTCGCTCTGCTGCAAGGCCCTCTCGGCACGTTTTCGATCCTCGATATCAATACTGATCGCGTACCAATGCACAATTCGGCCGACCTCATCGCGCAGCGGGACGGCCCGGACGAGTAACCAGCGGTATTGGCCGTCCGCGCGAGGTACACGTGCTTCGGCTTCGAAGGGTTCCCCCGTCGCCATAGCGGACCGCCACCGATCGACGAAACCTGCGATGTCGTCCGGATGCGTCACAGCGGTCCAGCCCCAGTCCTGGACCTTGTCCACCGACAGACCCAAAAACTCGAGCCAGCGTTGGTTGATGAAATCGAGAGAGCCGTCCGGCCGAGCGCTCGTGACGAGCACAGGAATTGTGTCGAGGATAAGCCGCCAACGATCCTCTGAGCCCTTCATTTCGTCAGCCGCTGTTTGTAATGAAAACTCAATGTTTTCGTCAGCGAACGGGCCCCGTCAGTGAACGCGCACCGGCCACACTGGCTGGGGGCAGCAACCCTTGCTGAAAAAGGTCAGCAGGAAGCCGTTCGAAAGGGGCATGGTTCCGGCCTTCGTTCCGTCGGGAAGGAGGCCGCCCGACTGCGCATAGGTCGTGCTCGACCAGTACCCGTCCAATGCCACGTTCAAAAACGACGAGCCGCTGCCGTCGCCGAAGCATGCGGAACCGCTGTCGTCGGTCAGCGCCGGATTCGCGCAGTGCAGGAGGGGATGATTCTTCGCAGCATCGACCATCGCGTTCCACTCCGCATTGCTCGGCAATCGCCAGTCTCCGGGTCTCGAATGATCCGTCAACCCGCATTGCCCATTCTCCAGTGCTGCCGCCGCCTGATTGGCCTCCGCCCAGGTCAACGACCCCAGACATCCTGCATCCTGCAACCAGATCAGCCCCGTGGCTGTGTCCGTGACGGCGCCGTTTCCGCAATTGACGTACCGGTTCGTGTTGTCGAAACACGGCGGGTCTGGACGCTGCGAGCGGCGCTGACTCTCGCGCTCCCGCGGTGATATCTGCGACTGACCGGAGACGACGGTTGACCTCACCACCAGCGCCGACACGATCGTCACTGCCGCCAGCACCCACGTGAGTACTTTCCCTGACGTTCTCATGCACGACCTCCTCTTTCGCCGCTGTCCGACACCGCGCTGGTGCGTGCCACGCACGATGTCTCGGCTCGTTGTACCCCAGAATGTTGACCTCGCACACCCGAAACCCAGGTACGGTGCGAGTACTCGCTCTGAGTGCTGCGCTCGGATTTACCATGTCCCCTCTGATCAGGAATGATCACTCGAACGCCGAACTTCGCCAATTCCAGGATACCGGGGACTTGAAGGGTGCCGGCATCCACACCCATGCCGCCGTGAAGACACAGCAATTGGACGCCAGGACCGGTGTCCGAATACGTCAACCGTATGCCATTGACCGTTGTCGTCATGCGATGTCTTTACGCCGTCTAGCCTCCGGCACTGACCGGCGGCCGTTGAAGATCGCACGAGCGGCCGTCCGGTGCAAGCTTTCGAAATGGCCCGAAAGTCGTCCTGGTCCGGTGTTCGATCGCTAGAACATCGTGAATGAACAGGAACTCCATCTCTCGCCATTGACATTCGTAGGCGGCGGATTTAGCGTTTCGACGGGGCATCGGCGGGCATCTTGTCGGCGAAGGCGTCCGAAGCACGCGCAATCGCGACGCGCGGTAATGGCGATGGAGGAGCACATGAAATGGCGTGTGAATCCGCGAGTTGGTTCGATGGCGGTGACGGGCGCGCTGATGGCCTCATTACCCTGGGTCAACGCGCAGCAGAGGAGCGGCGCGACGGTCGCGATTGATCCCGATGACATCGGTGGCGTCGTCACAAGTTCGAACGGTCCCGAGGCTGGGGTGTGGGTGATCGCCGAAACCTCTGACCTGCCGACGAAGTTCGCCAGGATCGTGGTCACTGACGAGCGAGGGCGCTACGTCCTGCCGGATCTCCCACGAGCGAGCTACCAGGTCTTCGTCCGAGGATATGGGCTCGTGGACTCGGTACGGGTCTTTGCGAAGCCCGGGCGGCATCTCGATCTCACAGCCGTCGTCGCGCCCGACGGACGCGCCGCCGCCCAGATGTATCCCGCAAGTTATTGGCTGAGCCTCATGGCGATTCCGAAAGGAGACGTGTCCGACAAGGACATGCTCCTCGAAACCAAAGCGTGTTACTCGTGTCATCAAGTGGGCGACCGCGTGACCCGCGAGATTTCGCAGAATCTTGGCTCGTACACCTCCAGCCTTGACGCCTGGGATCACCACGTGACGGTGGGACCCAACGGGCCCGGGATGGCCGCCAACTTCAAACGCATGGGTGCTCAACGCAAGGCGTACGCGGACTGGACCGATCGCATCGCGGCGGGCGCCTATCCTCAGGCGCCCCCACGTCCGACCGGCCACGAGCGCAACGTCGTGATCTCGATGTGGGACTGGGCCCTGCCAACAAGCAGACGAACTGACGTTGCCGCCACCGACGAGCGCACGCCGACGATGAACGCGAACGGGCTGGTCTACGGATCGATCCAAAGCTCCGACATCATTGCCGTGCTCGACCCGCGCGAGAACACAGCAACCGAGATCAAGCTTCCGTCCAATGCTCCCCAAATCGACACGGATACGTCCGCGTCTCCGTACTGGGGGACCGAAAAGATCTGGGCGCGATCTGCCGACCCTCGCAGCGTGGTGATGGACAGACGCGGACGTGTCTTCGTGACGGCCCGGATTCGCGCCCCGCAAGATCAACCCGCGTTCTGTAAAGATGGATCCGCGAACAAGTTCGCCAAGTACTTCCCGCTCCCGGGTCCGAGCGGCAGGCAGGTCGAGCTGTACGATCCGAAGACGAAACAGATCACGATGATTGACACCTGTTTCGCCGCGGACCATAACCACTTCGACGACAAGGACGCGATTGTTTTCGGCCAGAACAATTCCGTCGGCTGGCTCGACACTGCGACGTTCGACAAAACCAACGACGCCGCCGCGTCGCAGGGATGGTGTCCGGCCGTGCTCGACACCAACGGCGACGGGAGGATCACTGAGTGGACCGAGCCGAATCAACCGATCGATCCCACGAAAGACCACCGGATCAATTTCGGATGCTACGGCGTGGCCATCAACCCCCTCGACGGCAGTCTGTGGTGCTCGGGAATCGGTGTGAGGGACCAGACCCTCATGCGCCTCGAGCGCGGATCGAATCCGCCACAAACCTGTAAGGCGGAAGTCTACGTACCGCCGCCCGACAAAGTGCCCCTGCCCGGTTCGGGGGGCGTGGCCATCGACAGCCACGGCCTGGTCTGGCAGAACTGGCGCGGCGCTCACCAGATGCTGAGTTTCGATCGCCGCAAGTGCAAGGTGCTGAACGGACCGACCGCCACCGGGCCGCATTGCCCTGAGGGATGGACGGTGTACACGAAACCCGGCCCCACGTTTCAGGGAGGCCCCGACTATTCCAGCACCGATATGCTGTACATGACCGAGATCGATCGCGACAACACGCTCGGCCTTGGGAAGGACGTGGTGCTGTCTGGCGACGTCAACGCGGATTCGTTCTTCGTCGTGATGCCGCAAGGCGGTCAGATGACCACGTTGACGCTGCGGGTTCCATACCCGCTGGGATTCGCCGCTCGGGCGGCATCGGGACGGATCGACGACCCGAATGCGGGCTGGAAAGGTCGCGGGTTCTGGTCGAGCTATTCGATGTACACACCGTGGCACCAGGAAGGCGGCAAAGGTACACGGCCCAAAGTGGTGAAGTTCCAGGTCCGACCGACTCCTCTCGCGAAATAGGTGGCTTGATCCGGAGAGTGCGAACTCCCAAAGAGACCGCGCCCATGCCTCCCCGGTCTATCTCCTGGACCCAAGCGAGGCAGCGCACGGCGCTGGGTCGCGCCGCGCGACGTCAAGAAGGCGGCGCGGATCTTGGGCGCGCAGCAGAAGCGGCGTCGTGAGCCGCTTCGACCGTGCCCTGGGTCTCGTTCGCTCGCTCGCGATTTATCGAGCTATTCCTTTGCGCCAGCAGCGGCTGCGGCGCCTGTACCGCGCGTTTGTCTCACCCGGCGATCTGGTATTCGACATCGGCGCGCACGCCGGCAATCGCGTCGGAGCGTTCGCTTCGCTTGGTTGCCGCGTCGTCGCCGTGGAGCCCCAGCCGGATTTCGCTTGGCTACTGCGCAGGCTCTTCCAGCGATCCTCAGATGTCGTGATCGTCGAAGCTGCTGTGAGCGACGCGATCGGCCACCAGATCCTGTCGCTGAGCGAGCGCACGCCGACGGTCACCACGCTGGAGGGCGCGTGGCGCGATGCGCGCGCACGCGACCCTGATTTTGCTCGCGTGCGGTGGAACCGCCGGATCGAAGTCACGACCATTACGCTCGATCTGTTGATCGAACGGTTCGGCATGCCGGCGTTCATGAAGATCGACGTCGAAGGGAGCGAGCCGGCCGTGCTCGCCGGGCTGACGCAGCCGCTTCCGGCGCTGTCCTTCGAGTATCTGCCGCGCGCCCTCGGCGAAGTCGACGCATGCATCCACAGGCTGCGCGCGCTCGGTCGTTATCGATTCAACTGGTCGATTGGCGAATCCGGTCGGATGGAGTCGACTCGCTGGTTGGACGACCAGGAGCTGCTCGAGGCGCTGCGCACACCTGCTGCGCAGCGACGCTCCGGCGATGTCTACGCGCGGCGGTCGTGAACGGAGCGCATCACCGGCTACGCGCCCGCGTTCTTGCGACAGGTCAGGAAAAGGCGCGCGCGAAAGTGTCGTCCGATGACAGGCAGAGCCCCGAGGCCGTGCAGCGCGGCGGCCGCGCGCAGGTAGTGCGGCAGATAACGAACACGAACGTCGGAGAAGCCGCAGTCTCTGAGCAGGTGCTTGTACCGTGCCGCGTCCCGGACGGCGACATGCCCCTCGATCTGGTGGAGGACATCCCAGTCGCGGAGGCGCTCCATGAAATACTCGCTGTTTGGCGTGTGCAGATAGAGCAAGCCGTCGGCCTTCAATGCACCGTGGATCGAACGGCCGATACGTAGAAGCTGATCGTCGTAGATGTGCTCGACGAAATCGAGCGCAAACGCGGCGTCGAACCGATTCAGATGCTCCGCGCAGAACGCGACGATATCGCCGCAGTGGTACGTGGCGTGGCGAATCCCGCGCTCCGCCTGGCGACGCCGGGCCTCACGCACGAACGCGTCAGAGAAATCAACGCCGACGTACTCGGCGACACGATCGCTGATGAGCTCGAGGAGGATGCCATTGCCGCAGCCGAAGTCAGCCACCCTCTGGTGCCCGGTGAGCTCGAATAGCGGCAACATGCGCCGGATGCGTTGGACGGCGTGCGGATCGTAATTCTCGACGTAGAGCTGGTCGTAAATCGCGCGAAGCTCGTCTTCAGCTCGCCGCCGCATAGAGCTCGAACAGGATATCGGTGCCCGCTGGGACACGTGAGGCGATCCGCACGTCAGCATTGTAATGCCGGTACGGGTAGGGTTCCGCCCGACGGTTGACGCGGAGTGAGGCTGCACTACGACAGACCGTTGCTCTCCCCGGGAGTCGGCTGCCTGAGTGTGCAGGTTTCGCGAGCGCAAGTGCCACGCGCTTTGCGCATCATGGACGTCCTCGTGCGAACGTTCGAAAAGCGGGCTCTTCGTCGATTTGAATGCAGCCGGTTGGCCATTGAGGGATTCCGGTCTCTCAGTGGCCCATGCACTAAGGTCCGCGGTAGATAACGTCCTCTGTCTCGCGATTGGCTGCGCGGAAGCCGTAGATCCCACCCGCGATTCCCCCCGCCAGCGCGCCCGTGAGGAACGCCCCAGTGTCGCAACGGTCACGTCCGACCGCGGCTTGACAAGCGAAGCCGGCAACAAAGCCTCCGGACATCGCTCCGACGAAGTAGCCACCGAGGGAGCCCAGATGTCCCCATACCCCTCGGCCCTTTTGTCGGGTTTTGATCTCGGCGATATCGTTTCGTGCGATTGTCTCGACGACTTGTCCAAGATCCGCAACCTTCCGATCGGTGACGAACACGCCGTCCGGGGCCACGCGGACAGTCCCGTTCACGAACGATTGCTTGTTGGCAACGGCAAAGTAGTCAGGGTGGGTTGTGGCCATGTCGCGCAGCACGTCCCTCGCGGCGGCGGGTAGCGTCGGGTCGGTCAGGTTCACAACCGTCAGGTCGGCTTTGTCTCCCGCCACGAAATGTCGTCGGGCAGGCGGTGAGCCCTTGACGGTCACGACGATTCCCCTGCCCGATGCAAGCTTGCGCACGCGCGACCAATTGGATTCAACGGGATTGCCGGTCTGTCGAACGACTTCGCCGGCTGTGGGTTCTTCAGCGGCGGGGGGTCGAACTGCCTCGCGGGCAATGGAGCGAGTGAGAAGACCGACCGTGACTGGTGATGCCGCTCGGAGATCGAATGACCCCGGCGTCTCCGCTGGCTGCTGCGCCGCGGTTACCGGAAGTGCCGACGCCACCAAACACACGATCACGGTGAGCGCAAGCGCGGATTTCATCTCTCTCTCCTCACCGGCCTGCTCCGCGTTCGAGCATTCAGGACCGTCTCTAGATAGTGCGAAAACGGCATGGCGGCCGGCTCACGTCTCGTCACACTCGTTACAGAAGCAGTTCACGCCGGAGGTTACACCATCGCAACGGGCTAGGGAAGGTTAGGGGACATGTGACCCGGCCGCCTGCGCGGGTCG
>DASZFS010000569.1:0-50356 GCA_035939575.1 Vicinamibacterales bacterium | reverse complement strand
TGGAGGCGCCGCCCGGATTTGAACCGGGGGTGGAGGTTTTGCAGACCTCTGCCTTACCTCTTGGCGACGGCGCCGATCGGGAACTGATGACGCCCGCTAGAATCGCTCACCTCCGCGGTGCGGTGGTGGACAACTTTCGCGTGGCCTGCCAACCGAGACTCGCATTCGCGCGAGCGAAGGTTGGAGCGGGAAACGGGATTCGAACCCGCGACTTCGACCTTGGCAAGGTCGCACTCTACCACTGAGTTATTCCCGCCCGAACGCTCAAAGTACCATCAAAGCCGCACGGAACGCAAGACTTGCGCCGCTTCTTCAGGCGACGTCGGGTTGATGTAAAAGCCCGTCCCCCACTCGAATCCGGCGACCGGCGTGAGCTTCGGCACGATCTCCACGTGCCAGTGATACACCTCGCTCGTATCGTCCGAACATGGTGACGTGTGCACGATGAGATTGTAGGGCGGTGACTCGAGCGCGCGCTCCATGCGCATCAGCAGCGCCTTGAGCGCCCGCGCCAGGCTCTCGTACTCATGGCGCGGCGCCTCCTCGAACCGCGCGCCATGACGCTTCGGCAGCACCCACGACTCGAACGGCAGCCGAGGCGCGTACGGCGCTAGCGCGACCACGTCCGCGTTCTCCAGGATGACGCGCCGTCCATCCGCCAGGTCCTGCCGGACAATATCGCAGAAGATGCAGCGCTCTTTCGTCGCGAAGTGCCGCCGCGCGCCCTCGATCTCCTCGCGCACGAAATCGGGCACCACCGGCAGCGCGATCAGCTGCGAGTGCGTGTGCTCGAGCGTCGCGCCCGCGGCGGCGCCGTGGTTCTTGAAGATCAGGATGTAGCGCAGCCGCATGTCGCGCTTCAAGTCCAGCATCCGCTCGCGGTACGCCCACAACACGCGCTCGATCTCCGGCTCGGACATCGCCTCCAGCGTCCGTCCGTGATCCGGCGTCTCGATAATCACCTCATGCGCGCCCACGCCACGCATCCGATCGAACAGCCCCTCACCGGCGCGATCGAGCGCCCCCTCGACCTGCAGCGCCGGATACTTGTTGGGGACGACGCGGACGTCCCAGCCGGGCGAGTTCGGCGCGCCTCCGTTCTGCCGGTACGACAGCACCTCGGGTGGCGTCAGCGACTCGTGACCGGGACAAAACGGACAATGCTCGCGGCCGAGAATCCTCGGTGCCTCGACGCGAAAGTCGCTGGGCCGCTTCTGGCGATCGCTGGCGATGATCACCCATCGCCCGGTGACGGGATCTCTACGTAGTTCCGGCATCGAATGCGTTCTGAAAGACCTGCACGACAGCGTGCCCGGCACCCGCGTCGATGGCCACGACGTCGAATCGGCAGGGCGACTCGAGGAGCCGATGCCGGGCGAGATACATGCGAGCCAGTTGCACGAGACGACGCCGCTTGCGACGCGACACGGCCTCGGCCGCTTCGCCAAACGCTCCCCCGGCGCGCGCTTTCACTTCGACGAACACCAGGATCCTGCCATGCCTGGCGATGATGTCAATTTCACCAGCACGCTGACGCCACCTGCGGGCAATGATTGCGTACCCGCGCCGCTCCAGCTCTTGAC
Organism: Vicinamibacterales bacterium; assembly: GCA_035939575.1. Classification (GTDB taxonomy): domain Bacteria; phylum Acidobacteriota; class Vicinamibacteria; order Vicinamibacterales; family CAVVIG01; genus DATKHR01. The sequence goes on along the minus strand of DASZFS010000569.1, from coordinate 48,773 downwards.
AGGCGAGATTCTCGCCGGCTTTGCCGAGCGCAAGGCGCTGTCTGGTCATGACCCGTCCGACGAGCAAACGCCGCACCAGCGGGATCCATCATTGCCTTCGCCCGACCTCCGCCAGTGCCTCGTCGAACACCTTCACCGCCACGTCCGCCTGCTCGCGCGTCAGCACCAGCGGCGGCGAGAAGCGAATCGCGTTTCGACCTGCGCCGAGCAGCAGCAGGCCGCGCGCGAAGCAGGCTGCGATCACCGCGTCGCGTTCGCCGGTCGCGCGCTCCTTGGTCTGCCGATCGCGAACCAACTCGACGCCGATCATCAGGCCGCGGCCCCGCACAGCGCCGATCAACGCATGGCGATCGGCAAGTGCGGCGAGGCCGCTCTGCAGGTGTGCCCCGACTTCCGCGGCATTCGCCACGAGCTGGGTCTTCAGCAGCCGCATCGTTTCGATGGCCGCGGCGCAGGAGACCGGGTTGCCGCCGAACGTGCTCGCGTGCGATCCCGGCGGCCACGCCATGAGCCCGCCACGCGCGACGGCCACGCCAAGCGGCAGCCCGGACGCAATCCCCTTCGCGATGGCGACCATGTCAGGCTCGACCCCACTGAACGCGATCGCGAACATCCGGCCCGATCGCCCCATCCCGGACTGCACTTCGTCGTCCACGAGCAGGATGCCGTGCTGCGCGGTCAGGGCCCGCAGCCGCTGCAGGAACTGATCCGGGGCCACGATGTAGCCCCCCTCGCCCTGAATCGGCTCAACTACGATGGCGGCCACCTCGTCCGGCGAGACCAGGTGAACGAACAGCTGGTGCTCGATGAAGTCCAGGCACTCCGCCGCGCAGCTCTCCGGCTTGAGGCCGAGCGGGCATCGATAGCAGTCGGCGTAGGGCGCGTGGTAGACGCCAGGAAGGAGCGGGCTGAACCCGCGCCGCTGAGCCGCCTTGCTCGCCGTCAATGCGAGCGACCCCATAGTACGGCCGTGAAACCCGCCGAGGAACGCAATCAGGTTCTGACGCCCGGTCGCGTAGCGCGAGAGCTTCAGGCAGGCCTCGATCGCCTCGGTACCCGAGTTCGCGAAAAATGACCGGGCGCCGCCCGCGAACGGAGCCACTGACGCCAGCTCCTCCGCGAGCTTGACCTGCGGCTCGTAATAGAAATCCGTTCCTGACATGTGAAGGAACTTGTGCGCCTGGTTGGTGATCGCCCTCACCACATCCGGATGAGAGTGGCCCGTGGAGTTGACTGCAATGCCTGCGGCGCAGTCGAGGAAGACGTTGCCGTCAACGTCCTCCACCATCGCTCCGTAGCCGCGCTCGATCACGAGCGGATAGCTTCGCGTGTAGGACGGCGAGACTACCGCCCGGTCGCGGGCGATGAGGGCTTTCGCACGGGGACCGGGCAGCGGCGTCCTGATCAGCGGTGCGCTCGGGGTCATTTTCGCTTCCAGCGCGTGCCGCCGGGGCCGTCCTCGAGCAACACTCCGTGCGCCGCCAGCTCGTCGCGGATGCGATCGGCCGCCGCGAAGTCGCGCCGCCTGCGGGCGGCGTGTCGATCCTCGATCCGCTTCTCGATCTCGTCCATCGGTACCGGCGGCTGCGCGTCCTCGGCGCGGCGAAGGCTCAACACGCCCAGCACGCGGTCGAACTCGTCGAACGCGTCCCGGACCACCGAGACGTCGCCGCGGCCGATCTGGCCCGCGTCGACGGCCGAATTGAGCGCGCGAACCAGCTCGAAGATGGCGCCGAGCGCGGCCGCCGTATTGAGGTCGTCCTGCACCGCAGCCGAGAACGCGGCGCGCGCTTCCTCGACCCTGGCCGCGATCTCGGCGTGGGCGCCTTCGCGCACGACGGCTTCGACGCGCACGAGGCAGTCGAGCATCCGGCGCAGCGATTCCTCGGCGGCCGCCAGGCTGTCCCACGTGAAGTTCAGCTGCTTGCGGTAGTGCGCCGAAAGGAGCAGCAGCCGCACTGCCGACGGCCTGAACCCCTTGGCCACGACGTCGGGGATCGTGTAGGTGTTGCCGAGCGACTTCGACATCTTCTGCTCGTCGACGATGAGATACTCGACGTGCATCCAGAAGCGGGAGAACAGCTTGCCGGTCGCGCCCTCGCTCTGCGCGATCTCGTTCTCGTGGTGCGGAAAGATGAGATCGATGCCGCCGGCGTGCAGATCGATCGGCGACTCGCCCAGCAGCCGCAGTGCCATCGCCGAGCACTCGAGGTGCCACCCGGGACGCCCCGCCGGCTCGACCAGGTCCCACGACGGCTCGCCCGGTTTAGCCGCCTTCCACAGGACGAAGTCGCGGGCGTCCTCCTTCGCGTAGTTGTCAGTGTCGATCCGCGCCCCCGGCTTCATCCCATCATGATCCAGGCGCGCGAGCTTGCCGTACTCGGGCATCGTCGAGATCTTGAAGTAAATCGACCCGTCGCTGACGTAGGTGTGGCCGTTCTTCGTAAGCGACTGGATCAGGCCGGCCATGGCACGCAGGTTCGCCTCGTCGGTCGCGCGCGGCCGCTCCTCCACTTCCTCCAGCCCCAGCGCCCGCGCGTCGTCCTTGAACATCGCGATGTACTGGTCGGTGTAGGCACGCAGGTCCATGCCGGCCTTCTGCGCCCCGAGAATCGTCCGGTCGTCCACGTCGGTGAAGTTCACGACCTGCCGGACGCGGTAGCCGAGCAAGTATTTCAGAGCCCGCCGAAGGACATCCACGCAGATGAATGTCCGGAAATTGCCGATATGGCCGCGGGCGTAGACCGTGAGGCCGCACGTGTACATGCGGACCGTATTGTCTGCGCGCGGCTCGAACACTTCCTCAGTGCGGGTCAGCGTGTTATAGAGGCGCATCGGGAGAAGGTGACGTCGGGTGCCCGGGACATGATGATGACAGTCTCATCTTATGGGAGCCGCCGCGTGGTCCGCCACTCGCCGCCGCCGGCAAAGACCACACTGATGTGCAATTCACCGGAGTGAGCGCGAAACCGGACATCACAGCGAGGGTGCCCGCTCGAGGCACCAGCCCTCAGCGCGCCATGGAGGATGCGCCGCAGCTCTTCTCCCGCCGCCCCCCGGTACCCCACGTAGGCCAGGACCGCGCCGGTCACCTCCGTCAGCATGTCATCGAAATACGGCTCGTCGGACAGCTCCAGCGCGAAGACGAACTCGTGATCCGCCACGATGCGCGATTCTACAGTGAAAGTCGATTGAACAACACGCGCGCGCCGCGGCAGTCGGCCTCGATCTGCGCGCGGAGCGCGTCAAGCGAGTCGAACGCGCGCTCGTCGCGAAGGCGCCGCACGAAGCCCAGGCGGACCGACGCGCCATACAGATCCCGATCGAAACTGAGCACGTGTGTCTCGATCGTCGTCCGGCCGGACTGGTCAACGGTCGGCCGTGTCCCGATGTTGGTCACCGACGGGTGCACGACGGTGCCCAGGCGCGCAGTCGTGGCGTAGACCCCGTTGGGGGGCACGAGCTCGTTCTCGGTGCAGAGGTTGGCGGTCGGGAACCCGATCGTCCGGCCGCGGTGGTCGCCATGGACGACCGTGCCGTCGACGAAGTACTGGTGCCCGAGCAGGGCTCCCGCCTCGTCCACGCGCCCCTCACCAACCAGCCGACGGACGCGGGTGCTGCTGACGACGAAGTCCTTGTAGCGCACCGGGTCGATTTTTTCCGTCCTGAACCCGTACCGGGCGCCGAGCGAGCGCAGCATGGAGAAGTTGCCCGCGCGATCGTGCCCGAACAGGAAATTGGCGCCGACCCAGACCTCCGAGACGCGCAGCCACTCCACGAGCACCGTGCGAACGAACGACTCGGGATCCCACCGCGACAGCTCCGGCGTGAAGCGAACGATCGCCGCTCCCTGCACACCCGCGTCCGCGAGCGCCTCGAGCTTCTGCGCCTTCGTCATGAGCAGCGGCGGCGCTTTGTCGGGCCGGACGACACGCGGCGGGTGTGGATCGAAGGTCATGACGACCGCGGTCGATCCGCGCTCCGATGCCACACGCCGCATGCGATCGAGAATCTTGCGATGTCCGCGGTGCAGCCCGTCGAAGTTACCGAGGGCGAGGACGGGCGCGCTCCAGCGCGCGGGGCGTGCATCTTCCGGGAAATGGATGACGTCCATCAGACGGTCAGCACGAGCCCATCATAAGCCAGTTCCACGCCGGCGGGCAGTTGCGCGCACGTCTCGGCGTGTGGCAGGTCGTGGCAGATGTGCGTGAAGTACGCGCGCTCCGCACCGAGCCGCGTGACGACCTCGAGCGCCTCGGCCACGCTGAAATGCGTCGAGTGGCGCCGGTGACGGAGCGCGTCCACGATGACTGTGCGAACGCCGTCCAGCAGCGGCCACGAGGCGTCGGGAATGTGGTTGCAATCGGTCAAGTACGCAAAGGCCCCGATCCGGAATCCGAGGATCGGCAGCGCGCCGTGCAGAAGCGGCACCGGCACAATGTCCACGCTGCCCAACGTGAACGTCCCGCCGATCTGGAAGAGCGACAGCTGCGGGAGCCCGCCGCCCTGCTGCTGCGGCGGCTCGAAGATGTACGAGAACGTGCGGCGAAGCTCCACCACCGCCCTCGCGTCCGCGTAACAAGGGATCGCGCCCCGCTGCATCTGGTTGAAGCGGCGCACATCGTCCAGGCCAAACACATGGTCGGCGTGCGTGTGGGTGAAGAGGATGGCGTCTACGCGCCGTATATCGTGTGTCAGGGCCTGCGCGCGCAGGTCGGTTGACGTGTCCACGAGGATCGATCGAACCAGCTGCGCGGCCGCAGGGCCGGATACGACGTCCGGCTCGATGAGAATCGACGGCCGGGTGCGCCGGTCCCGCGGGTCGGTCGACCGGCATACGGCGCAGTCGCAGCCGATTGAGGGCACCCCGTGCGACGTGCCGCTGCCGAGGACGGTGATTCGCATGGGGGGCTGACTGGTTGCTGGTTACTGGTTGCTGGTTGCTGGTTGCTGGTTGCTGGTGGTCAGGGCGTGATGATGCGCTTCTGGCCTGCCATCGCTTCCACGAACCTCATACGCAGCTCGTAGAGCACCTGCTCGATCAGCTGCCGTTCTTCCGCGGTCAGGTTGCCCCGCGTCTTCTGCTCGAGCAGTGAAAGGATCTCGATCATCTGGGATGCACCCTCGAGATTCGGCTCCGCTGCCTCGCCGGACACGGGGTCCGGAAGATCGCCGAAATGAATGGCGGCGGTGCTCGCGAGCGAAAGCACGAACGCCGTGAAGGTCAATTGTTGTTCGGGCATTCCACTAAGATTACCAAATGTCCGATTCCGCTCGCGCCGGCCGGGCCTTCGTTCGCCTGGTTGACATCATGTCTACTCTCCGCGGACCCGGTGGATGCCCGTGGGACCGGGAGCAGACAATCGACTCGCTCAAGCCGTTTGTCCTCGAAGAGACGTACGAGGTGCTCGACGCGATCGACCGCGGCGACCATGCCGCCTTGCGTGAGGAGCTGGGCGACCACGTCTTCGAAGCAGTGTTTCTTGCCCAGCTGGAGGCCGAGGCTGGACATTTCACCATCGCCGACTCGCTGGACAACGTCGCTGACAAGCTCGTCCGACGGCATCCCCATGTCTTCCAGCGCGACGCCGGCGCGTCGGGACCGATATCGGCGGAGGAAGTGAAAGTCCGCTGGGAAGAAATCAAGGCCCAGGAACGGGTGTTGAACCGCAGGAAGACACTGCTGAGCGGCATCGCCCCCACGCTGCCTGCGCTGCTTCGCGCGTTCCATATTGGCACGCGTGCGGCCTCTGTCGGCTTCGACTGGACCGGTCCAGGCGACGTTGTCGAGAAGATCAAGGAAGAGGTCGCGGAGCTCGCGGAGGTCGTCGATGCCCCTCAGCGCGCGGAGGAAGAGCTCGGCGACCTGCTGTTCGCGGTCGCCAACCTCGCGCGCAAGATGGGGATCGAACCCGAAACCGCCCTGCGCAAGGCCAACGACAAGTTCACCAGGAGGTTCACCGCGATGGAAGAGCGCCTCGAAGCTGAAGGTCAAACGATGTCAACGCTCTCCCTCGAACAACTGGAAGCCGAGTGGCAGCGGTCGAAGGCCGACGAGACTTGAGATACTGCTGAAGACTCTGAGGTGGGCTGAAGACTCATGAGTCCTTCAGCCCATTCATAGATGAGTCAGTGGCGCTTCTGCCGAGGCATTTGAGAAGCGTCGCGCGCTTAAACCTTCTCCGCTGCAATGCCTGCGTAGTAATCCTGCAGCGCCCGGACGCCGAGGCCTTGCTCGCGAAGCGCGCGAATCGCCTGCACTGCGGCGGCCGCGCCCGTGAGGGTCGTAATGCACGGTACCTCGTGCATCATGGCGGCGCGGCGCACGGTTCGATCGTCGAAAAACGACTCGCGGCCGAGGGGGGTATTGATGACGATGTCCACTTTGCGGTTCACGATCTCATCGGCGACATTCGGTCGCCCCTCATTGACCTTGTACACGACGTCCACGGCGAGGCCGTAGGCACGCAAGTACGCCGCGGTCCCGCGCGTCGCGATGAGCCGGAAGCCGAGCTCCGAGAGGTCGCGGGCAATCGGCAGCAGGTTCGCCTTGTCCTTGTTGTTGACGCTGACGAACGCCGTCCCGCGCTCCGGCAACCGTTGTCCGACGGAGAGTTGCGCCTTCGCGAACGCGACGCCGAAGTTGGTGGACCCGCCCATCACCTCGCCGGTCGACTTCATCTCCGGTCCGAGGATCGTATCCACCCCCGGAAAGCGCACGAACGGGAACACCGGGCTCTTGACGAACGTGCCCGCAACCTGCACGTCTTCGGTCAGCCCGAGCTCGGCGAGCGTGCGTCCGGCCATGACCTTCGCGGCAACCTTCGCCAGCGACACGCCGGCGGCCTTCGAGAGGTACGGAACCGTTCGCGACGCGCGCGGGTTCACCTCCAGGACGTACACGACGTCGTCCTTGATCGCATATTGGACGTTCATCAGCCCGACGACCTTCAGCGCCCTGGCGATGCGACGCGTGTAGTCGCGGATGGTCTGCAGATGGCGCTCCGGGCAGATGAACGGCGGCACCACGCACGAGCTGTCGCCCGAGTGGATGCCCGCTTCCTCGATATGCTCCATGATGCCGCCGATGACGACGGCGCCGCTCGCGTCAGCGACCGCATCCACATCGAACTCGAACGCATCTTCCAGGAACCTGTCGACGAGCACCGGGTGTTCCGGAGACGCATCAACGGCCTGGACCATGTAGCGGTCCAGCGTGACGGCGTCGTAGACGATGGCCATGCCGCGTCCGCCGAGGACGTAGGAGGGCCGCACGACGACAGGGAAACCGATGGACGCGGCGGCGTCCCGCGCCTCCTGGCGTGACGTCGCGGTCCCGCTGGCCGGCTGCGTAATCTCGAGCTCGGCGAGGAGCGCCGCGAAGCGCTTGCGATCCTCGGCCAGATCGATCGAATCGGGCGACGTGCCGAGAATCTTCACACCCGCCCCCTGAAGGGCGAGCGCGAGCTTGAGGGGCGTCTGGCCGCCGAACTGCACGAGGCACGAGACCTGCCCACCGGCCGATCGCTCCGTCTCGATGACGGCCATGACGTCCTCGAACGTCAGCGGCTGGAAGTACAACCGGTCGGCGGTGTCGTAGTCGGTCGAGACCGTCTCCGGGTTGCAGTTGATCATCACCGTCTCGAGGCCTTCTTCCTTCAGGGCGAAGGCCGCGTGGCAGCAACAGTAGTCGAACTCGATCCCCTGGCCGATACGGTTGGGGCCGCTGCCGAGAATGACAACCTTGTCGCGGGCGGTCGGGTTCGCTTCATCGCCCAATCCGGGGGCCCGCTCCCCCGGGTCGCCCGACCCGTGGGCCCCGTCGCCCCGGCCCATCGGCTCGTATGAGCTGTACAGGTACGGCGTGAACGACTCGAATTCGGCCGCGCACGTATCGACGCGCTTGTAGACAGGCGTCAGACCGTTCGCGATCCGCTTATCGCGCACCGCCGCCTCGCTCGCATTGACCGCGATCGCCAGCTCCTGATCGCCGAACCCGGCACGCTTCAAACGGCGCAGGTCCGCCGGCTCGAGACCGTCGAGCCCCGCCGTCTCCGCCTGTTTGCGCATCTCCGCGATTTCCGAGAACTGCCGCAGAAACCACGGGTCGATTTTCGTGAGCTCGTGCAGCTGCTCGACGCTCCAGCCTCGGCCGATGGCGCGGAACAGATCCCACATGCGGCGATCACTGGGAATCGCGAGCCGCTTTCTCAAGCTCGCGTCGTCCTCGGGCGCGTCGAGGTTGCCCGTTCCGCCGTCGCGGCCGGCGTCCCGGTCGGCGTCGGACGGCGCGAAGAGCAGCCCGCTGCGCCCCAGCTCGAGCGAGCGGACGCCCTTCATGAAGGCTTCCTTGAAGGTACGGCCGATGGCCATGGCCTCGCCGACCGACTTCATCTGAGTGGTCAGCGTTCGGTCGGCCTGGGGAAACTTCTCGAAGTTCCACCGCGGGATCTTGACGACGACGTAGTCGATCGTTGGCTCGAACGACGCTGGCGTCAGCCGGGTGATGTCGTTGGGGATCTCATCGAGGTGGTACCCGAGCGCGAGCTTCGCGGCGATCTTGGCAATCGGGAAGCCGGTCGCCTTCGACGCGAGCGCGGACGATCGGGAGACCCGCGGGTTCATCTCGATGACGACCATCCGGCCGTCCGCGGGGTTGACGGCGAACTGGATGTTCGACCCGCCGGTCTCGACGCCGACCCGGCTGATGATGCGGCGCGCCGCGTCGCGCATCCGCTGGTATTCCTTATCGCTGAGCGTCAGGATGGGCGCGACGGTGATGCTGTCTCCCGTGTGGACGCCCATCGGGTCGATATTCTCGATCGAACAGATGACGACGAAGTTGTCGGCGACGTCGCGCATCACCTCGAGCTCGAATTCCTTCCAGCCGATGACCGATTCCTCGATGAGGACCTCGTGCACCGGGCTCATCTCGAGCCCGCGCTCTGAGAGCTCGCGGAACTCCTCGATGTTGTACGCAATGCCTCCGCCCACGCCACCGAGCGTAAACGACGGCCGGATCACGAGCGGGAATCCGAGTGTGCGCGCCAGGTCCACTGCTTCGGCCGGTGTGCGCGCGAGGCCGCTCTCGGGCACGTCGAGCCCGATCTCGCGCATCGCATCCTTGAAAAGCTGGCGATCTTCCGCGACCTTGATGGCGGTGATGGAGGCGCCGATCAGCTTGACGTTGTACTTCTCGAGCGTCCCGGCTGCCGCCAGATCCACGGCCAGGTTGAGCGCGGTCTGGCCGCCAACGGTCGGCAGAATGGCATCCGGGCGCTCGCGCTCGATGATCGCCGCCAGCACTTCCGGCGTCAGCGGCTCGACGTACGTGCGGTCGGCCAGCTCGGGGTCGGTCATGATCGTCGCCGGGTTGCTGTTGACGAGCACGACCTCGAGTCCCTCGGCGCGCATGGCTTTGCAGGCCTGGCTGCCCGAGTAGTCGAACTCGCACGCCTGGCCGATGACAATCGGCCCTGAGCCGATGATGAGGACGCGCTTGATGTCGGTGCGTTTGGGCATGCTGGGTTCGGACTCGGTCTGGGTACTCGGTACTCGCGCGTGGTTACTGGTTACTGGTCGCTGGTTACTGGTCGCGCTGGTTACTGGTCGGTTACCGAGTACCGGCTAGTTCCTTCCCTCTATCAGCTCCAGGAAATCGTCGAACAGATAGTCGGCGTCGTGCGGTCCGGGCGAAGCCTCCGGATGATACTGCACGCAAAACACCGGTTGGCGACGATGGCGCAACCCCTCCACGGTGCCGTCGTACAGATTGAGATGCGTGACCTCGACGTCGTCGGGCAGCGACGCGGGATCGACCGCGAACCCGTGGTTCTGTGACGTGATCTCGACCTTGCCTGTCGCCAGCTTCTTGACTGGATGATTCGTGCCGCGATGACCGAACTTGAGCTTGTACGTGCTGCCGCCCATCGCGAGACCGAGAACCTGGTGACCGAGGCAGATGCCAAAGACCGGTATCCCCGATTCGACGAGCACCTTGGCGTTGTCGATCGCGTAGGCAAGCGGCGCCGGATCGCCCGGACCGTTGCTGAGGAAGACGCCGTCCGGCCCGGTGGCCAGCAGATCAGCCGCCGGCGTCGCCGCGGGATAGACGCGGACGTCGCAGCCATGCGCGCTCAGCCGCCGCAGGATGTTCCATTTCATCCCGAAGTCGTATGCGGCAATCTTCACGCGTGACGATCCGCGACGGGCGCGGCGCGCCGGGGTGACGCCGAATTCGCCGGGGTCTTCGGCCGGCCAGTCGAATGCCTGTTCGGTCGTGACATCGCGCACGAGGTCCGAGCCCTCCATGCGCGGAGCCGACTGCGCGCGTTCGATAAGCGCCCTTGGATCAAGCGCAGCGCCGGTGGCGATGACGCCGCGCATCACGCCGCCGGACCGGAGCCGGCGCGTCAGCGCGCGAGTGTCGATGTCCGAGATGGCTACGATGCCGTTGGCGACCAGATAGTCGCGCAGCGTGCCTTCCGCGCGCCAGTTGCTGGCGACGGGCGACTCATCGCGGATGATGAAACCCGCCACGCGCGGTGCGCGCGACTCGACGTCCCCGGCCGAGACGCCGTAATTGCCGATCTCGGGGCACGTCATGGTGACGATTTGTCCTGCGTACGACGGATCGGTCAGCACTTCCTGATAGCCGGTCATGCTGGTGTTGAATACGACCTCGCCGCGCGTCTCGCCGTCAGCGCCAGCCGCGGCGCCTGCGAACCACGTGCCGTCTTCGAGTGCCAGAATAGCTTCCACTTCGAGTCCTTCGCTTCCGCCTCCGCTCGCTGAACTGAAATGGCGAGCTACGGCGGACCAGCAACCAGCAACCAACGACGTTCCCTGATGCTCAGCGATCCAGCGACGCCGTCACACGATTCTGGTCATTGACTGTGATCCGAATGGTCGACGCCCAACCGTGATACCCCTCCAGCTCGAGCCGAATGGCGTGCTCGCCAGCGCTGACGCTGGCCACCCCGAGCGGCGTCGTCCCAATCAACTTGTCGTCCAGGAACACGCGCGCGCCCGCAGGCCTCGACTCGACGCTCAGGCGTCCGACCAGCGGGCCGGCGGTACCCGACGGGGCCGGCGGCCGTTCAACCGGCCGCACGATTCTGGACGGAGGCGTTCGAGCGGCGCCAACCGAGGCATCGGCCGCCCGTTGCTGCGGGAGGCTCTTGCGAGCCGGCGGCGATGTCGGCGCCGGCGGGACCGCGACTTCGGTCGCCTCGCGACCGCGCGACGGCAGTGAAGCTGGCAGCTGAGCAACGGACGGCGTCTCCGCCCCTGTTGTCGCCGCGGGCGCCGGTGTCGCCGGTCCCGCCCCAATCGTCGATGTCATGAGCGCCGCGCGCTCGCGCGATCCGACGCCGTAACCGCCTGCAAATCCGAGCGCGAGCCCAATCACGAGCGCGGCCATCAGCGGCCATACGGCAGATCGAGATTGCTCCAGAACGGAAATCGGCGGCGGTTCGAGCACCGGATCGATGACAGTCGCCCGTTCGAGAGGTGTCGCCCGTTCGAGGGGTGTCGTCCGATCTCCCCTTGTCGTCCCATCGCCGCTCATCGTCACCTCGGGTGCCGCGGGGGCCAGCGTCGCTTCGACGTCTTGAAATGGACTCTCTTCGCGCGATCGACTCTCTTCCGCGTAAAGGTCGAGCGCACTGGACGCGGGCTGGGGCGGCGGTTGCCCGGACGGATCCTCCCCGAGCAGCTCCGCCTCGTGGACTTTTTCTTCGCGCACTTCTGCTTCGTGCAGTTCTTGCTCGTCCTGCTCTCCCAGGGGCAGCAGCGGTCCGACCATCTTTCGGGCGGCGGACGACGTCCCCCGCCTCTTCGACGGCACGCCGGGCTCGGACACCGAAACGCCGGGGAAGGCCCGTTTCAGCGCTTCGGTGAATTCGAGCGCCGTGGCGAAACGATCGCCCGGATTCTCGGACAAGGCACGCGCGAACACCTCCAGCAGCCCGGCACGGCCGCCGCCAGGTAAATCAGTGATGCCGTCGGTCGCCTGCGAGCCAGGCCCCCCAATACGTCGTGCCCACAGGAGCTCGTAGATGAGCGCCGCAAGGCTGAAGACATCCGCTCGGCGGTCCCAGGCGCCGCCGGCCACCCTCTCCGGTGCCGCGTAGGGCCGCCTGACGGGCGAGGCTGCGCCGATGCGTTCCAGCGCCCCGCCGACACCGATCCCTGTCAGCCGCGTCTCGTCCGACGACAGCAAGACGTCGCGAGGATGCAGCGACCCGTGTGTCACGTCGACCGCCGCTGCGAAATCGAGCGCACCGGCCAATTGGGTTGCCACGCGGAGCGCATCAGCCGGCGGCGCGGCGCCGTACTCGCGGACGGTGAGATCCAGGGACTCAGCGGCCACGTAATCCTGCGCCAGATACGCGGAGACGTTCGTGATACCCGTTGCCAGCGGTACAGCCATCGCTGGATGAGTCAACCGCACGTCAATGACCTGCTGGAACGCGTCGACGAGTTGGTGAACACGTTCCGGCGGGAGATCGAGCTTGAAGAGTTTGACTGCAACCAGCCGCTCGCGCTCAGCGTCATAAGCGCGAAACACGGGTCCGAGCGTGCCTGCACCAATCTGATGGAGAACCCGAAATGGTCCGAACGCGTCTGGAGCCGAAGAGCCGGCCGCTTCCGTGTGCAGTGAATGACTCCTGTGAGGAAGGCGCCTAAGTTTAACATGGTTGACAGTTTCCGCGACGCTCTGAGACAGTAGGCTCTCTGGTGCCGGTCAACTCAACCAAAGCCGCGTCTGCTCCTCCAGACGAGCCTTCGGTCCGCATCCCGGTCGATGTCCGACGCTTTCCCTGGGTTCGTCGCCTGGCGGCCGACTACGCGTACGACTTCCGCGCGGTCGCTCCGTTTTTTTCAGGCGACCCCTCGGACCGGGGCGCGTGGGCGGACGCGATTGCCAGAGCGCAGGGCCACGACCGACGCCGCGAGGACATCGCAGCCGTCATCGCCGCGCAACAAGCTCGCCGCGAAGCGCCGTCCCGCGCCCGTGATGCGGCACGCCTGCTGACGGATCGCCGGACAGTCGCCGTCGTGACCGGGCAGCAGGCCGGGTTGTTCGGCGGACCGCTCTTCACGCTGCTCAAAGCGGTGACGGCGCTCAAGCTCGCCGCTCAGGTCTCACGCGATCACGCCGTGGCAGCCGTCGCCGTATTCTGGATGGACGCCGAGGACCACGATTGGGAGGAAGTCCGATCGTGTACGCTCTTCGACGAGACGCTGACGCCGCGGACCGTCGCGCTTCCGTCACGTCCCGGCGCTGAGCCCGCCCCGGTCGCCACCATTCGCCTCGACGACGACGCCATCACCAAAGCCCTGAACGAGCTCGCGCAGATCCTTCCACCCTCCGAGTTCCGCGAGTCGGTCATGGACGGGCTGCGTCGCGCGTACCGGCCCGGTCTCGGGATGGCCGAGGCGTTTGGCCGGTGGATCGAGCACGTTCTCGGCGATCGCGGCCTGGTCGTCTACGACTCGTCCGATCCGGCGTCCAAGCCGCTCGTCAGCCGCGTGTTCGCCCGCGAGCTGTCGATGCCGGGCGAGACCGCGAAGCTCGCCGCGCTGGCGGGGTCCGACCTGACAGCGCGCGGCTATCACGCCCAGGTGCACGCACAGGACGACAGTCTCGCGCTGTTCCACCTGTCCGAGGGCCGGCGGTCGATCCGTCAGCAGGACGGCAAGTTTCTCGTCGGCGACCAGCGTTACCCGGCGGCCGCGCTGATCCAGCAGGCGACCGACGAGCCGAGCGGATTCAGCCCCAATGTGCTGCTTCGACCGGTCGTGCAGGACACGCTCTTCCCGACGATCTGTTACGTGGCTGGCCCCAACGAGCTGGCCTACCTGGGTCAGCTCCGCGGCGTGTATGAGCATTTCGGCGTCCCGATGCCGCTCATGTACCCGCGCGCGAGCGCGACGCTCGTCGACGCCGCGACCGCCCGCTTCCTCAACAAGTACCGCATGCCGCTCGAGGCGCTGCAGCCGCAGGACGAGGCGGCGCTCAACGATCTCCTGCGAGCGCAGATTCCGCCCGCCGTCGAGGACTCGTTTTCGGAGGCCGCGCGCGTCATCGAGGCGCAGATGACGCGGCTCATCCAGGCCATGCCCGCGCTCGATCCCACGCTCGAAGGCGCCGCCCGATCCACCCTCAGCCGCATCCAGCACGACCTGCAGACGCTCCACAGTAAGATGATCTCTGCGGCCAAGCGGCGGGACGAGACGCTCCGCCGGCAGTTCGTGCACGCCCGCGCGCTGGCCTTTCCCAGCGGCCATGCGCAGGAGCGCACCATCGGCTTCGTGTCATTCTTGAACCAATACGGACCGGCGCTCGTCGATCGCCTCGAGGATCAGCTTCCGCTCGACCTCGGGCGACACTGGATTGTCACGATCTAGTCGTCGGTCAGCCGTCGCCGGTCAGTAGTCGCTGTCATTGCCGGTCGTTCGTCGTGTACATCGGAAGCCGGGGCTGGGGGGCTGAGGCTGGGCAAAGCGAACACTCGCACCGCACTCTTGAGGATTCGCGTCGTCGGTGTGTGGCGCAAGCGCTGGGTGCGGATCACCGCTCTCGCGCTCGCGGCGCCGCTGACGATCGCGCTCTTCGCCGCCGGCTACTACTACGTGCGCTTCGCGCGGCTGATCGACGAGCGCCTTCACGGCGAGCGTCAGACGGTCCTGCCGCGTGTCTTTGCGCGCCCGCTCGAGCTGCGCCGCGGCCAGTCCCTCACCGACCGTCAGCTCGTGGACCGTCTCAACGACCTCGGCTACGCGCAGCGCGTCACCGTCGCCAAACCAGGCGAATTCGCCGTCAGCGCAGGCTCGGTGGCCATTCTTCCCCGTGGCCCGGAGTTCCACGGACAGGTCGTCCGCGTCGTCTTTCAGCGTCCCACGACACCACCGGTGAAGATGGCGGCTCGGCGTCCACCGCCCCGGCCCGTCGACCGCGTGCAGCAGCTCGAGCTCGGCTCGCACGCGAGCGAGCGACTGACGCTCGATGCGCCGGTCCTCAGCTCGCTCGTCAGCGGCGAGCGGGAGAAGCGGCGACCGGTTGCGCTGAGCGTCATCCCGCCCCGTATGACGCAGGCAGTGCTTGCGATCGAGGATCGCCGTTTCTACGAGCACCCGGGCATCGATCCCATCGGCATGCTCGGCGCGCTCTTGTCGTACTCGACCGGGCGGCGTTCGTATCTCGCCGGCGGCAGCACCATCACGCAGCAGCTCGTCCGCAATGTCTTCCTTCCGAAGTTTGGCGGCATGTCCCTGCAGGAGGCGCGCGCGCGCTCGCCGAGGCGGAAGCTGCTCGAGATCTGGGTCTCGATCGTTCTCACCCAGCGCGCGTCGAAGGACGAAATCCTCGAGATGTACCTGAACGACATCCCGCTCGGGCAGCGCGGATCGTTCGCCGTGTTCGGCGTCGCCGAGGCGGCCCGACTCTTCTTCGCGAAAGACGTCAGCAACGTGTCGCTCGCGGAGGCCGCGACGATCGCCGGCGTGATTCAGTCGCCTTCCGCGTTGTCACCATTCAACAACCCGGAGCGGTGCAAGGAGCGTCGCAACGTCGTGCTGCAGGCGATGGCCGACGCCGGCTACGTCAACCAGGAGGCCGCCGACCGCGCGGCGCACGAGCCGCTTGCGGTGGTCCAGCGCGCGCTCGAAGCCGAGGCGCCGTATTTCGTCGACTATGTCGGCCAGACGCTCGGGGAGCAGTACCCCAGGCTGATGACGGGGGCTAATCTCGCGCTCGATGTCTACACCACACTCGATCTGCACCTGCAACGCGTCGCGCAGGACGCAGTCCGCGACGGGTTGACGAGGGTGGACGAGCTCCTCTCACGCCGCAAGCGGCGCGGCAAGCCGGAAGCCGCGCTCATCGCCGTGGATCCCCGAACCGGAGAGATTCTCGCGTTCGTGGGCGGCCGATCCTACAACCAGTCGCAATACAATCGCGCGCTCGTGTCGCGGCGCCAGCCAGGCTCGGTCTTCAAGCCCTTCGTCTATCTCAGCGCATTCGAGGAGGCACTCAGGGAGGGGCGGCAGGACGTGACCGCCGCCGCCATCACGAACGACGAGCCGGAGACCTTCGAGTTCGACAATCAGGTGTGGACGCCCGAGAACTACGAGAAGCAATACGACGGGCCCATCACGTACCGTCACGCGCTGGCGCATTCGCGCAACCTCGGAACCATTCACGTGGCCCAGGCCGCCGGCTACGACCACGTCGCGAATCTCTGGAAGACACTGGGCGTGGGGAATCCTCCGAAACCGTACCCGTCGATTGCGCTTGGAGTCTTCGAGGCCACGCCGTACGAGATTGCGACCGCCTATACGATCTTCCCGAATCAGGGTGTCCTCCGGCCGCTCAAGAACATCCTGCGGCTGACGAGCAACGGCAAGGACGTGCTGCGGCCGCCGGAGCCGCGGCCGCGGCCGATCGCGCGCGCCGACACGACGTTCCTGGTGACGAACATGATGAGAAGCGTGCTGAACGAGGGCACCGCCGCTGGCGCGCGCGCGGCAGGCTTCACACAGGATGCGGCCGGCAAGACCGGGACGACCAACGACCTCCGCGACGCGTGGTTCGCCGGCTTCACGCCCGAGCTGCTCACGGTCGTCTGGGTCGGCTTCGACGACAACCAGCCGGTCGGCCTCAGCGGATCGCAGGCCGCGCTGCCCATCTGGACGCAGTTCATGAAGGCGGCGCTGGCCGGTCGGTCCAGCATCCCCTTCGACGTGCCCGCGGGCATCGCCTTTGTTGCGATCGATCCGCTCAACGGCAAGCTCGCCACGCCGGGCTGCCCGAAGGCCTTCGACGAAGCCTTCATCGTGGGCACCGAGCCGACTGTCGCGTGCGATCTGCACCGGTAGCTGGAAAGACCCCGTATAATCACAACAGATGAACCAGGAAGTCTTTGCGGCGGTTGCCGACGCCCTCGAGCGCGGCGAGTCCGCGGCGCTGGTCACCGTCGTGTCCACGACCGGATCGACCCCGCAGCGCGTCGGCGCGAAGATGCTGGTCTTCGGCGACGGACGCATCGTCGGGACCATCGGCGGCGGGTGCTACGAGAACGACGCGTTCTGGAAAGCACGCGAGGCCATCAAGACGCGCCACCCCGAGCTGGTGCACTACGAGCTCTCCGACGACTTCGCGCAGGAGACAGGTCTCATCTGCGGCGGACAAATGGACGTCTATATCGAGCCGATCGAGCCATCGCCCGAGCTGTACATCATCGGCGCCGGCCATGTCGGCTATCACCTGGCCCGCCTGTCGGCCGACGTCGGCTTCCGCGTGCACGTCGTCGACGACCGCGAGAAGTTCGCCAATACGGAACGGTTTCCATCCGCGGTCGAGGTGGTGGTCGACGACATCCCGTCGTGGATCGACGGCGCCAACCTGCCCGCCCATGCCTACGCGGTCATCGTTACGCGCGGCCACACGAACGACCTCGAGGCGCTTCGCGTGCTGGCCCCGCGCGAGCTGCGGTACCTCGGGCTCATCGGCAGCCGCGCCAAGGTCGCGCGAATCTACGAGGCGCTCGCGGAGGCGCAGATGCCGGCCGAGATTCTGCGGCGCGTCCACGCGCCTATCGGGCTCGACATCGGCGCGGTCACGCCGCAGGAGATCGCCGTCAGCATCCTCGCCGAGCTGATCGCGGTGAAGCATGGGAAGGACCATCCCGCCGCCATGCGCTGGACTCCTCCCCGGCTCTCCGTCGTCAAGTCTCAGCTCTGAGGCGTTGCCCCAGGGTCAAAGCTCACGTTTTCAAGGCTCACGTTCTCAAGGCTCGATGTCTCTCCTCATCCGCGGTGGGGTGATCCTCACCATGAACGATCGCCTCGAGACTCTCGAGGGCGACGTATCGATCCGCGACGGGCGCATCGCGCGCATCGCGCCTGACATCACCGACCCGCACGCGCGAACGATCGCGGCGCGCGGCGGATACGTCCTGCCTGGCTTCGTCCAGACGCATATCCACCTGTGTCAGACCCTCTTTCGCGGCTTCGCGGACGACCTCGGGCTCATGGACTGGCTCAGGCGCCGCGTGTGGCCGATGGAGGCCGCCCATACGCCCGCTACGCTGCGGGCAGCGGTTCGCCTGGCCACGACCGAGCTCCTGAGCAGCGGCACGACCACCGTCCTGACGATGGAGACGGTTCACGACACCGACGCGGTCTTCGAGGCGGTCAAGGCCAGCGGGATGCGAGCGACCATCGGCAAGTGCATGATGGACGCGGCCGGCCCGGCAGACGACGTCCCGAGGCGCCTCCAGGAAGCGACGCGCGCGTCGATTGACGAGAGCCTGGCCATCCAGGCCCGCTGGGATGGCGCTGCCGGAGGACGCCTGCGGGCCGCGTTCGCACCGCGTTTCGCCGTGTCGTGCTCACGGACGCTGCTCGAGGCTGTCGCGACCCTGTCCGGCGAGCGGCAGACATTGGTGCACACGCACGCCTCCGAGTCTCGTGATGAGATTGCCATCGTCAGGCAGATCTCCGGCGGTCTGACGAATATGGCGTACCTCGCCGACGTCGGCCTTGCCTCCCCCCGGTTGTGCGCGGCGCATTGCGTCTGGGTTGACGAGCCCGAACAGCAGCTGATGGCGGAGCATGACATCAAAGTGATGCACTGCCCCGGATCGAACCTGAAGCTCGGCTCGGGCGTGGCGCCGGTTGCCGAGCTGCGCGCCCACGGCATCACCGTCTCGCTCGGCTCGGATGGCGCAGCCTGCAACAACCGCCTCGACATGTTCGACGAGATGCGCCTGGCAGCGGTGCTCCAGGCCGCGCGGCGGCAACCGGGCGTGCTGCCCGCCCGTGACGTGCTGTGGATGGCCACGCGCGACGGCGCGCGCACGCTAGGCCTCGAGGAGGAAATCGGATCGATCGAGGTGGGAAAACGCGCGGATCTCATGGTCGTGGATCGCGATCGGTTGCACCTGGCCCCCGGGCCGGACCCGTACTCCACGCTCGTCTACGCCGCCAGGGGCACCGACGTGCGCACGACGATCGTCGACGGCGAGGTGCTGGTCGATGACTACGCGCCCGTACGGGTCGATCGAGCCGATGTGGCTGCGGAGGCTCACGCGGCAGGTCGCGAGCTCGCCACGCGCGCCGGTATTGTATAATCGTCTTAGCACTCTCAGGCTCAGAGTGCTAGTAGAT
The DNA here is from genome assembly GCA_035939575.1 of Vicinamibacterales bacterium. Taxonomy (GTDB): domain Bacteria; phylum Acidobacteriota; class Vicinamibacteria; order Vicinamibacterales; family CAVVIG01; genus DATKHR01. The sequence continues at coordinate 29,597 of DASZFS010000569.1, read as the reverse complement.
GCGGCTAACCCTGGACTCCACGCGAGATGCGGGACCCTGGGGATTTTCGACCCGCTAGATTGCCAGAGATGCAGGACAGTCAGGATCGTTCCAGGCGCGTGCTCGCGGCGCTGGTGCGCGAGTTCATCGCCTCCGGTGAACCGGTTGCGTCGTCCGTCCTCGTGACGGCGGCGGGGCTGGGGATCTCGTCGGCGACCGTCCGCAATGTTCTGGCGGCGCTCGAGGACGAGGGCTTCGTGCAGCAACCTCATACGTCGGCGGGCCGTGTGCCGACCGATCGCGGGTACCGGTTTTACGTTGACCTGCTGCTCGAGAGCAAACGCCCCGGGCGCGCGGCGACGGCGGTGGAGGCCCGGCTCAGGCGCGACAGCCCGGACCGCCTGATCGACTCGGTGCTCCCGCAGGTCTCGCACGTGATGTCGCAGGCGTCGCGCACCGTTGGCTTCGCGATCCGGACTCCGAATGAAGGCGCGGTGTTCGAGCGCGTCGAGTTCGTGCCCCTCTCGACGACCCGGGTGCTGGTCGTGATCGTGGCGCGCGGCGGGCACGTGATCCAGAAGGTCATCGAGCTCGACGAGCCGCTGCAGGCCGACGATCTCCGCCAGGCAGCGAACTATCTGAACTCAGAGTTCTCGGGTCTGCCGCTCCATCGTGCGCGAGAGGCGGTACACGAGCGAATCAAGGAGGAGCGGCTGCTGTATGACGCTCTCCTCGCGCGCGCCATGCGGCTGGCGACGTCGACGTTCGCGGATCTGCCGGATGACCGCACAATCTACGTCGAGGGCACTTCGTCGCTGCTCGAGGACGGCAGCGGTCTGACGCTGGCGATGCTGCAGGCGCTGCTGGTCATGATCGAGGAGAAGCAGCGCCTCTTGAGCCTCTTGAACGAGTACATCGATGGCCCTGGTCTGACGGTCGTGATCGGCGCAGAACATCTGGATCCGAGCCTGCGGCCGTTCAGCCTTGTCGCCTCCACTTACGACGACGGCACGCGCACCGGAACGGTGGGCGTGATTGGTCCAACCCGGATGCGCTATTCGCGCGCCATCGCGGTCGTGGACGGCGCGGCCCACGCCGTGTCCCGCGTCCTTCGCGATCCCAGCTAGGTTTCTATGAGTGACGAACCAGTGACCGAGCCGGTGGAGGTGCCGCCGGCCCCGACCAGTCAAACAGCCGATCTGCAGCGTGAGCGGGATGACTATCACGACCGCTGGATGCGCAAGGCTGCGGAATTCGACAACTACCGGCGCCGGATCGAGCGCGAGCGCCGCGAGCAGGCCGACCAGTCAGTGGTCGATCTGCTGCAGGAGCTGCTGCTCGTCGTGGACGACTTCGACCTGGCGCTGACCGTCGACGCCGGTGAAGGCGGCGCCGCGTACAAGAAGGGCGTCGAGCTGATTCACGCGAAGCTCCACGACCTCCTGCGCAAGCGGGGCATCAAGCCGATCGATGCGATTGGTGTCGACTTCGATCCGAACATGCACCAGGCGGTTGTGCAGGAGGCCAGCGCGAATCATCGCGACGGCGAGGTCATCGGCGAGCTGCGAAAGGGCTACACCATAGGCGAGCGCCTGCTTCGACCCGCGATGGTCAAGGTGGCGAAAGCGTCGTGAGCAAGCTCGACTACTACGAGGTCCTCGGCGTGACACGGTCGGCCGCGGACGGCGAGATCAAGAGCGCCTACAGGAAGCTCGCGATGAAGTACCACCCGGACCGCAATCCGGGGGACAAGGCCGCCGAGGACAAGTTCAAGCAGGCAGCCGAGGCGTACGCAATCCTGGCTGACGGCGAGAAGCGGGCGCTCTACGACCGCTTCGGCCACGCTGGCGTGAGCCAGGCGGCCGGTGCGGGTGCCGGCTTCGATCCGACGGTCTTCAATGGCTTCGAGGACATCCTCGGCGGGCTCGGCGACATCTTCGGCTTCGGCGATCTGTTCGGCGGCCGCCGCCGCGGCGGTCCGCAGCGCGGCGCCGACCTGCGGTACGACCTGGAAATCACGTTCGAGGAAGCCGCTCGCGGGGCCGAGACCTCGATTCAGATCCCGCGGCAGGAAAACTGCGAGACCTGCAGCGGAACGGGCGCCAAGCCTGGTACCGCACCGACGACGTGTCCGCAGTGCCGCGGACAGGGACAGGTGCGGTTTCAGCAGGGCTTCTTCACGGTCGCGCGGACATGCCCGCAGTGTCGAGGCGCCGGGAAGGTCATCTCGTCCCCCTGCCAGACGTGCCGCGGCGTGGGGCGCGTGTCGCGTGATCGCAAGCTGACAGTGAAGATTCCGGCCGGCATCGCGACCGGGCAGCAGCTCCGGATGCAAGGCGAAGGCGAATCGGGGCATCTCGGCGGTCCTCCCGGCAGCTTGTACGTCGTGATTCAAGTACACGACCACGAATTCTTCCGGCGCGACGGGAACAACCTGTACTGCGAGATCCCGGTCAACTTCCCCACCGTGGCGCTCGGCGGCGAGATTCAAGTGCCGACGCTCGACGGGAGCGAGGAGGTCAAGGTGCCCGAGGGCACGCAGACCGGGACCACGCTTCGGCTGCGGGGGAAAGGGATGCCGGACGTCAACGGCCGCGGACGCGGTGACCTCTTCGCCACCGTACAGGTCGTGACGCCGAAGAAGCTCACGCGCGAGCAGCGGAAGTTGCTGGAAGACTTGTCACAGGCGTTGCCCAAGGAGAAATTCCACCCCCGCGCGCCGGGTGAGGAGGACGAGCGCAACCTGTTCGATCGCGTCAAAGACATGTTCGGGTGAAGACCTATCCTGCGCTCGACGTTCGCTCGGCTGATGCCGACGACCTTCTCTACGCGCAGATCGACGATTTCGCTCCGACCGCCATCGAGCAGCGTCACGACGGCCTCCGCGTGTTCTTTGCGTCCGCGTCGGCGCGCGACGGCGCGCTCGCTGCTCTCTCGCCGCGGCTCAACCCGTCTTCCATCGATGTACCGGACGACGACTGGGCGCGACGGTCGCAGGAGAACCTGCTTTCCGTCACGGTCGGTCGCGTCGTCGTCTCACCGCCGTGGGCGGCGGATGCGGCCCGCGCAGCCGATGCCACGGCCCTCATGGTCGTCATTCAGCCGTCGATGGGGTTCGGCACGGGGCATCACGCAAGCACCCGGTTGTGCCTGGCGGCGATGCAGGCGATCGATCTGAGGGGCAAGAGCGTCCTGGACATCGGCACGGGCTCGGGCGTGCTGGCGATTGCCGCCCGTCGGCTCGGGGCCCTGCGCTCAGTTGGCGTGGACATTGACCCGGACGCCGTCCGGTCCGCGCGCGAGAACCTCACGCTCAATCCGGGTGTCGACGGCGTCACGATCGAGATGGCAGACCTTGCGGCCATATCTGCCCCGGCCGCTGACGTGGCGATTGCAAATCTCACTGGCGCGCGGCTCGTCCGGTCCGCCTCGACGATCCTCGGAGCCGTCTCGGCCGGAGGGATTGTGATCCTGAGTGGCGTCATGAACGACGAACGTGACGACGTCGTTGGCGCCTTTTCGCGGGCAGCGGTGATATGGGAGCGGACCGAGGGCGAGTGGGTGGGGCTGACCGTGAAGAAACCATGACTCTCGCGCTACGATGACGAGCGAGACCTAAGAAGGAGTGCCCATCGATGAGCCAGGTCGAACTGAAGGTGAACGGTCGGTCGCACACGGTGGACATCGAACCCGCCACGCCCCTGCTCTACATCCTTCGCAATGACCTCGGCCTGCAGGGGCCGAAGTTTGGATGCGGCCTTGGCCAGTGCGGCGCCTGCACAGTGATCGTCAACGGCGCGGCAGTCCGCTCCTGCATCACGCCGACGTCTTCGGTTCGGGGTGAAGTCATCACACTCGAAGGGCTGGCGTCGAACGGCAAGCTGCATCCGCTGCAGCAGGCCTGGATTGATGAACAGGTCCCGCAATGTGGATTCTGTCAGAACGGGCAGATCCTCACGGCGAAGGTCATGCTCGATAAGAATCCGCATCCGACCGACGCGGAGATCCGCGAGTCCATGAACGCCACGTTGTGCCGTTGCATGAGTTACGCCCGCGTTCAGACGGCGATCAAACGCGCAGCCAAGGTGATGGCATGAGCGCCTCTCACCGGATTCCCAGACACATCGAAGAAGCGCTGCGGACCAATCGTCGGGACTTCCTCAAAGGTGCGGGTCTGCTCGCCGTGAGCTTCGGCGTATTCGGAGGAGCCGCGATCACGGCCGCAGATGCTCAGACCGCCGCGGCTCCGGGAGCAGGGCCCTATCCCGATCCCGATTTCCGGCAAATCGACTCTTGGATCGTCATCCATGAGGACAACACAGCCACATTCTTCGTCGGCAAGACGGACCCCGGGCAGGGTACCGGCACGGGGTTCCGCCAGTTGATGTCTGACGAGCTCGACATCGCCTTCGATCGGACCACGTGCATCATGGGAAGCACCGACATCACCGTCGATCAGGTGGGGTCGGGCGGGTCGACGGCGATGGAAAGGGACTCGTGGCCGATGCGCCGCGTCGCGGCGGAAGCGCGCCGTGTGCTGCTTGACATGGCCTCGGTCCGCCTGGGCGTGCCGGCCGCTCACCTCATCGTCAGCAACGCGGTCATCACGGCGCAAGGCGACCGCTCGAAGCGCGTCACCTATGGCGAACTGATCGCGGGAAAGAAATTCAATGTGACGCTGACCGGCACCAATGTCTACTCGGTCACCGGTCAAGCCAGGACCAAGTCGGTCCCCGAGCTCAAGTACACCGGTCAGCCTCTGCAGCGTGACGACATTCCCGCCAAGGTGGATGGCTCGCTGAATTGGGCGGTCGACGTCAAGCTGCCGCGCATGGTGCACGCCCGCAACGTCAAACCGCCGTTCGCATGCGCGAAGCTGACCGGCATCGATGAATCGTCGGTGAAGAGCCTGCCGGGCTTCATCAAAGTGATGAGCAAAGGCAACTATGTCGCGGTCGTCTGCGAACGCGAAGAGCAGGCGGTCCGCGCGGCTCGCCAGCTCAAGACGACGTGGGAGAAGCCAGCAACCGCGCCGTTCCCGGCATCCGACGATCTGTTCGACTACATGCGCGCCGCGACTCCCACTTCGCCGTCGCGGCCGAGCCTGGCAGGAGATCCCGCAGCCGCGTTCTCGCGCGCGGCCAGGATCGTCGAAGCCGAATACCAGGTACCGTTCCAAGGTCATACCGCGTTCGCCGGCGCCCATGCCACAGCGGACCCTTCGAACGGACAGATGACCGTCTATTCCAACGATATGAAGACCTACGGCATGCGCCGGGGTGTCGCCGCGTTCCTGGGCATGCCGCAGGACAGAGTCCGCGTGGTCTATATGCAGGGTCCGCAGGGGTTCGGCCGCACGGCGGCGGAGGACGCCGCCTGCGAGGCCGCCTGGATCGCGCACGAACTCGGCCGACCCGTTCGGATGCAGTGGATGAGAGATGAGGAGACGGCGTGGGATACGAAGAGTCCGGCATTCCTGGTCAAGGTGCGGGGCGCGCTGGACGCGTCGGGGGATCTCATCGCCTATGACTACCAGGCGCGGTCCTGCGACTACAACCACATCGGGTACAACGAAGCAGATACGGTGCTGATTGCGCAACTGATGGGATCGCGGCGCGCATCGCCGGCCAACGGCAGTGCCGCCACCCCCTCTGACATGTATGCGATCCCGAACCGCACCATGACCGGCGATGTCGTCGGCTTGCCGGCCATATGGGAGACGCCGCTTCGCACGGGCAACCTGCGCGATCCGAACGGTCCGCAGTCGACATTCGCCGCCGAATCGTTCATCGACGAAGCCGCGGCGGCGGCGAAGGCCGATGCGCTGGAATTCCGCGTCAGAATGCTCAAGGCCGGCACGACCGACGATGCCGGGTTCCGGCGCGCACGGTCGATGGCGGTGCTCAAGGCGGCTGCCGGCGCCTATGGATGGGATACGCGGCCGTCACCGAAAGCGCCCGGCAAGGAGGAGATCTTGACCGGGCGCGGTATCGCCTACTCCTTCCGCGGGCAGACGGTTGTCGCGCAGATCGCCGAGGTGGAGGTCAATCGCGAGACCGGTCATGTCTGGGCGAAGCGGCTGGTCTGCGCGCACGACTGCGGCCTGGTGGTCAATCCGCTGAGCCTTCGTCATACCGTCGAATGCGGCACGCTGCACGGCCTGAGCCGCGCCCTTTACGAGGAAGTGCGGTTCGATACCGAAAAGGTGACGAGCCTGGACTGGTTCTCGCATCCCACGCTCCGCCATGCGGACGTTCCCGAACGGGTCGATATCGTATTGGTGAACGGTGATCCCAATCCGGGCCGGCCCGACCTGCCGCCTTACGGAGCCGGCGAGGCGTCGCTCAAACCGATGCTGGCCGCGATCGCCAACGCGATCCACGATGCGACCGGCGTTCGCATCCGGCGGGTTCCGTTCCGGGCCGACCGGGTGCTTGCGGCCTTGAAAGCTGCGGGCGTGTGATGAGCGACGTCCATGGCCAATGCGCTGACGGCTGTCCGGCTCCTGCTCGCACTACCGCTGGCGATTCTGCTCGCGTCGAACGACGAACGAGCGCCGTATGCGGCTGCGGCCGCGATTGTGATTGCGATCGTCAGCGATCTGATCGACGGACCGGTCGCCCGACGACGAAAGACGGCCGGCGCCTTTGGCGGAACATTCGACCACGCCACCGACTGCGTCTTCGTCGTCAGCGGCCTCATTGGTGGAGTTCTGCGCGGCGTATTTCCCTGGCTCCTGCCCGTGCTTGTCGTCGCGGCGTTCACCCAGTACACCGCCGATTCCTACTGGTTTCACAGGCAGGGTGGGCTGCGCGGAAGCCGGATTGGCCGCTACAACGGAATCTTGTACTTTTTCCCGCTGTGCGGCGATACGCTCGTGCGACTCGGTCTCGCGTTCCTCAGACCGGCAGTCACCGCGCTGTGTTGGGTGCTGGTCTCGAGCACCTGCATCTCCATCGGAGAGCGCTTCATGCTGGCCCGGCAGGCCCGCCAAACAGATCGCGCGTCGCGCGCCTGAGGAACAGCAGACCGATCGCCGCGTTGAACAGGATGAAGAAGTTGTGTTGAACGAAGCCGAACGCCGTCATCTCGCCCGGCTTGTCCGGGAACAGCAGGACCCACAGCAGGATCGCCACTGAACGCATCGGGCCTGGCGTGGCCGCGCCAAAAAAGATGACCGGCAGGTAGCCGAGCATCTCCGAGTAGCTCGCTTGGACCCCAAACAGTCGCAGCGACAGCGTGTAGACGGCGACGGCGACGAGCAGCATCGGCGTTCGCATCAGCACGACGAGACCGTACTGCCAGAGTTGTGCGCGGCGAAAGGCATGGAAGATCGGCTTGTCGCGAAGGCGGCTGGCGCCCCCAATCCGCCCGCTGAAAAACAGGAACATCACAACGAAGAAGGCGGCCGCTCCTGCGGCAATCCATGGAATCAGGTGAAAGATCTCTGGAAACCGGTCCCACTCGTGAAGCACGCCGACCGTGGCCCACATGAGGAGGTAGTACACCTCGCACACCATGATGAAGATCATGCTGGACCCGAGTTCCCAGCCCGGCACGCCCGCGCGGCGGTACAGATAGAGCGCCACAGCCCCTTTGCTGACCTGCTCGTTCACAATCGAGAGAATGTACGAACTGCCACGAACCGGAATGAGATCGGCGTAGCTGATGCTCGTATTGAACCAGTTGATCACGCGCCACAGGATCAACGTGTCGATCAGGAAGAAGAACACGCAATAGGGGATCATCAGCGCGAGCCAGCGGAGCCAGCTGACGCGCGCAAAAATTCCACCCAGGTACGGCAGCAGCCCTGTGCCTTGCGCCGCCGCAGCACCCTGAAGCCGCGTGTACAGGAACACGAAACAGCCTGCCGCAATGAGCAGCGGCAGCACGCGCATCCACAGTGACGGCCGCGGGCGAGCCCGTGGCGCGTCCATGGGTACGAGTGGCGGTTCGCTGACACGCGTCACGCGGGTTGCACCAACCCCAGGCTTTCGTTCAGCATCTCATCAAGTCCCGTCAAGCGAATTCCAAGTTCGGTCGCCGCCGGCTGCGGGTCGACGTTCGTATCTGCAGTGATCACCTCGAGGACGTCCGGCGAGAAGCCGCCGCCGACGAACTGACGACGAACGCGAGTGGCCACGCGGAGCAAGCCGATCGGGACGGAGCGGATCCGCAGCTCCCGGGCGCTCAGTTGAGCGCCTCGCTGCAGGATATCGCGATCGGGCAGGGAGATCGGTCCGACCAGGTTCAACGTGCGATTGCAGGCGACAGACGGATTGGCCGCCGCGAGGGCGGCGCGCGCAAGATCGTCGACGTGCAGCGGCTGCTGCTGATGGCGCCCGCCCCCCGGCAATGTCACGCACTCCTGGATCACATGACGTTGCAGTGCGGCTGTGCCTTCCGTGCCAGCCCCCAGCAAGAGCGGGACCCGAAGGATCGTGTGGGTGCACTGCTGGGCGCGGACGGCAGCCTCGGCTTCTCCCTTGCTTCTCCAGTACGCGTTCCGGGATCCGGGATCGGCCCCGATGGCACTGACGAGGACCACTTTCTGAACGCCGCTATGCGCCGCGGCATCGGCGACTGCGCGGGCAGTCTGCACGTTCGCGCTGTCATAAGTCGACCCAGGCCGCTCGAACAACGTCCCTGCCAGGTGAATGACGGCAGACGCCCCCAAGAAGGCCGCCTTCAAGGAGGAAGCATCCTCGTAGGAAATTCGAGCGACCTGATTGGGCGGAATCGGCTGGACCTCTTTGAGCGCGCGCTCCGAGCGCACTGCGGCGATCAGCACCGCCGGCTCCTGCTGATCGGCCGCGACCCGAAGAATCGCCCGACCGGCGGCGCTGTTCGCTCCTGTGATAACGATTCTCGCGCTCATCCGATGTCGATTCTGCTGTCCGCTGTCGGTTCTGCCGAAGGATATATCGAAATTACTTGCCCGCGCACAGTCTAGCTTGTAACGTAACGCTCGCCGCGTTGATTCCGAATGGCCTCGCTGAGGCCGGACGCATGGCGGACATCATAAACTTATGAAGACGCTTGGCATCGTCGTCGCCGGCATCGTCGCTGCGCTCGTCGTTTTCGTGCTCTACGCTCGCGTGGCCGGTTTCGATCCTGGACCCACTCGGCCCGGGCTGTGGCTGACCGGCGAGCTGGTGACCGAGCCGGTCACCGACTGGTCGTTCGCGGAGAAGCTTCAGCCGACTGCGATCCAGTCACGGCAGTATTTCCTACCCGCGCTTGCTCACTCTGTCAGGACGACGCGCTTTCATTACAAAGGACGGCTCTACTTCGCGTCTGGATACCCCGCCGGGATCAAGCTCCCCGACGGGCGGCTGTGGAACCGCAACGTGCTGGCCGACCCGCGAGTACGCATTCGCCTGGGTACGAAGCTCTTCGACAAGAAGGTCGTGTACGTCAGCGATCCGATCGAACGCGAGGACTTGCTGAAAACGATAGGACCGATGTTCTGGTCGCCGGGATTCTACCTCCACCTGTGGCGTGTGGAGCCGCTTGACTGAGAAGCCGCTGCCTGGAGCTGTCGCGTTCGCGAGGAGAACACGTGCTGCGAAACGTATCGATTCTTCTGCTCGTGCTTGTCGTCGTCGTCGGCGGTACCTACAGCGTGTGGGTACGGGGCGCCAATGAGAGAGCCGAAGCGGACGCCAGGCCGCTGTTCGCACCGACTATTCTCACGCCGTCCGTGCAGATCGTGAACGGCCAGGTCCTGCTGTACAAGGCGACGAACGTTTCGGAAAACCCGAGGAGCATGAGACTCATGCTCTACGACGAGCAGGACAGCGTCCCGACGGAGTACAAGGATTTCTCGCGGATTCCGTCCGGTACGACCGTGAGCTATGCCTATACACCGCCCGAGGGCCAGCTCACCCTTGGTGAGACGACGGTGGAAGCGCCGAAATCGGTGAGAGCGGTGTTCGCACCAGTGCCCGGGGACGATCCGGGAGCCATTCGCAATTTCGTGGCAACCGTAGAGATCATGCGAATCCAACCAGGGGTGAAGGGCGCGCCCGTACTCGACGCGCCAATCATCGTCCCGGTCGAGCATTGCAACTTCGAGCCGCGGGGCTTCGTGCCGTATACCGGTGGCCGCTGGTACTGGAACTGTGCGCCCGACATGTTCCCGCTCGACGAGCGTTGGCGGGTGGCTGGACAAGAGAGTGCCGCCGGGCGTGGCGGCGGTGGGAACGGCGGCGGGCGGGGGAACGGCCGCGGACGAGGGAACCCTGCGCCGCGTTAGTCAGCAGGACGCACGTGGCCCGTGGCTGGTGACCTTTGCGGCCACGCTGTGGGCACTGGACGCGCCGTTCCGCAAGCACCTGACGATCGACCTCTCGTCGACCTCCATCGTATTGATGGAACACCTGATGGTCGCGGTGTGTATCCTGCCGTTGTTTGTGCGGCGGCTTGGAGAGCTGCGCAACCTGGGTTGGAAGGAATGGTTCGCGGTCATCTTCATCGGTATCGGAGGATCAGCACTGGCGACGATCCTGTTTACGCAGAGCTTCCACTATCTCAACCCCACCGTTGCCATCCTCCTTCAGAAAATGCAGCCGCTCATCGCGATCCTTCTTGCGGCCGTCGTACTGCGCGAGCACGTGTCTCGCACGTTCTGGCTGTGGGCGGCTGTCGCCTTGGGGGGCGCTTACGTGATCTCGTTTCCCGACTTGAAGCCCGCGGGTTTCGCGTGGACGCCCAACACGCGCGGCACCATGCTGGCGCTCGGCGCCGCGGTGTTCTGGGGTGGGTCCACGGTATTCGGCCGGTTCGCGCTCAATCGTGTGAGTTTTCAGATGACGACCAGCCTGCGGTTCCTCTCCGCCGTGGTATTCCTTCCGTTCCTGAGCCTGTATGAGGGAACGCTCCATGAAGTCGGGGCCGCCTCGGCCGCGGATTGGTTCTTCGTGTTCATGACAGCGATCCTCGCAGGCCTGGTGTCGCTGTTGATTTACTACTACGGCCTTCGCTCGACGAAAGCCTCGATCGCGACGATGTGCGAGCTGGCGTATCCGTTCGCCTCGACGATCATCAACTGGGCAGTGCTGGGCGCGACGCTCGCCCCCCTGCAGATCGCCGGTGGCTCTGTCCTGCTTGTTGCGATTGCACGGCTGACCGTCGTGAACAACAGGGAGACGCGCACCGTCGCGACGGCGGCGAGCTACTAGGCAACGAGCAACCAGCAATCCGCCGAAGCGTGAAACGCGAAGGCGGCCCAGCTAGAGGTCTCCCCACAGATATTGGAGCACGCTGATAGCAGCGACCGGCACGGCGTCGGCGCGGAGCGTCCGGTGGCCGAGTGTCACGAGCCGCACGCCGGCCCCGGCGGCACGAGCGCACTCCTCTGCGGCCCAACCACCCTCCGGACCGACGAGCAGCGCGGCGTCGCCCGGAATGGGCTGCCGTTGCACGGCTGACAGCGACTCCGCCTCCCGCGCGGACGACGGCTCCACGAGCATCAGACGCAGCAACGGTGGCGGGTCGCCGAGGTACGTGTCGAGCGTCAAGGGTGTGCGAATCTCGGGCAGCGTCGCGCGCTTCGACTGCTTCACCGACGCGAGCGCGACGCGTTGCCACCGCTCCACGCGCGCGCTTCTCCGCAGGGCGGCGACGGTGATCTCTGTTCGCGCGGTGACGAGCGGCTGGATCGCGAAGGCGCCGAGCATGACCGCATCGCGCACGACATCGTCCATCTTGTCGCCTTTGAGCACGGCCTGGGCCAGCGTCAGCGCGACGTGCGGCTCGGCGGCGGGCTCGATTCGCGCGACAAGCTGCACGCGCACGTCTCGCCGGGTGGCGCTCACGATCCTGCCGAGGAACTCACGCCCGCGGCCATCGAACACCGCCACTTCGTCCCCGACGCCGAGGCGCAGCACGCGTGCCAGGTGCTCGGCTTCCTCGCGCGGCAGATCGACCGTCTCGTCGCCGGGATCGAGCGCCGGGGCAAAGAAGCGATGCACGGGAGCGGATTATAGACGCGAAGCCGAGCTATACTCGCCGCAGGTGTTCTTCCGCGGTCAGATCATCGGGAAGTACAAGATCCTCCAGACGATCGGCAGCGGAGGCTTCGGTACGGTCTATCTCGCCGAGGACACGTGGATCGACAAGCGCGTCGCGCTCAAGGTCCCGCACAAGCAAGGCGTCGACTTCGGCGAGCTGCTTCGCGAGCCGCGCCTGCTCGCCAGCCTCAATCACCCCAACATCGTCACGATCCTCACGGCCGAGAAGCAGGAGAACGTCTTCTTCATCGTGATGGAGTTCGTGCCCGGCGAGACGCTCGAGGCCGTCATCGCCCGCGACGGCGCGCTCGATGTCGCTCGCGCGCTCGACTATACGTGTCAGATCTGCAACGCCGTCGACCACGCGCACCGCCACGGCGTCCTGCACCGCGACCTCCGGCCGTCGAACGTGCTCGTCGCCGATCGAGGCATGGTCAAGGTGGCGGATTTCGGCACATCGCGCTTTCTCGAGATCGCCGCCCACGGCACCACGGTCATCGGGAGCCCACCCTACATGGCGCCCGAACAGTTCCACGGCAAGGCCGTGTTCGCATCGGACGTCTACTCGCTGGGTGTCACGATGTACCAGATGCTGACCGGGACGTTGCCGTACGACACGCCATCTCCCGCCGATCTCGATCGGCTGATGCGCGGCGAGCTGCAGGTCGGTCCCCGCCTGCGAAACCCGAAAGTGCCCCGGGCCATCAACGACATCGTGCTCAAGGCCATGGCGCCCGATATCCCGTCGCGCTACCCACGCGCCAGCGACCTCCTGGACGACGTGCTCGCGGCACGGAATGTCGATCAACGGACGCCACGCCGCTCGCCGCGGCCCTCTCGGACGCCGACGCCCGAGGACGCCGCCGCCGACGCGGCACCGCCCGACATCCAGGTCCGCCTGAAGGCCCGCGAGGCACCGCAGCCGCGCTTCTGCTGGCATTGCCGCAAGCCGCTCCACGCGCGATCCGATCGCTGTCCCTTCTGCGGCGAAGCACAATAGCGCAATCGTGAGAATGGGAAACGACCAGCCGGCCGGTTGACCGTGTGACCAAGTGTTAGAATCACGTTTGAGGAGTAGTGCTGCATGGCCTTCCCCGGGACAGGCAAGATCTGGATGAACGGCAAGCTGGTCGACTGGAAGGACGCGACGATCCATGTCGCGTCGCACGTCATCCATTACGGGACCGGCGTCTTCGAAGGCGCACGATGCTACGAGACGCCGAAGGGCTCCGCGTGCTTCCGCCTCGACGCGCATATGCGCCGGCTGCAGGACTCCGCCAAGATTTACCGCATGACCTATCCGCTCGACCTCGTCGGCTGGCAGAACGCGGTGCTCGATACCATTCGCGCCAACCAGATGCGCGCGTGCTATATCCGGCCGATCCTGTACCGCGGATACGAGACGCTGGGCGTGAACCCGCTCACCTGCCCGGTCGACGCCGCCATCATCCTCTGGGAATGGGGCACCTATCTCGGACAGGAGGCGCTCGAGCAGGGCGTCGACGTGAAGGTAGCGTCGTGGTCACGGATGGCGCCCAACACGCTCCCGGCGATGGCCAAGAGCTCCGCAAATTACGCGAACTCCGGGCTCATCAAGATGGAGGCACTGGCCGACGGCTACTCGGAGGGCATCGCGCTCGATGTCTACGGCAGCGTCAGCGAAGGCAGCGGGCAGAACATCTTCGTCGTACGCAACGACATCATCTACACACCCTCGCTGGCGTCGTCGATCCTCGGCGGCATCACGCGCGATTCGGTGATGACGCTCGCCCGCGACCTGGGGTACACGGTGACCGAAACGGGTCTGCCGCGCGAAGCGCTTTACATCGCGGACGAGGTCTTCGTCGTCGGCACGGCCGCTGAGGTCACGCCGATCCGTTCCATCGACAAGATCACCATCGGCAGCGGCCGGCGCGGGCCGATCACCGAACGGCTGCAGCGGGCGTTTTTTGGCGTGATCAACGGCGAGGCGCCCGACCGCTACGGGTGGCTCACCTACGTCAATGCGGGCGACGATGTGGAACAGACGCGGAAACCCGTAGGGGCGAGGGCCTAGGCGCCAGGGAACATGCATGTCAACGACCTCCTGAAGATCGCGGTCGAGAACGGCGCGTCCGACCTGCACCTGAAGGTCGGCAGCTACCCGATGATGCGGGTGCGCGGCGCGCTCTCCGCGGCGAGCACCGTCAAGAAGCTGGACCACGAGGATCTCGTCGCGATGAGCGCGGCGGTGATGTCGACGTCGCAGCGTCAGAAGTTCAAGGAATCACAGGAAGTCGACCTGGCGTACAGCGTGCCGGGTCTCGGACGGTTCCGGTGCAACATCTTCCAGCAGCGCGGGACGGTCGGCCTCGTGCTTCGCGTCATCCCGATGCACATCCGGACCATCGATGATCTCGGGTTGCCCGGTATCCTGAAAAAGATCGCCCACGAGGAGCGCGGTCTGGTTCTCGTCACCGGCACGACCGGCAGCGGCAAGAGCACGACGCTGGCGGCGATGATCGACGAGATCAACCGCACGCGATCCGCCCACGTCATGACGGTCGAGGACCCGATCGAGTTCCTCCACCGCGACGATCGATCAATGGTCAACCAGCGCGAGGTCGCGGTCGACACACGATCGTTCGCCCAGGCCCTCCGCAGCGCGCTGCGGCAGGATCCCGACGTCATCCTGGTCGGCGAGATGCGCGACTTCGAGACGATCGAGACCGGCCTGCTCGCCGCCGAGACGGGACACCTGGTCTTCTCCACGCTCCACACGCTGGATGCGACAGAGACCATCAACCGCATCATCGCGGTGTTTCCGCCGCACCAGCAGAAGCAGATCCGCCTTCAGCTCGCGAGCGTTCTGCGAGCGGTCATCTCCCAGCGCCTCGTCCCGCGGATCGACGGCACCAACCGCGCGCCGGCCGTCGAGGTCATGATCAGCACGCCGTTCATCCGCGACTGCATCGTGGACAAGGAGAAGACGCACCTGATTCCGGGCGCCATCGCCTCGGGCACGTCCCAGTACGGGATGCAGACGTTCGACCAGTCGATCTTCGGGCTCTTCGAGCAGACGCTGATCTCGTTTGAGGAAGCCCTGCGGTGGGCGAGCAACAAGGACGAGTTCAAGCTCCGGGTGCAGGGCATCTCCACGACGGCCGACCTGAGCCGTGAGTCGATGGCC
Organism: Vicinamibacterales bacterium; assembly: GCA_035939575.1. Lineage (GTDB taxonomy): Bacteria > Acidobacteriota > Vicinamibacteria > Vicinamibacterales > CAVVIG01 > DATKHR01. The sequence goes on along the minus strand of DASZFS010000569.1, from coordinate 14,435 downwards.
AGAGCCACGGTTCGCGAGCCTGAAATCACGAGGTTTGGCAGCTAACCCAGCCTACGTTGACGGCCTCAAGATGCTCGCACGCCGCGAGTTGTCCGAAGCCCAGGTCCGCCAGCGCCTCGCCCGCCGCGGCCACGGCCAGGACGCCATCGACCAGGCGGTCTCCCGTCTCCGTGACGAACGGGCCATCGACGACGCCCGCGTCGCGGAGGCCATTGCGCGGACCGAGACTACCGTTCGCCGGCGAGGCAGGCTTCGGGTTAGGCTCCAGATCGAGCGGTCGGGCGTCGACAAGAACGTGGCAGCCCACGCCGTTGACGAGGTCTTCGCCGGTCTGGACGCCGACGCCCTCCTCGAGTCATCGCTGGACCGACGCCTGCGCGGCGGCGCAACGATCGCCGGCGACCGCGAGCTCCAGCGTCTCTACCGCTATCTGATTGGCCAGGGCTTCGACCCGGAGCGCGTGGTCGCGGCCCTGAAGAAACGTCAGCGCCGCCAAGACCCTTAACCAACGCTCCCCGAGATCCCCGCACCGCCCGCGGTCTCGATCGGACGCGGCAATCAGATACGATAGTTCGAGATGACCTCCAACGAGATTCGCCGATCGTTCCTGAAGTACTTCGAGCGGCACGGGCACCGCATCGTGCCGAGCTCGCCCCTCGTGCCCGGGGACGACCCGACGCTGCTGTTCACCAACGCCGGCATGAATCAGTTCAAGGACGTCTTTCTCGGCCGTGAGAAACGGGACTACGCGCGCGCAACGACGTCACAGAAGGTCATGCGCGTCAGCGGCAAGCACAACGACCTCGACAACGTCGGGCCATCGTTCCGTCACCATACGTTTTTCGAGATGCTCGGCAACTTCTCCTTCGGCGATTACTTCAAGAAGGACGCGATCGAGCTTGCCTGGACGCTCCTGACCGAGGTCTGGCGCATGTCGCCAGACCGGCTGGTCGTCTCAATCTTCAAAGGCGAGCACGGGATTCCGCGGGATGACGAGGCCTTCGACATCTGGCGCCGCTTCGTCCCGACCGAGCGCATCCTCGAGCTCGGGCTCGAGGACAATTTCTGGCAGATGGGCGAGACCGGCCCCTGCGGCCGCTGCTCGGAGATCTATTACGTGCGCGGCACCGGCACCGACCCCGAGATCGAGATCTGGAACAACGTGTTCATGGAGTTCGAGCGGAGCGGTGACGGCGCGTTGAAGCCTCTGCCCGCTCCGTCCATCGACACCGGCATGGGCCTGGAGCGCATCACTGCGGTCATGCAGGGCAGGGACTCGAACTACGATACTGATCTTTTCATGCCGCTGCTGACCGAGATCGGCCGCCGCTCCGGCCACGCCTACGGCGGCAGCATGCAGCCCGCCGACGTGTCGCTCCGCGTCGTTGCCGATCACATGCGCGCCACGACGTTTCTCATCGCGGACGGCGTGACGCCGTCGAACGAGTGGCGCGGGTACGTGCTGCGCAAGATCATGCGGCGCGCCATGCGGCACGGGAAGCACCTGGGCTTCGACGCGCCGTTCATGAGCGCGCTGGTCGGCGTCCTCGATCGCGAGATGGGGGATGCCTACCCCGAGCTGCGGCGAAACCGCGAGACCGTCGAGCGCACGATCCAGGCGGAGGAAGAGCGGTTCGAAGCGGTGCTCACCGAAGGCCTGCCGCGCCTGGAGATTGAGATCACCAAAGTACTGGGGACCAGGTCCAGGATCCTCGGCGGCGACGTGGCGTTTCGTCTCTACGACACGTTCGGCGTTCCGTTTGACTTCATCGAGGACACGGCCGCTACGCAAGGCGTCGCCATCGACCGCGAGGGCTACGAGCGCGCCATGGCGGCGCAGCGCGACAAGGCCCGCGCCGGGAGCGCGTTCGGCGGCGCGCGAAAGGGGGAGGACTTTGACCTGGCCCCCGACACGGCCCTGGAGAGCTTGAAGAGCGCGGGGGATCGCTTCGAGGGTTACTCGACGACCCGCCTGGCAGGCGTTCCGGTTCTCGCGCTGTTCGACGCGGAGCGGCGGCCGGCTGATTCGCTCGGCGCCGGCGCGCACGGGTACGTCGCGCTGGCGCAGACGCCGTTCTACCTCGAGTCCGGCGGCCAGGTGTCCGACAGCGGGCGGATCGTCAGCGAGGCTGGCGGTTCGTCCGCCACCGTAGAGGGCGTGACCAGAATCGGACCCGGATTCCCGCGCGCGCATCGAGTCCGGGTCGACGCCGGGACGCTGCGCGTCCGCGAGCTGGTCACGGCCGAAGTGGACGCGACGACCCGCGACGCGACGCGCCGGAACCACACCGCCACGCACCTGCTGCACGCGGCGCTCCGGCAGGTGCTCGGCACCCACGTGCAGCAGAAGGGGTCGCTCGTCGCGCCCGATCGGCTGCGCTTCGACTTCGTCCACTTTCACCCGCTGACGCGCGATGAGATCGACCGGATCGAAGGGATCGTCAACGGCGAAATCCGGCGCAACGCGCCGGTGACGACCGACATTCGATCGACGCAGGAAGCGATTGCCGCGGGAGCGATGGCGCTCTTCGGCGAGAAGTACGGCGATCAGGTCCGCGTCGTGAACATTCCCGGCTTCAGCATGGAGCTGTGTGGTGGCACCCACGTCGCGGCGACCGGCGACATCGGCTTCTTTGTCATCGTGGCGGAGAGCGGCGTGGCTGCGGGCGTGCGTCGAATCGAGGCGCTGACCGGAGCGGGCGCAGTCGCGTGGGCGCAGCAGCAGCGCGCATCGCTTGTATCGATGCTCGACGCCCTGAATGCCCCTGAGGACCAGGCGGTCGCCGTCATCGAAAAGCTGCACGCCGAGCACAAGCGTCTCGCGCGCGAGGTCACACAGCTGAAGACCAGGCTCGCCATGGGCGGCAGCAACGCAGCTTCCGGCGCCGACGGCGATACGGTCGACGTCGCCGGCGTGAAGCTGGCGCGGCGGCAGCTCGCCGACATGGACAAGGACGCCCTGCGAGGACTGGCCGATTCGCTCAAGGGCCGGATCGCGAGCGGCGTGGTCGTGCTGGCGTCCGCGAGCGACGGGAAAGTGCAGATAGTCGTCGCCGTGACGCCCGATTTGACCGCGCGCATCAAGGCCGGTGAGATCGTCAAAGAGATCGCCCCGATCGTGGGCGGCGGCGGCGGTGGCCGGCCCGACTTCGCGGAGGCGGGCGGCAAAGAGCCCGGCAAGATCCCCGAGATGCTCGCCGCCACCGAATCGGTCGTCGCCAGGCTGCTGGCTCGCTAGCCATCGGGTGGGGGCAGACCCCCACAACTCCCCTACCGACTCTCGACTGCCGGCCACTGACTACAGCGGCTGTCCCGTCCCGCCGATAACCCCGTCTGTTGAGCCCTGACCTCAGGGCAACGACTCGATGACACTCACGACGATCGCCGGACGTTACAAATTTGTCTGGACCCGTGGCTCCCGTCTACAGCGCCCAGGGTGCGCGCATCCCAGTGGCTAAAGCCCTTCCCGTGATAACGTTCGCGCTTTGCCTGGGCGCTGCCGTCCCTGCCCGGGCGCAGATCTACTCGTGGCGCGACGCCAATGGCAACCTCGTGCTGTCGAACCGCCGCCCCGCCACGGAAGTGGACGCTGTGAAATCGTATGCAGTTCCGAAAACCAGCGAAGTTCGAGCGACCCGCTACGTCGCCCCCGACCGCAGCCGCGCCTACGACGATCTCATCGTTGAGCAGGCGCGGTTGAACGGCGTCCGAACTGACCTCGTGCGCGCCGTGATGCAGGTCGAATCCGCTTTCAACCCGTACGCACGGTCACCCAAGGGCGCGGCCGGCCTCATGCAGCTCATGCCGGCTACCATGCGGCAGTACGGCGTGACCAACCCGTACAACCCCTTCGAAAACGTGCGGGCCGGCGTCGCCTACCTCCGGGAGCTCCTCGACCGCTACCGCAACAACGAAGAGCTCGCGCTCGCCGCGTACAACGCAGGGCCCGGCGCTGTCGACAAGCACGGCCAGAACATCCCGCCCTACAAGGAGACGCGAGACTACGTGGCGCACATCAACCAGATGGCCGGCCGGCCGATCGAGATGCGCGGGTCGCAGATCTACAAGATCGTAGACATCGTCGATGGCCAGCCAGTGATCCGCTACACCGACCGCAAGCCCACGACCGGCGCCTACGAGATCGTCGCGCGCTGAGCGGTCTACTCCGGGCTACTTCGGTCTACTCCAGCCTCTCGATCGCCATGATGTCAAGCCGCTCGTAGGCGGGACCGAGCGCTTCGGTCGCCAGGAGCGCCTCGACGAGGAGCACCGCCGCGCACGCGCCGGCGGCGGGGACAAACACGAACGGACCCAGCCATCTCCTGAAAACGAACCAGATCGTCCCGCCCGCGAGCACCCCCGGAAGGGCGAGCACGGCGAGCACCAGCCACGCGCCACCGAGCGTGATGATCCGCTGTCCCATCGCGTCCAGGCCGCGCGCCCGCTGATTGCCGAGCGGGACCCAGGCCGGAAAGATCAACGCGCCGGCATTCTGAATCGCGAGCTGGGCCAGGACGAGCCCCGGCGCCACCGCCATCCCCGCGACACCGTACGCGATCCTCTCCGCGACGTGGACGTGTGGAAACGTCGATCCTGACAACGCCAGCGCTACTGCCATCAGCGACAAGGCCACAGTCGAGATCAGGACCGCCGGCCAGACGAGCTCGCCGCGCACGACCGCTGACGCTGGCACGGGCCACGTCTTCAACAGCTCGAGGTGCTGGAGGTCGTCCCGGACGTCCATCCGGATCATCTGCGGCCCCAGCAGCACCGCGAACACCGCGGAGATCATGGCGAAGCCGCCCGCCGCCCCGACGAGGCCGCCGCTCGATCCCCTCAACGCGCCCGCAATCGCCACGCTCGTCGTGATCGCAGCCAGCCGGATGACAACACGGGCGTCGACCGTGCGCAGCGTCCGCATCGCCGCTTTCCACACGAACACGGTCTCGGGGCGGCCGGTCGGATCAAGCCGCCAGCCGCCCCCTCGGACGCGATACGCTGACGTCGCGACGGGCTGCGAGCGCGCCTTTTGCTCGCCCGCGACAGCGGCAACCTCCTGAAACGCCTCGTCGGTCAGGAGCACCCACGCGGTCGTCACGGCGAACACTGCCGCGGACGCCAGCAGCGCCAGCAGATAGGGACCGGGCCACGCCGCGAACATCGGCGAGGCTATCGCAGCGAACGGCGCCAGGACGACGCGGGTCGCTTGCGCGCCCGTCAGGGCGGTCAGGCGCTGAACGAGGTCGGGAGCCTCGTCCGCCGGCATTCCACCGAACGCCCGCGCCGACTCGACCGCCACGACCAGCACCGCAGCGGCGATCAGCCCTGCCGGAAGCCACGCAAGCCGCCGATTGCGAGCGGTGCCTGGACCCAACCGGGCCCGGGCGAGCGTGACGCCCGTGAAATACATCTTCGCCGCGCACATCAGCATCCACACGCCGACGCCGATCCGGAGCCGCGCGTACCCGCCTAATGACGGCGCCAGGACACCGACAACGATGCATCCGAACAGCATGCCGAGCTGAGACCGCACGAGCCGGTGCACCAGCAGCCATCGCCGCGACACCGGCGCGGGAAACAGGAATTGGATTTCGGCGCTGGAGAAATCGAGCAAGCCGCCTTCAAACGGCAGGACCCATGCGGCGGCCGCGGCCGCCAGAAGGCCCAGTCCGGCAAGCGCCGGACCCAGTGCGGTCAGCGCCGCGACCTGCGCGCCACGAGCGCCGCCGTCCACGACGGCGCGCGGGCGGCGCCGGGCGCCGCTCATCTGACGGCGAAAGCTCGCGAAAAACGTGAAGTACATGTAGGCTGCGCCGACCACGGCGCCCACCAGATAGCGCGGCTCGCGCAGTCGTCGCAAACGGACGCGCGCGTGGTTCCGCGCGCTGCACGCGATGATGTACAGGCTCGCCGCGATCATGTGCGGTCGGTGCGCGCGGTCTGCCCGGTGACCTGCAGAAAAATCTGCTCGAGGTTCGACCCGGCGGCCGCGAGATCCGCTCTGGACGCAAGCTCCTCGAAGGTCCCGTCCGCCACCTTGCGACCGCGATCCATGATGATGACCCGCGTGCAGATCTCCTCGACGAGATGGAGGAGGTGCGACGACAGCAGGATGGCTGCGCCCGCGCGTCCCCGCGACACGATCGTCTCGCGCATCCGGCGGATCCCCAGCGGGTCGAGCCCGGTCAGCGGTTCGTCGAACAAGAGCGTGGTCGCGTCACGCACCAGACCGCAGGCGATGATGACCTTCTGCCGCATGCCCCGTGACAGCTCTCCGGGGAGCGAGCGCTCCTTCCCGGTCAGCTCCAGCTCGCTCAGCAGCGTCGCGCCGCGGCGCTCGATGTCCACGACGCCGTACAGGCGCCCGGTCAGGCGAATGTGCTCTTCGACCGTCAGGTACTCGAAGAGGTGGGGCTCGTCCGGCATGAACGCGAGGCGCCGCTTCGCCTCGATTGGCGCTTCGAGGAGGTCGTAGCCGTCAATCTGGACCCGGCCCGACGTCGGGCGCAGGATGCCGGCGAGCGCCCGCAGCGTCGTGGTCTTGCCGGCACCGTTGGGCCCGATGAGGCCGACGATCTCGCCCGATCGGACCGCAAACGACAGGTCCTCGACGGCTGTGAACGTGCCGTAGGTCCGCCGGAAGTGCTCGAGCGCGAGTGCCATGCTATGATTAGGGGTTCCGGAGGTTAATGATTACGTGGCTTCGCACGCATCCGCGCTGAAGGCGCACCGACAGAGTCTGAAAAACCGCGAGCACAACCGCCAATTCCGTTCGCGCCTGCGCACAGCGCTCAAGAGCGTCCGCGCCGCCATCGACGGCAGCGACAAGGCCGCCGCGAAGGCCGCGCTCGGGGACGTCGTGTCGCTCATCGACAAGCTGGCCAGCAAGGGCATCATTCACCGGAATGCCGCGGGACGGTACAAATCGCGGCTGACTACGCGCCTCCAAGCGCGGTCCTAGCCCGTTTTCTCGCGCACAGCTCGACGACGAGCCGCTCGAGCAGAATCCGCGCATCGCCCGCCGATCGTTTCAGATCCTGGTCGGTCCTGAACAGCGCCTCGATCCCCTGCCGCACGTCAGCGGGCGCGATCTGGGGAAACTTGGTCCGTACCAGCCATCCGAGCTGCCCGAGGATCTTTTCCGGCGGCGCCCCGGCATCCAGCATCAGCGCCAGTTGACGCAGCGCCTCGGCGGGTGCCGCGGCCTCGATCGCGTTGGTCAGCGCCCAATCGTCCAGGAGCGCCGCCGGTCCCGCGATCGCCCGCGCGTCATCGACGCCGATTCGCGGCTGCCCGAGCGTGTACAACAGCAGGCGATCCACCTCGGCCCGCAGCCGCCGGACGTCGAGGCCCGCGCGCTCGACGAGCAGGCGCGCCGCGTGCGGCTCGATCTCGACTCCACCCGCCGCGACGCGCGTCCTGACCCATCGCTCCGCATCGGCCCGGTCCTCGACGGCGCCGCATTCGACGATCGTCGCCTGTTTCTGCAGGAGCCTGTACATCCGCGTCCGCTTGTCGAGGGTGGCCGTGACCAGCACCAGTGTGGTCTGCAGCTCCGGGTTCGTGAGGAGCGCTTCGAGCGCCTCGTGGGCGCGGGCCGCACCATCGCTCTCGCGCCTTGGCGCGAGCACGGCTTCGGCCTGCAGGACGGTCACGACGCGGCGCGGCGCCATCATCGGCAGCGTGCGGGCCGCGGCAATGACCGAGTCGACGCCATCCACGAGCCTGTCGCCGGTCGTCCATTCGCCGGCATGCAGGCGCTCGACATTGAACGCGTGCAGCCCCTCCTCGACGAGATCGGCGAATTCTGCGGCGAGCGCCGACTTCTCCAGCTCGTCCTCGCCGGTGATCAGGTAGACGGGATCGGGCGCGCCAGCCGCGATCTGCTTGCGAACCGCGGATGCGGCCAGTGTCGGCACCCTAGAACGCTTCCAGGATGGCGCTGACGATCGTGCGCGCGAACTCCGAGCTGATGCGATCGAGGGCGTTCGTATCCTGTTGAAAGAACGCAACCGGGTCGGTGACGCTTCGGCCGCTGGTGGCCTCGTAGTCCTGCCGGAAGATCACCCCCGGGTTTTCCCACAGCACCTTGTTCTCACGGAGATCGCGCAGCTCGATCCGCGCGGTCATCGCGATCGTGTAACGCGACGCGAGCTGCGTGTTCGTGAAGCTCGCGGGCACGATCGACACCGCGGTCACTTCGCCGTTCAACACCGCGTCGACGCCGGTGGCCTGCGGCAGGATCTGATACTTGCCTCGACCGATGAACTCAGCCCGGACTTTCTGCGTCAGCATGGTCTCCAGGTTGAAGACCGTCGTCCGGTTGATGAACGTGGGCACGCCAATCGTCCTGATGTAGGTCGGCAGAAACGACCCGCGCCCCGCGAGCGAGTAGCCGCAGCCCGCCGTGGCGAGACAGGCGATACCCACGAGCCCGCCGGCGGCCATCCGCCTCCAGCAACCAGCGTCCAGCAACCAGCAGCCAGTCATGACACGACCACGCTGACGAGCGGCCCCTTTGCGACCAGCACCTTGCGGATCGTCTTCCCGTTCGTGTACGACCTCACAGTCGGGTCGGCGAGCGCCAGCTCGCGGAGCCGATCCTCGGCCGCATCCGCCGGCGTGGTAATGCGGGCGCGCACCTTGCCGTTGATCTGGACCGGCACCACCACCTCGTCCTCCTTGGCGACCTCGGCGTCAAAGTCCGGCCATGCCGCCGCGGCCAGCCCGCCGGCGTGCCCGAGCTCCTGCCAGAGCTCCTCCGCCATATGTGGCGCGAATGGGGAAATCATGATCACGAGCGCGTCGATCGCCTCGCGCAGCGCCGCAACGGTTTGCGGACGCTCGACGAGTCCGGGCGGGGGCTCGTTCCGTGTCGGCACCCCGTGCTCCGTCGTCTCGCTGAACGTGTAGAGGGCATTCACGAGCTCCATCAACGAGGACACCGCGGTATTGAGATGCATCCGCTCTTCGATGTCGCTCGTGACGCGCCTGATGGTGTCGTGCGTCTTGCGCCGCAGGCCGCGCTCCCGATCCGAGCACTGATCGGCTGACGGCGCGCCGCCTGCGCCGCGGATCGTCTGCGCCCAGTGCTCGACGATTCGCCACACGCGGATCAGGAACCTGTAGCTGCCTTCCAGACTGCTGTCGCTCCACTCGACTTCCTTCTCAGGCGGCGCGACGAACATCACGTACAGCCGGAGGGCATCCGCGCCGTACTTCTGTAGCATGTCGTCAGGATCGACCACGTTGCCCTTGGACTTCGACATGACGGCGCCACCCTTCAGCACCATCCCCTGCGTGAGCAGGCGCTTGAACGGCTCGTCGAAGGTCACCAGGCCGACATCGCGAAGGACGCGCGTGATGAAGCGCGAGTAGAGCAGGTGCAGAATCGCGTGCTCTACGCCCCCGCTGTAGAAGTCGACCGGCATCCAGTAGGCCGCGTCACCAGGATCGAAGGGCAGCTCGGCGTTGTGCGGGTCGCAGAAGCGCAGGAAATACCACGACGAGTCCACGAAGGTGTCCATCGTGTCGGTCTCCCGCCGCGCAGGCCCGCCGCACGCGGGACACGTGACGTTGACCCATTCCGGGACCTGTGCAAGCGGCGAGTCTCCCCGGCCGGTAAACTGCGCGATCCGCGGGAGCGTGACCGGCAGGTCGTCGTAGGGAACGGGGACAACACCGTCCTTCGGGCAGTGAATCACGGGAATCGGCGTGCCCCAGTACCGCTGGCGTGAGATGCCCCAATCCTTCAGCCGATACTGGACTTCGCCCGTGCCAAATCCGCGCCTCTCGGCCTCCGCGATCATCCGGCTGATGACGGCCGGCGCTTCCTGGCCGCTCCACTCTCCGGAGTTTACGAGGCGGCCATAGTTCGTGGTTGCCGACGTCAGGTCCGATCCGGGTGCAGATTCTCCATCCGCCAGCACGACCACCTGGATGGGAAGGCCGTACTTGCGCGCGAACTCGAAGTCGCGCTCGTCGTGGGCCGGCACTGCCATGATGGCGCCGGTGCCGTAATCGGCCAGGACGAAGTTCGCGACCCAGATCGGCACATCCTTGCCCGTGAACGGGTTCACCGCCGTTCGGCCCGTGTCGAAGCCCTCCTTCTCGATTGCGCCCGTCCGGCGCGCCTCACGGTCCTGCGCGCGAAGCGCGGCCACTCGTTCACGAAACGCCGCAGGATCGGGGCTCTCGTCGGCGAACGTATCGACCAACGGGTGCTCGGGCGCGAGCAGCACAAAGGTCGCACCGTAGATCGTGTCGATCCGGGTCGTGAAGACCGGGATGCTGACTCCGGGGGCCCCCGTGCGGACAGGGAACATGACGCGCGCGCCTTCGGAGCGGCCGATCCAGTTCCGCTGCATGACGACGACCTTCTCCGGCCAGTCGGTGAGCGACTCGAGCCCCGTCAGGAGCTCATCGGCATAGGCCGTGATGCGCAGGAACCACTGCTCCAGGTCGCGTTGAACGACCGTGGATCCGCAGCGCCAGCAGGCGCCGTCGATCACCTGCTCGTTCGCCAGCACGGTCTGATCGACCGGACACCAGTTGACGGTCGAGCGTCGCCTGACCGCCAGGCCGCGCTCGAGCATCTTGAGGAAGATCCATTGGTTGAACTTGTAGTACTCGGGCAGGCACGTCGCGATCTCGCGTCCCCACGCGTAGCTGATCCCCAGCCGCTGCAACTGGCCCTTCATATGGGCGATGTTGTTCAGCGTCGATGTCTCGGGGTGGGTGCCGGTCTTGATGGCGGCGTTCTCCGCCGGCAGGCCGAACGCGTCCCAGCCAAACGGGTGCAGCACGTTGTACCCGCGCATCCGCTTCATCCGCGCCATCACGTCGCCGATGATGTAGTTCCGGACGTGGCCAACATGCGCATAGCCGGACGGGTACGCAAACATCTCGAGGCAATAGAACTTCGGACGCGCCGGGTCCGTTTCGACCTCGAACGCCCTCGACGCTTCCCACTGCGCCTGCCACTTCCGGTCAAGCTCCTGCGGTTTGAATTCGGTCATGAAGGACTTGCACTATTCTAGCGTCATGTCGAACGGGGACCATCGGGACAATCGGGACAATCGAATCGTTGTGATTACCGGGGCGAGTAGCGGCATCGGTGCATCTCTCGCAGAGCTCGTGGCCGCGGGCGGCGCCTCCGTCGCGCTGGTCGCACGCCGCGAGGAGCTCCTGCGCGCCGTCGCCAGCCGCTGCGGGGACCACGCGCTGGCGCTGACAGCCGACGTCACCCGCCGCGAGGACGTCCGCCGCGTCGTGGACGAGTCACTGAGACGCTTCGGCCGCATCGACGTCTGGGTGAACAACGCCGGCCAGGGCATCACCAGACTCCCGTCCGAGCTGACCGACGAAGACGTGGACGACATGATGCGCGTCAATGTCAAGTCCGCGCTGTACGGGATGCAGGAGGTGCTGCCTCACTTCAAGTCCAGCGGGGCCAGCGGCCGCGGCCACGTCATCAACATCTCCTCGATGCTCGGCCGCGTACCGTCTGTGACCATCCGCTCGGCCTACTGCGCGTCGAAGCACTACTTGAACGCGCTCACGGCGATGTTTCGCGACGAGGTGCGCCAAACGCACCCGGCCATCCAGTTTTCGATCGTATCGCCAGGCATCGTCCGGACCGGGTTCGGGCTGAGTGCGCGCCACGGAGGGGCAGACTCGCGGCAACTGCCCGATGGGCAGAGTCAGGAAGAAGTGGCGGCGGTGATCGCCGGCGTCATCAAATCTCGCGCGCCGGATCAGTACACCCGGGCCGGGGCGCACGATCGCGTCGTCAGTTACTACGCATCGCTCGGCGTCGACCCCGTCACGAATCGCTGAGCGTTCACCGATCAACCGCCCGGGCCGTCCAGACGCCAGTGGGCGCGTTGGGCGCGCCTGACCTGCGCGACCGCGGCATGGCCTCTACGGGCGACATGATCACTCCCGGGGCCCCTACCCCCGGGACGGTCACTCCCAGGGCCCCTACCCCCGGGAGTGTCATTCCCGGGGCCCCTCCCACCGGGAGGCCATTGCGCGTCACGTGCGGGGCCGTGGAGCGCTCCGATGGTGGCGTCGAGCGATGCCGCCAAGGCGTGAAGGTCGTATCCCCCCTCGGTGACGGTCACGATCCGCCCTTGGCAGCATGCCTCAGCCACGCCGCGCAGCTCCGCCGTCATCGCCCCGAACGCGTCGGCCGTCAGCCGCATGCCACCGAGAGGGTCGTTCTCGTGGGCATCAAAGCCGGCGGAAATCAGCAGTAGATCGGGCTTGAATTGACGCAGCACCGGAAGAACGACTTCCGAGAACACCAGATGAAAGTCGTCTGCGGCAGCGCCGGCCTCGAGCGGCACGTTGACCGTAAAGCCAGTCCCCGGCCCGTGCCCGATTTCGTCCGCCGCGCCGGTACCCGGGTAATACGGAAACTGATGCGTAGAGATGTACAGGACGTGCGGATCCGTCTCGAAGATATGCTGCGTACCGTTGCCGTGGTGGACGTCGAAATCCACGATCGCGACGCGCCCGGCCCCGATTGCCCGGGCGTGCGCGGCACCGACCGCGATGTTGTTGTAGAGACAGAATCCCATCGCGCGATCGCGCTCGGCGTGATGGCCCGGCGGGCGGACCAGGGCGACCGCCGAGCGATACGATCCGCCCATCGCGCGGTCAACGGCGTCGACCGCCGCGCCGGCGGCGAGCAGCGCGACTTCCTGTGACTCCGGCGACGTATAGGTGTCAGGATCCAGTCGAGTTGACCGGCCGCGCGTTTGCCGAATGAGCTCGAGGTACTCGCGTGTATGGACGCGCGCGAGGTGCTGGTCGGTCGCCGGCTGCGGCGCCACGACGTCGATCCCGCGGCCGCGCCAGCGGCCGGCAACGACGTCGAAGATCTCGGCGCGCTCCGGCCGTTCCGGATGCCCCGGCGGGGTCTCGTGCTCGACGAACCGCTCGGTGTGCAGGAGAACGACCGACATGCAATGGACGATCGTATCGCGGATTGCGGATTGAGGATTGAGGATTGATTGACGATTGCGGATTGATGGGGATCGAGGATTGATTGACGATTGATGCGGACCCGATAACCGATCAATCCGCAATCTTCAATCCTCAATCCTCAATTGAATCATTGGCTGTTGGCCCTCCTGACGCCGACGCGGCGCGCGAGCTTGGCCTCGAAGTCGTCGAATGTGAAGCCGAAGCGCTCCACGGCCTGCTCGATCGGCTGGCCGCCGCCCAGCTCCTGCAGCAGTTGACTCAGTCCGGACGGCTCGATGCGCTCCATCAGCACGGCGGTCGCGAACAGACTCTCGGCGTATGCGACCGCGGCCTGGGTTGCGTTCAGCCGGGTGAAGCTGCTCCGCAGCGCCGTCAACGGAACGAAGACTCGCGCGGACGCCAGCCCGCTCTCCACCGCTTTCGGATTGTAGCCCTCGAAATACATCGCCAGGCCTTCGTTCAGCCAGGCCGGGACGTTGCGTGGCGCGACGCTCCGCAGCATGGCGTGCGTCAGTTCGTGGGTCAGGATGCGATCGAACTCGCCGAGGTTCTGGAGCGCGCCGCGCACGGGCATTCGGATCTGCCCGTCGAAACCGCCGCCCGCCCACTCCGGCGCGCCGGTGATGTCCCGGAACTGTTTGTCGGTATAGAGAATGACGTTGATCGGATTGTTGGGGTACTCGCCGATGACCTTTCCAATCCGCCAGAAGGCGTCGCCCAGCACGGCCGTCGCGCGCGCGGCAAGCTTGTGCTCAACCGGCCCCTCGAACATCACGGCGAACCGATCGTCTTTCACGGTCTCGAACCCCCGGTAGGCCGACGCCTCACCGCGCCACGCGTCGAGGCGCTGTTGAAGAGCGGGGTTGCCCGGTGCGTGTGCCAGCGCCGCCTCGTAGGTCTTGATCGCGAGATCGAGATCGCCCCCGCGATACGCGATTTCACCCAGCAGGGCCGACGCCTGCGTCAGCGCCGGCTCGATCTGCAGCGCTTTCTGCAGAAGCGAGGTCGCGTCCTGTTCCCTCCCCTGCAGGTGCGCGGCCACCCCCGCCCCGAGGTTCAGGACTGGATCTCTCGGACGTCGCGCCAGCGCGTCACGAAACGCGGATGCCGCCCTGTCGGCATCGCCCTTCGTGACGGCCTGCCAGCCGGCGTCTGCGAGGTCGGCGACGGTCGTCTGCGCTCGTGCGGGCACCGAGGACAGCACGAGCAGGCACGCGAGAAGCGCCGAGCATCGGGGCATGACCGGTGCGCAGAGCAACCGCTGTGCCTCCAGGCGCACCCGAACGTGCGAACAAAACTGGTGTGGGGAATGACGAAACTGTCGGCCCGATCAGCAAAGTTGTTACTCGGGCCCGCGGCTCAGCGGGCCAGCGCGAGAGCACGCGCTTCGAGGACAGCCAGGCGGGCTTCCAACGATCGCCGCGCGGCTTCGAGCGCTGCGT
>DASZFS010000568.1:0-5851 GCA_035939575.1 Vicinamibacterales bacterium | reverse complement strand
CGGCGTGCCAGGAGGTGCCGCACGCGAGAAGGGTCACGCGATCGACCGACGCGAGGGTGGCGTCGCTGACCTTCATCTCCTCGAGAAACACTTTCCCCGTTTCCTGCGAGACGCGGCCGAGGATCGTTTCGCGCGCCGCGTTGGGCTGCTCGAAGATCTCCTTCAACATGAAATGCTTGTAGCCAGCCTTTTCCGCCATGATCGGATCCCAGAGCACGCGCTGGGTGGCCTTGGAAACCGGCCGGCCGAAGAAATCGGTGAACTCCACGCCCGTCCGCGTGATGACGGCCATCTCTTCGTCGCCGAGAAAGACGACGTCCCGCGTGTGGCTCAGGATCGCGGGGATGTCGGACGCAACGAAGAATTCGCCATCGCCGAGTCCGACGACGATCGGGGGCCCGTTCCGGACGGTGACGATCTTCTCGGGATCGTCCGCCGAGATCAGAACGAGCGCGAAGAGGCCCCGCATCAGCATGAGCGCCCGTCGAACCGCGTTCTCCAGCCCGTCGTCCTTCATCTCGCGCTCCACCAGGTGCGCGACGATCTCGGTGTCGGTCTCCGTGACGAAGGTATGCCCCTGGCGCTGCAGCTCGAGCTTCAGATCCAGGTAGTTCTCGATGATCCCGTTGTGGACGACGACGATCTTCCCCGTGCAGTCACGATGAGGATGGGCGTTTTCCTCGGTTGGCCGTCCGTGCGTGGCCCAGCGCGTGTGGCCGACTCCATAGTCGCCGGTGAGGGGCGCGTTGCCGATCACCGTTTCGAGGTTCGACAGCTTCCCGGCGCTGCGGCGCAGGTCAACGTGGCCGTTCTTGACAACCGCCACGCCCGCCGAATCGTATCCGCGGTACTCGAGGCGGCGCAGGCCGTCGATGAGGACCGGCACGACGTCTTTCGGTCCGATATAGCCGATGATGCCGCACATGTCTATTCCTTGTGGCTCGACGTTGACGCGCGCTTCTTCTTGCGTTCACCGACCCAGTTGTCGATGTTGCGCTGCTTGCCTGCGCTCACCGCAAGCGCGCCGGCGGGCACGTTCTCGCGGATCGTGCTGCCGCTGCCGATGTAGGCCTGCTCACCGATCGTGACCGGTGCGATGAGCTGGCTGTCGCTGCCGATGAACGCGCCATCCTTGATGACGGTCTGCTGCTTCCTCTCGCCATCGTAGTTGCACGTGATGGTCCCCGCGCCAACGTTGACGCCCTCGCCGATCCGCGCGTCTCCCAGGTACGCGAGGTGCATGGACTTGGATCCGGCGCCGAGGACGGTGTTCTTGAGCTCGACGAAGTTGCCGACGCGCGCCCCATCGCGGACGTCGGCGTCCTTGCGCAGGTGGGCGAACGGCCCGATGCGCGCGCCGGTACCGACACGCGCGCCCGCCAGGACGCAGTGGTTCAGCACGATCGCGCCGTCGCCAATCTGAGAATTGACGATGCGCGTGCCGCTGTGAATCTCACATCCAGCCCCAATCGTCGTCGTTCCCTCGAGGAAGACGTTGGGATGGAGCACGGTATCGGCGCCGACGGTCACGTCCCGGTCGATGTAGGCGGTTGCCGGGTCCTCGATGGTGACGCCGGCAGCCATCAGCTCAGCGGCTTTCTGGTGTCTCATGATGCGGCTCACTATCGCGAGATCGCTGCGGCTGTTGATCCCCCGGATCTCGTCCGGGTTGCGAACGCTCACCGACGAGACCGTGCGACCGTGCCGCCGGTAGACCGTCACGAGGTCGGGCAGGTAGTACTCCCCTGAAGCATTCTCCGTACCGATCTCGCGGACGGCCCGAAAGAGACCGTCAGGACCATCGGGATCGTCGCCCTCGAGCGCGAGCGCGTAGATGCCTGAGTTGACCTCACGAATCTCGCGCTCGGCAGCGCTCGCGTCTTTTTCCTCGACGATGCGGGTCAATTGCCCGCCGGCTGCGCCCGACCGCGCGCCAGCGGCGTCTGATCGCGCGCCAGCGGCGTCTGATCGAACGGCGCGCCCATAACCAGTGGGATCGTCGACGACCGCGGTCAGCACTGTCGCGGCGGCTTTCGATGCGACATGGTGGGCGACGAGCGTCCTCAGCGTCGCGACGGTCAGCAGCGGCACGTCTCCCGAGAGCAGGACCAGCGTTCCGGTGGCGCCTCTTAGCGCAGGCTCGGTCTGCAGCAGCGCATGCCCGGTTCCCAGCTGCGGCTCCTGGAGGACGACGTCAACATTCGGATACGCCGCGAGGGCCTGCCGCAGCACGTCGGCTTGATGCCCGGCAACGACGGTGGTTGAACGGGGAGCCAGCGCAGCCGCCGTCGCCAGCACGTAGTCGATCATCGGAAGCCCGGCCACACGGTGCAGCACTTTTGGCTGAGCTGACTTCATCCGCGTGCCCTTGCCAGCGGCAAGGACAACAACATGCAGATCCACCAGGTAATTATCGTCCGGTTCGTGTGCGCAGGGGACGACGTCTGGGATCGGCGGGCCTTGGAGCGGTGGGAGGAGCCTCCAGTGCCGCACGAAACGTCTCGTCGTCGTGCAGCGGCTCCAGGTCAGGGTCGTTGCGGGCGAGAGCCCGATTCTCGGGGTTGAGCGCGATCGCGCGCTCGAGGTGGGCAACCGCCTCCGCGTGCTCGTCCCGCTGCGCGTGCGCGACGGCGAGCATGTACAGCGCGTGATCGTTGTCAGGATCCTCGTCGCGGACGAGTCGGAGGTGCGCAATGGCCTGGTCGTACTGCCCGCCGTTGATCGCGAGCGTTGCGGCGTAGAGCCGCTCATCCACGGTCTGCGGCGCCGCCTCGCGTTGCGTGGCTTGACGCTGGCAGATGTTCAGATAGAGGCGGACGCGCTCGTGAAGCTCCTTCTCCTCCGGGTATTGACGGAGCACCGATTCCAGCGTCTGCATCGCGCGCGAGTAGTCATGCCGCTGCAATGCCTCGAGGCCGCGCTCGTAGAGCGCGACCGCTTCGAAGTAGGTCTCTCGCCGTGCAGGCTGCCCCGTCGACAGCTCTGCCTCTGAGGACAGGCGAGTAGGAGCTGACTGAGAGGAGGCCTTTGCCAGTCGAGACGGAAGCCGCCGCTGCTTCGCCATGGACGTCTGCGCGGGGGAGGCGCCGACAAACGGCAAGCGCCTCAAATCGGCGGGTAAAGTAGCAGAACAATCAGAGATCGGTCAAGTTGGTCGTTTAACCAATTTCTTGGCGTGCTCGACTGCGGTGTAGAGTTGGTTCGCGGTCAGGCCGTGGGACCGAGCCAGCGTAGCCAGCTCCTCCCTGCGAGACACTTCGGTCGCGACCGCGCGAGAATCATCATATTCTGGTATATAACCAACATTTAAGACGACGGTAAATTCCCCCTTCGGCACCTTGATTTGGTCAAAAGACCGCGAAATTGGCCCTCTGACAAACTCTTCGTGAAGCTTCGTGAGCTCGCGACCTAGAACGATGTCGACGTCTCCAAGGAATTCACGAAGCTCGGTGAGTGTCGCGTGGATGCGATGCGGCGCTTCGAAGAAAACGACCGTCGATCTCGAGCCTCTCAATCGTTCGAACCATATTTTTCGGTCTTTTGACTTAATTGGAGGGAAGCCTAGGAATGTGAACTGGCTGGCGTCCATCCCCGATGCGGTTAGAGCCGTGAGTACTGCGCTGGGACCCGGTATAGGCTCAACCCTGATCCCGCCTGCGATGGCGGCCCGGACCAGCTCAGCGCCAGGATCAGACACGGTCGGTGTCCCCGCATCCGAGACCAGCGCCACATCGTCGCCCTGGGCAAGCCTGGCCAGAATCGCGCTCGATTTTCTGTGCTCGTTGTGTTCGTGCAAGCTCGTCGTTGGCGTGGCGATGCCGTGCCTGGCGAGAAGGTGTCCCGTGCGCCGCGTATCCTCGGCCGCGATGACCGCGACCTCGCGCAGCACCCGCAGCGCCCGTATGGTGATGTCCTCGAGGTTACCGATCGGCGTCGCGACCACGAAGAGCGTCCCGGGCATGAACGGACGCTAATTATTGTACCATTGGCGGATCGGTCCCGAATGCAGCTCGGCCGCATGGGATCGGCATTATCCGGATCGACATTTATCTTGATTAGTCGTGGGGTCATAGCTCCATGTCGCCGACGCCGCATGTCATTGAACGATGATTGCCTCTGAGCCCCTCCCTCATTTCGTCGACGACCTGCTCGGGTATCTTCACGAGACGCATCCCACTTACGCGACTTTGGACGGGGTGCACGCGCACGACGACCTTCTCGAAGATCTGAGCCGGCACGCGATCGACGGCGAAGCGCACGCGCTCTCGGGATATCTTCGCCGCCTCGACGAGATCAAGCAGGACACGCTGACGCCGATCGAACGCCTCGAGCACCGGATGCTCACCGCGCACCTGCAGGCGCGCATGTTCGATCTCGAGGTCGTCCGTCCGTGGGAACGCAACCCGCAGCACTACTCGGACCTCATCGCGTCCAGTCTCGCCGGCCAGACGCTGTTTTCCCACGCGCCTGCCCCCGAACGCGCCCGGCGCGTGCTGTCGAAGCTTCGCCAGACGCCGCGCCTGATTCAGGCCGCGCGCGACAACATCAAGGAACCGCCGGGCATCTTCGTCAAGGTCGGCATCGAGACGATGAAGGGCGCGCTGAAGTTCATCGACGACGAGCTGCCGCGCGCGTTCGCGGATCTCGACGACCTGCACCTGCTCGGCGACCTGGCCGACGCACAAGCCGAAGCCTCCCACGCCGTCGGCGCCTATGTGCAGGAGCTGGAGGTGACGGGGCCGAAGGCGCGCGCGTCGTTCCGCCTGGGCCGCGAGAAGTTCGAGCAGAAGCTCCGTCTCGAGGAGGGTGTGTCGCTGCCGGTGGACCGGCTGCTGGCGATTGCGATGCGCGAGTTGAGCGCCACGCAGGAAGCGTTCAGGACGCTGGCGGGCCGCATCAACGGCGGCGACCCGCTCGAGGCCTGGGCGAAGACCAAGACCGAGCACCCGCAGCCCGGTCAGCTCGTGACGGTCGGCCGCAAGCAGCTCGACGAGCTCGCCACGTTCCTGGAACGCCAGTCCATCATCACCATCCCGCGCAGCGAAGAGATCACCGTGGCGCCGACGCCCGACTTCTACCGGTGGTCGTTCGCGAGCATGTGGACGCCAGGGCCGTTCGAGGCCAAACCCTCGCGCGCGTACTACTACCTGACCGACGTCGACCCGTCGTGGACGCCGGACCGTCAGGAAGAGCACCTGCGCGACTACAACTACCCGACGCTCTGGTCGATCTCAATCCACGAGGTGTTCCCCGGGCACTTCCTGCACTACCAGCACCTGCGCCGGGTCGAATCGAAAGCCCGCAAGTCGATCATGTTCTCGCCCGCGTCCTTCGTCGAAGGCTGGGCCCATTACTGCGAGCAGATGATGATGGAGGCCGGCTTCGGGCGTCGTGAGCACGGCATCCAGCTCGGACAGCTCGCCGAAGCCTTGATCCGCCTGGCCCGCTTCGTCGTCTGCATCAAGCTGCACGCCGAGGACATGTCGGTGGAACAGGGCGTCCGCTTCTTCCGCGAGGAAGCGTTCATGGAAGAGGCCAGCGCGCGGCGCGAGGCCGAGCGTGGAACGTTCGATCCGACGTATCTCGTTTACAGCATCGGAAAGCTCATGCTGCTCAAGCTCCGGCAGGACGTCAAGCATCAGCAGGGCAAGTCGTTTTCCCTGCGGACGTTTCACGACACACTGCTCGGCAACGGGACCGCCCCGTTCTGGCTGCACCGGCAGCTGATGCTGGGCAGCGACGACACCGGCGACGCTCTGGAGTAAACCAGTATTTGAGGATCTCCTCAAGCCCTCCAATCCTCAAGTGGCAGGATGCGTTTGATGCCTCTCTACGAATACGAATGTGAAAA
>DASZFS010000567.1:0-20266 GCA_035939575.1 Vicinamibacterales bacterium | reverse complement strand
CACCTGCTCGAACTGCGGCAAGGAAACAACGGTGCCTTTCAAACCAACGCAAGGGCGTCCGGTGTTCTGCAAGGAGTGCTTCCAGTCCCGGAAGTTCGCGGGAGCTGGTGGCGTCTAGGCAGCCTGTCAACCTCGTTCGATCCGAGCATAGAACCGAGCATAGAGCGTAGAGCAGAGAGTAACGACCCGCGCGCGGCGAGGCACCAGTCGCCGCGCGCGCGGTATGTTAAGCTTCACACGCATTTACCGGGAGCGATTTCATGCAGATCGAGCAGCGGGCCGTTGGCGACGTGATTGTGCTTGACCTGAAGGGCAAGATCACCCTTGGCGAGGGCGATGAGCTGCTCAAGGACAAGGTCAACAGTCTCGTCAACCAGGGCGTCAAGAAGATAGTGCTCAACCTGGCCGACGTCCCCTACATCGACAGCGCGGGCCTCGGCGAAATTGTCCGGACCTACACCACCGTGAGCCGCCAGGGCGGCAGCCTCAAGCTGCTGAACCTGACCAAGCGCATCACGGATCTGCTGTCCATCACGAAGCTGCTGACCGTGTTCGAGACTTTCGAATCTGAGAACGACGCGGTCCGGAGTTTCTCGGCAGCGAAGGTCTAGCTCACCGCGCTGCATGGCGCGCAGTACGACATCCCCTGTGGCCATTCCCGGTACTACGTCCAGTTTGGTGCCGGGACGGTCTGTCGCCCTCAACCTGATCCGTTCCCTGCGTCCGGGACAGTGGACCAAGAATCTGCTGGTGTTCGCCGGCCTGCTGTTCGGCCGGCGGCTGCTGGATCCGGTGGCGGTCGGCGAAGCGCTTCTCGCGTTCGTGGTCTTCTGCGCGCTGTCGGGCGCCGTCTACCTGATGAACGACGTCACGGACCGGGAGACCGACCGCAGCCATCCCCTGAAGGCCCTGCGTCCCATCGCCTCAGGCGCCCTGCCGGTCCGCACGGCAGTTGTCGCCGCGATTGTCCTCGCCCTCGCCGCCGTCGCGGCATCCACGTTGCTCGATTGGTGGTTTACCGCCGTGGCGCTCGCGTATGTCGCGCTCCAGGCGCTCTACTCAGGCCGCCTGAAGCACATCGTCATCATCGACGTGCTGACGCTGGCGATTGGGTTCGTCCTGCGGGCGGTCGCCGGCGCCGTCGCCGTTCACGTGGAGATCAGCCACTGGTTGCTCGTGTGCACGGTGCTGCTGGCCCTGTTCGTGGCGCTCGCCAAGCGCCGCCACGAAGTCGTGCTCCTCGCGGGAGACGCCGCTGCTCATCGGCCAATCCTCGGCGAGTACAGTCCGTATCTGCTGGATCAGATGATCGCCGTCGTGACGGCGTCAACTCTGATCGCATACATCTTCTACACGGTGAGCCCCGAGACCCAGGCGAAGTTCGGGACGCCATGGCTGGGGTTGACCATCCCGTTTCCGCTGTACGGGATTTTTCGGTATTTGTATCTCGTCCACCGGCGCGCGGGCGGCGGCAGCCCGTCCGACCTGTTGCTCACCGATCGCCCGCTGCTCTTCTGCGTGGCGCTCTGGGCGATCGCGGTGGCTGCGATCATCTACCGGCCAATCTGAGGCTTCGCCGATATGGCCGATTTCAACGTACGCTCCGACGCCGTCAACGTCGAACAGATCATGGAGCAGATCCGCTCCCGCATCCGCGAGAAGCGCGGCGTCGACTACACCGAGGAGCAGATCCGCGAGCTCGCAACAGTGAAGTTGCAGAAGTTCCTCGACCCGCGCGGAGTCCGCTCCGACCTGCTCGACCAGTTTCGACAAACGCAACCGCCTTACCAGCCACCGGCGCTGCCCAACTACGCGTTCGAGGACAACACGCTGTTCGACTCGCATCGCGGCGTGTTGCGCTTCGTCCGCCGCCTGCTGAATCCGATCCTCAAGCTGTTCTTCAACCCGAACCCGCTCATCCAGGCGCTCCACATTCAGGCGCGCATCAACACGATGCTTGCCGAGCGCGAGGCGCGGCTCGAGGCATCCAGGCGCTCGACCGAATCCCTCTATTACGAGCTGATCCACAACCTGGTCGTCGAAACGACGCGTCTGGGGATCGAGGTCAAGAACCTGACCATGCGCGTTGAGTCGATGTCGAGCCGGTTGGAATTCAACGAGCGGCGCGCACGCGCGCTCGAGGGCACGGTTGTCTATAAGCCGGCACCCGGTGACATCGTCGTCACCGCCTCGCCTTCAACCGGCGGGCCACCGCCACCGACGCCGCAAAGCTCTGACCTGCGCCAGGGTGCGCCTCAGCCGATGCCCGCATCGTCGCACGGCGGCGCGCCGGCCGGCGAGGGTCCAGGCCAGCGGAGCCGCCGGCGCCGCAGACGCCGCGGGCGTCGAAGCGGTGCGCCCGCAGCAATGGTCATGGGCGAAGCGCCCATCGGCGAGCCGGCGTCCACGGTTCATGCACCACCCCTGACGGCCGACGCTCCCGCGACCTCACCCGCAGCCGCGACTCCATCGGCTCCGTCGACGCCAGCGACGCCAGCGACGCCGTCGACGCCAGCGACGCCGTCGACGCCAGCGACGCCACGGTCCGAGTCCGAGCCGCAGTGACTGTTCGACAAGCTCACGGTCATCCAGAGCCCAGTCGAGGGATGAAGCTCGCGATCGTCGTCCAGCGCTACGGCAAGGCGATCAACGGCGGCGCCGAGCTTCATGCGCGCTACATCGCCGAGCGTCTCGCCCGCCATGCGCAAGTCGACGTTCTGACGACCTGCGCGACAGACTACGTCACCTGGCGCAACGAGCTCCACGCCGGCGTCGAGACGGTTGGCGGCATCACGGTGCGTCGCTTCAAGGTGAAGCACGAGCGCGACCCGCAGGTTTTTGGACGATTGCAGGATCGGGTGTTCGAGCAGAACCACTCCATCAGCGATGAGCTCGAATGGCTCGACGCTGAGGGTCCGGCCAGCCCGGCTCTTGTCGATTACCTGGCGAAGAACGCCGACCAGTACGACTTCTGCGTCTTCTTCAGCTACCGCTATTACCATGCCTATTACGGCACGCGGGCGGTCGCGTCGCGGGCGATTCTCGTGCCAACCGCCGAGCGCGACGAGACGATCGGCCTTTCGATCTTTCCGCCGGTGTTTCGCTCGGTGCGCGCCCTCATGTATAACTCGCCGGAAGAGCGCCTGATGATCCAGGCCGTCTCGGGCAACGACGAAGTGCCGGGCGTCGTCGTCGGTGTGGGATCCGACGTGCCCCAGAATCCGCAGCCGGCGCGGTTTCGGTCGAAGTACAACCTGCGCGGGCCGTTCGCGATCTACGTCGGGCGGATAGACGAGAACAAGGGCTGTCCGGAGCTGTTCGAGTTCTTTCAAGGCTACCTGAGGACGACCGCCGGCAAGCTGACGCTCGTGCTCATCGGCAACTCCCTGCTCGACATTCCGAGCCATCCGCGCATCCGCCACCTCGGTTTCCTGGACGACGCCGACAAGTTCGACGCGATGGCGGCGGCGGAGCTGCTGGTCATGCCGTCGTACTACGAGAGCCTGTCGATGGTGGCGCTCGAAGCGTGGGCGCTCGGGAAGCCCGTACTGGCCAACGGGCGGTGCGACGTCCTCAAGGGTCAGTGCATCCGGAGCAACGCGGGCCTGTTCTACGAGTCGTTCGCGGAGTTTGTCGAGACGCTGTCGGCGATCGAGCGCCACCGCTGGCTGAGCGCCTCGCTCGGCCGCAACGGACGCCAGTTCTTCCGAGATCACTACGACTGGGCCGTGATCGAGCGCAAGTACCTCGAGATGTTCGGTCGACTTCAGCAGGAGGCTTCGCCCCGCCGGGCGGACGAGACGCCTGGCTGGCGTGACCGGCGGCGTCCGGAGCTTCCACCGGCGCGCGAAGCGCTCGCCCGCCTCCCGCGGGGTCCCGCGCTTGGCGCGATGGCCGCGCCGTCGAGACGCCGGGCGTGATTGGCATCCACCAGGTCCTCGCGACGCTCGGCTACGGGGACGCGATCGGGCACGAGGTCCTCGGCATCCAACGCGTGTTGCGCAAGGCGGGGTACGCGTCCGAGATCTTCGTCGAGACCGCGGACAGCCGCCTCGAGGCGCAGACACTCGATTACCGCGAGCTGGTGGACTTCAGCCGCCCGGACAACCTGCTGCTTCACCACTTCTCGCTCGGATCGCGGGCATCGCGCACAGCCTACGCGCTGCCGGATCGGATGGCGCTCATCTACCACAACATCACGCCGCCCGAGTACTTCGTGGGCGTCCATCGGACGCTCGCGCGCCAGTGCTTTCGCGGCCGCCGCGAGCTCCGGGCGTACGCCGGCCGGTGCGATCTCGCGCTGGGGGATTCCGAGTTCAACCGCGAGGACCTCGAGACGCTCGGTTTTCCGCGCACGGCGGTCCTTCCTGTCGTCCCTGATTTTTCGCACCTCGACCAGGAGCCGGACTGGCTCGTTGCCCGGGACTTCGACGATGACTGGACCAACGTGCTGTTCGTGGGCCGGGTCATTGCCAACAAGAAGATTGAAGATCTCATCCGCTTCTTCCACGCGTACCACACGTTCTACAACCCGCGGTCGCGCCTCCTGATCGTCGGCGCGCAGAGCGGGTTCGAGCGCTACCTCGCGTCGCTTCACCAACTGGTTGCGACGCTTGGCGCGACCCACGTGTATTTCATCGGGCACGTCTCCGACGAGGAGCTGGTGGCGTTTTACGAGATCGCGGACCTTTTCCTGTGCGCCAGCGAGCACGAGGGGTTCTGCGTCCCGCTCGTCGAGGCCTTCTACAAGCAGATCCCGGTCCTTGCCTACGCCGCTACCGCAGTGCCGGCCACGATGGATGGCGCTGGCGTCCTGTACGACGACAAGGATCCCGTCCAGGTGGCAACATTGATCGACGCCATCATCTCCGACTCGCGCCTCCAGGACCGGATCGTCGACGGTCAGCTCGCCGCGGTCGACCGCTTGCGCGCGAAGGACTTTGCAGGCACGCTGCTCGGGTTCGTCGACCGCATCCTGGCGGAGCCGCGGGCGCCTCGTCCGGCGGTCGCCTTCGATTTCTGGCATCAGTTCGACGCGGCGCAGGAGCTCGAGGAGCTGCGCCTCTATCGCCCCGCGATCTACAAAGCCCTGCCGGGTTCATGAGCTCATGATCATCAACCAGTGGGTGCCCGCGGCGCACAAAGGCGACGCGATTGGCGACAGCGCACGCCGCGTTCGCGATCTCCTGCGCGGGATGGGCCACGACGCCGACGTTTACGCGCTGACCATCGACGACGATCTCAAGGACGACGTGCGCGCATTCGCCGACGCGTCGGCCGGTCGCGGTGACCTGACGATCTTTCACTACGCTCTGCCGTCCCCGATGACGGCGGCGTTCGCGTCCCTCGCGCGCGGCCGCATCCTGCAGTACCACAACATCACGCCGGCGGCGTATTTTGCGCCGTTTGACCCCGCGCTCTTCCGTCTCGCCTCACTCGGCCGCCGTGAGCTGGCGACGCTGGTTGGCCGTGTCGACCTCGCGCTTGGCGACTCCGAGTACAACCGCCGGGAACTGGCGGCGATGGGATTCGCCGCGACCGGCGTCTTCCCCGTTGCGGTCGACACCGCGCGCGTGACGCGGCGGGCACCGAGGCCCGCGCTCGAGCGGATCCTCGACGACGGGCTTGTGAACTTCCTCTTCGTGGGTCGGATCGCGCCGAACAAGAAGATCGAGGATCACATCAAGCTGGCCGAAGTGTACAAGCGCAACGTCGATGCATATTACCGCTTCATCTTCGTCGGCCGGTACGACGTGACGCCTCGGTACTACTCGATGATCCGCGCGCTGATGGCGGACTTTCGTCTGCTCCACGACCGGTTCATCTTCACCGGTCCAATCCCGGACGAGGAGCTCGCTGTCTACTACCAGCACGCGGCCGTCTATGTCTCGCTGAGCGAGCATGAGGGCTTCTGCGTACCGCTCGTCGAGGCCATGGCGGTCGATGTTCCCGTGCTCGCCTACGCCGCGGCGGCAGTGCCCGACACGCTCGGCGGCGCCGGCGTGCAATTCGCGCCGAAGGACCTCGAGGTCGCGGCCGAGCTGCTTGGCGAGCTGGCATTCAATGATGACCTGCGATCGCAGGTCATCGCCGGCCAGAGACGGCGGCTGGCTGACTTCGGCGATGCCCGCATCACCCGCGAGCTCTCGTCTATCATCCACGAGGTTGACGCGTGAAGCTCGCCTTCATCATCCAGCGATACGGCGCAGAAGTACTCGGCGGCTCGGAGCAGCTGTGCCGGCTCGTCGCCGAGCGGCTCGCGGTCACTCACGACGTCGACGTGCTGACGACGTGCGCCCGCGACTACGTCACGTGGAACAACGAATACCCCGAGGGATCGGACCGCATCAAGGGCGTGACCGTCCGGCGGTTCGCGAACGCTCGGACGCGCGACATCGAGGCGTTCAACCAATACTCTGATTGGATCTTCAACCACGCGCACACGCACCAGGATGAGATGGAGTGGCTCAAGCAACAAGGCCCCTGGTGTCCGAGCCTCGTGGAGTATCTCAGGCGCCAGCAGCAGCAGTACGACGTCCTCATTTTCTTCACGTATCTGTACGCGCCGACGGTGATGGGGCTCGAAGTGGCGCCGCACCGGAGCATCCTGGTCTCGACTGCGCACGACGAGCCCGCCATCCGGTTGAACATCTTCAAGGACCTGTTCAGCAGGCCGGCGGCGCTCTGCTACCTGACCGAGAGCGAACGCCGATTCGTGCAGGAGCGCTTCGTGGAGCGGCCGCTCATCGAGGACGTCATCGGCGTGGGCGTCGAGATCCCGCAGACGCAGCCGTACCCCCGCATGTCACTCCCGACGGAAGCGGTCGAATCCGATTCGATCGAGCCCGCCGACCCGACGACGGCGGGCCAGCCCGTGAGCGCAGGAGAGCCCGCAGAGCGCGACGCCCTCTCCGCCGAGAACGAAGCCCCTCAGGATGACGTCGCGTCGCGCGAATTCCCTTCGCATCTGATGCAACGGGGATCGCTCTTCCGCCGCCGCCACCGCCTCTATGGGCCGATTGTGTTGTACGGCGGGCGCATCGACCCCGGCAAGGGCTGCGAGGAGCTGTTGCAGTATTTCGGCGAGTACGTCAAAGAGGGCGGCGACGCGACGCTCGCGTTGATGGGCGTCAAGCTGATGCCGCTTCCGCAGGACCCGCTCGTCAGGTTCGCCGGCCTGCTCTCGGACCGCGAGCGCGTGCAGGCTCTCGAGGCGGCCACCGTCGTCGTGTGTCCGTCGCCGTTCGAGAGCCTGTCGCTCCTCGCGCTCGAGTCGCTCGCGGTCGGGACACCGATCCTGGCGAACGCGCGGAGCGCCGTGCTGGTCGAGCATTGCGTGCGCAGCAACGGCGGGCTCTACTACGCGAACCGCGACGAGTTCGTCGCGTGCCTCAAGCTCCTGCTGTCCGACCCACGGCTGCGCCAGGCGCTGGGCCGGAACGGACGCGACTACGTGCGCCGCAACTACCGCTGGGACGTCGTCCTGGGCAAGTACGAGCGCATCTTCGCGAAAGTCCGCAGCGCCCGCTGACGTGATCCGGGCCCGGCTGACGGCTACTCAACGACAGGGTTTCTCGGAGGAACAGCCGGGGAGGCAGCTTCGGGAGGATTTGACTCGTCCTGCCCCCCATTTCCATTGACTCCAGCCACACGCTTGCGACGCGGGCGGATCTCGTATCGCTTGATCATCTCGTTGAGCGTCGTCGGCTTGATGTGCAGCAGCTCGGCCGCGCGCTTCTGAACGCCGCCCGCGGCTTCGAGCGTGGACTCGATGAGCCGCTTCTCGAAGTCGGTGATGACGTCCTTGAACGAGATGCCTTCGGGCGGGACGACGAACTGCGGCATCTGGAAGTTCGGCGCCTTCCGCACGTGATCGGGAATGAGCTCGACGCCGATTCGCGGACCCGGGGTCAGGACGACCGCGCGCTCGATCACGTTTTCCAGTTCCCGGACGTTGCCGGGCCAATCGTACTCGGCCAGCAGGTCGAGCGCATCGGGCGTCAGCTCGAGCGCGGTCTTCTTGTTCTCCTCGCCGTACTTCTCGAGGAAATGATGCACGAGCAGCGTGATGTCATCCTTGCGGTCGCGCAGCGGCGGCAGCTGGATGGAGATGACGTGGAGCCGGTAGAACAGGTCCTCGCGGAACTTGCCCTCCTCCATCATCTGCCGCAGATCGACATTGGTGGCTGCAATGATGCGGACGTCGACCTTGATGGTCTCCATGCCGCCCAGCCGCATGAAGTCGCGCTCCTGGATGACGCGGAGCAGCTTGGCCTGCGTCTCGATCGGGACGTTGCCCATCTCGTCGAAGAAGATGCTGCCCTTGTCGGCCAGGTCGAACAGCCCCTTCTTCGGGTAGACCGCGCCGGTAAACGCGCCCTTCACGTGCCCGAACAGCGTGGACTCGAGGAGATCCGGGGGCAGGTTCCCCGAGTTGACCGTCACGAACGAACGCTCCGCGCGTGACGAGTTGGCGTGAATCGCGCGCGCGACGAGCTCCTTGCCCGTTCCGCTCTCACCCTGGATGAGAATGGTCGACCGGCTGGGCGCAGCCTGAATGATGAGATCGAACACCTGCCGCATGCGCGGACTCTTGCCGATGATGTTCGCAAACTTGTGATAGCGCTCCTGGATGTTCTGGCGCAGGTTGCGGTTCTCGCTCACGAGCCGCCGCCGCTCCATCGCGTTGCGGACGACGACCACCACCTCGTCATTCTTGAATGGCTTGGTGATGTAGTCGAACGCGCCAGCCTTCATGGCGGAGATCGCGCTTTCGACCGACGCGAACGCCGTGATGATGATGACCGCCAGGTCCTCGTCGACGCGCTTCAGCTCGTCGAGCGTTGCGATGCCGTCGAGACCCGGCATCATGATGTCCACAATCGCGGCATCGAACGGGAGCGCGCGGGCGAGCTCGAGCCCCTCCGCCCCCGACGACGCCAGACGCACGTCGTACCCTTCGCGGGTCAGCAGCGTCTCGAGGATCTCGCGCATGATCTCTTCGTCGTCGATGACGAGGATCGTGCCGTGTCGCGAATTGGGCATAAGCCTTTCAGGTTCTGCTGGAGCCGGACGCGGCGCCGCGGGCCGTCCGGGCGAGCGGCAGCCTCAACGTGAAGCGCGTTCCCTGGCCGACTGCGCTCTCGCAGTGAATGGTCCCGTCGTGCTCGCGGACGATGCCGTAGGTGATCGAGAGGCCAAGACCGGTGCCGCGGCCGATCGACTTGGTGGTGAAGAACGGATCGTAGATTCTGGCCAGCTGCTCCGACGGGATCCCCGACCCCGTGTCCGCAATCTCCACGACCGCCTGCCCGCCTTCGGCGCGCGTCGCCACCGAGAGCCAGCCGCCACGCGGCATCGCGTCACGGGCGTTGAGGAAGAGATTCAGGAACACCTGCTGCAGCTGGTGCTCCATGCCGAGCACGGGCACCCGCGACGTGGCCAGCTCTTTCCGTGCCTTGACGCTGCCAACCTCGAACTGGTGCTCGAGCAGCGAGAACACGTCGGTGATGACGTCGTTGATATCGACCTCGACGCGGTCCGAGCTCGCCGTCCCCGGCCGGGACAGGTTCAGGAGGCCGTTGACGATCTTGGCGGCTCTGAAGGTTTGACGCTCGATCTTCTCCAGAAGTGCCGTCTTCGGGTCGGCCGGGTCGGCGCCGTCGAGCAGCATCTGGGTGAAGCTCGAGATGCCGGTGAGCGGGGTGTTCACCTCGTGCGCAACGCCCGCCGCGAGCAGGCCGATCGACGCCATCTTCTCGGAGATCTGCAGCTGCTCCTCCAGGCGGACGTGATCGGTGATGTCCTCGATGAGCAGGATCGTGCCGCCGACCAGGTTGTCGCCCGCCTGGTTCTGCAGCGGCATCTCGGTGGCATTGACCAGCAGCCGGACGTCTGCCCCGTTGGCCCTGTCCGCCCTGTGGGCCCTGTCGGCCCCGTCGGCCCCAGGCACTCGGCCCGGTGACGACAGCGGCACGCGGTACAGAGTGGCGCCCTGCGGATGCTCAGCGCGGGCCGCCCGAAGCGCCTCGACGAAGTGGGAGTCGAACACGTCGTCCAACCTTTGGCCGATTGCCGCGTCGCGCTCGACGCCGTAGAAGTCCTCGAGGGCCTGGTTCCATCGCACGATCCGCTCGTCGACGTCGAAGACGGCGAGGCCGTTGTCGAGCGATTCGAGGATGTTGTCGTTGAACTCCCGCATGCGGCCAAGCTCCTGGGCCTTCAGGTGGAGCTGCCGGTACAGGCGCCCGTTCTCGATGGCGGTCGCCACCTGACCGGCGACGGCCGTCAGAAGCGCGAGATCCTCGCTGTTGAACGGCTCGTCGCTTTCCTTGCGCCCGAGCGCGAGCACTGCAATCGCCCGCCCCTCGAACACGCACGGAACGAAGTAGAAGATGCCAGCGTCGCGCCAGAACTCGACCTCTTCCGCCTGAAAGCGCGCGGCGGCAATCGGGTCGTCCAGCGCAACGGTGACGCCACCGTCGAGCCGCGTCATCATGGACGATCGCCGGGACAGACGAGGAACGTGCGAGGCGAAGCCGAAGTCACTGATGGCGACAAAGTCGACCGCGGCGTCGTTCTCGATATTCTCGATATTGCCTCCTGGGTCCCCAGGTCCCCCTGCGCCGTCCGGCCCACCAGGCGCCAGCATCAGCGCCATCCGGTCCACGACCAGGGTCTCGACGACCCGCGCGACCAACCGCTCGCTGAGGCGAATGACATCGAGATCGCTGTTGAGATCCCGAGCGAACGCAACCAGCGCGCGGCGATAGTCGTAGCGGTCGCGATAAAAAACTCGGTCCAGCGCGTTCTGCACCGCGTCCTTGACCGGCTGCGCAAGCAGCACGACGACCATCGTTGCCAGGACCGCGATGATCCAGTTGTGCCGATCCGCGTCGTCCGCGAACACGAACCCCGTGAGCTTGAGGAGAGCAAAGTAGAGCGCGACGCTGGCCGCGAAGAACGACGTGTACGCCAGCCCACGCTTGACGATGACCTCCACGTCCCTCAAGCGATAGCGGATGATGGCCGACGCGAACGTCAGCGGCAGGAGACCGAGCGGAACCGCCGTCAGCTGGAACGCCAGCGGCGGATCCGCACCGAGCGCCCACGGCAGCGCGTAGCCGAGCGCGAAGGGGCCGGCGCCGAGGGCAGTCCCCCACGCAATCCAACGCAGCTGGCGCCGGGCGGTGACCGACGTGATTTGACGGAAAGACCTGGCCAGCACGGCAACAGCCGCCGCGCAGCAGATGAAGAGATATACGTTCTCGGCCCGATCAAGGGCGTCGACCGCGAACGACATCCATTGGCCGGGCAAGCGCCCCTCGGACCCGCGGACCAGCGTCACGATACGAGTCGTGCAAAGAACTGCCGCGGGCAGGTACATCGCCGCTATAACCGGACGGGAGACCGGCTGCGACGCGCGCTCGGGAAACACGAGCGTGAAGTGCAGGAGCAGCGGCGGCAGCAGCGCGAACGCCACGGCATCGCCCCAATAGAACACCCAGTCGAGGCGATCGAACGGGCCGTTGAACGAGAACGTGAACACACCGAAGAACGCGACGCAGAGCCAGAAGAAATGCAGCGTGGCCTGGTCGTAGGGGCGGCGGACGCGCACAGACGCGCCAACGAGCAGCGTGAACAGGCCGACCGCGGCCAGCACGAAATACATCGACCCGCCCCGCGGGGCGGGCGTCAGCGCGACGCCAAGCGCCTGACGAGCGCCCAGCCGCAGCAGCGTGTAGGACAGGCGCGTGCCCTCGTGCCCGCGGTGCTGATACTCGATGACGTCGGAGGGCGATTCGACCGGCGATCCGTTGACTGCCAGCAGGATGTCGCCATGCTGGATGCCGGCCGCCGCCGCGGCCGATCCCGCAGCGACGTCAAGGGCTGTGACGCCCTCGGCGCGCGCCCCCCACAACACGCCATCCTCGACCTCGTGCCAGCGCGAATACATCGCGACGTTCGCCACGCCAAGGACGACCAGCACGAGCGCAACGACGACAGCGAATGCCGATCCGCTCCAGAAGAACGGGCTGGCGGGGCGTGGGCTGGCAGGCAGCGTGACGTGGCTCTGCCCGCCTGAGCTGCGGTGAGCCTCGTCTGCGTTGCGGTCGGTGATCAAAGGGACACTTCGCCGACCGTTGGGATAGCAAAGCTCATACCCTGGAGCTTCGGCCGATTTCATCAGCTAATTCGTTGAAAATACTGGACTTTTTTGTGTCAGAGCTCGGCCGTACGTCGATCGCACTCCAAGTCGACGTACTCCGCCTTCAATATTGTGGATCTCGAGTTTTAGAACTTCAATGTCAGCCCGCCGATGACACGCTTCGGTGGGCGCACCACAAGGAGCTCGTCGTAGACGGATTGATCGGGAGCGGTGTCGCGGAAGAAGTTTCGGACGCCGACGAGCATCTCCCATTTGGCGCTGCTGAAGTCCATGAACGGCAGCGATTGCCTGACCTGCACGTCGAAGCGCGAATCGACCAGCGGACGCCCTGCCGAGGCTCCCGTGACCGATCGAGCGAAGGCGTTGCTCACGCTGTAGAGGACAATGACGCGCGTCGAGGTTTCCGGCACCTCGGTCTCGAGCGACGTGGCGACGTCGTGAATGCGATCCAGGTCAGGTCGGACGGGCGATCCGCTCAAGATCCAGATATACGATGCGGCCTCCGGCGACAGCGCGTGTGCCTGGGTTGTCGTGTACTCGACCGAGCCATGGACGCGGCTGCCGAGCGACGCGCGGATGCCGGCGCTCAAGCCGACGGCGTCGATATTGCCGGCGTCGCCGATGAAATAGTGGCCGAGAGGCGACGACACGCCAGGCAGGTCCATGCCGAAGACGGTCACGAGCTGATTCTGAATGTGCTGATGGAATGCGCGCACCGACACCGTTGCTGCGGCGATGTCGCGCTCGACTTCGACTTCCAGATGATCCGTGCGCTCGGCCTGGAGCGGCTCCGATGGATTGAGCGACGCGAACGTCCGCTGCGGGGGCAGCCAGACGGCGTTTTCCATCCGCGGCGAAAACTCTTCGGCCCCGGGCGCGACCGCGCGCCGGGAAACGACGCCACTCACGCGGAAATGGTCGATCGGTTCAACCGTCAACGACATGCGCGGGCTGAAAAGGCTGCGGTCCTCCAGGTAGTCGTACCGCGCGTACCGCGCGCCGTAGGTCAGCGTGATCGACGGCGTCACCGAGTAGGTATCGAAACCGAACATCGCGCCGGCATTGCGGCTGCCGTCTTTGACTTCGCTGAGTGTCGCAAAGTTGCCGCCATCGTATCGCTGCGTGCTGTAGGACCAACCCAGGTCGTAGCGATGCCGTGCGGGCGCGCGCGTGGTGTACTCGCCCGCCACGATCCACGAGGCGATGTCGCCCTGCGTGAGCGCGGCGCGCACGGTCCAGTCGGCCCGGTCGCCGACCGGCGCGCCCAGCGCGAGATACGCGATGCTGCGCGACAGGCCGTCGCCGCTGAACAGCCCCTGCGGCGTCTCGAACGACCCGGTCGTCAGCAGGTTGACCTGCCCCGAAAACGCGGTGCCCGTGAGAAGGTTGGACGCCAGCCTCGCCGGCGATCCCAGCAAGGATGATCCCCGCGGCCAGCCGCCGAATATGTTGGACTCGGGCGGCGTATCGCCGACCACGATTTCCTCGGGGATGTCGACGTCTCTCAGGATGCTGCGCCGTGCGTGCCGAAGACGCCAGGCCACCTCACCGTGGTTGTCGGATCCTGTCGCGTCGCCGCTGTCGGTTCCGGTCGCATCGGTCGGCTGACCGGCGGGCTCTGACGTCGGGCCGATGCCGGCGGCGAGAATCGGCAGCGACGGTGGGCTCACCGTGGTGTTCGCGCGACGAAGGGAGAGGGACGAGGATGAGCGCGCGCTCGACCGCACCTCGACCACCTGTCCGCGCGAGGCGAGATAGCCGGAGAGGTGCGCGCGGACGAGATACGGACCCGGCATCAGCGTGCGCAGCTCGAAGCGCCCCGACCTGTCGGTGACCGCCACGACGGTCGTCGTGCCAAGCGCGGAGACGACCGCGCCCTGGACCGGCCCGCCGCGCTCGTCCTGAACGGTGCCAAGGATCGAGCCTGGCGCCAACGATGCGACGTGCATCACCGGCACCGGCTGCGGGGCACCCTGCGCATGGGCCATGCCCGAGACACACAAAAGCCCCAGACCGCCGACGAGCGCCGACAATGTGGAAGTGCTTCGCATGCTCGTTCCGTTTCTCATCTGTCGTCACTCCGGGGGCCCTCCCCCGGTCCGTCACTCCGGGGGCCCTCCCCCGGTCCGTCACTTCCAGTGCTTCCCGGGGGCTTCCCGGGCAACCACGGCTACGACGGACTGACGGTGAAGTTGACGTCCCGGGTCAGCGTCTTGTTCGCGATCTTGTCCGTAACCTTGATCTCCAAACGGTAATCGCCTTCGGGAAACGACGCAAGCGGCACGGCCTGTCCTGTCTGGAGCTGATGCCCGGCAGCGAAATCGAAATTCGGCGGCAGCGTCTGCGCGTTCAGGTTCTGCGGCGACGTCTTGTTGAAGAACTTCTCCGCCTGTCCCGCCGGCTTCTGGTAGAAGTTGTATTCCACAGAAATGTCCGGCTTGTTCGCGCCGTCGACCTTCGGGTTGTAGATCAGCATGAACGTCGACAGCTCGGACTTCTTCGTGAACTTGGTCTCGAAGGCCGGGACGATTTCCATCGCGCCGAGCGCGTACGGGCGGTCGGCCTGCTGCTGTGGGGTCAACGGCGCCGGGAGCGGATCGATCCGGCTCGCGATGATGACGGTGCTCGTGTTGAGCTGCTCGGCGTTCCAGAAGTCCGGCACCGTGACGCTCTGCTTCAGGACCGATGCTTTGGGCGCCGGCGCGTTCTTGGGCGCTTTGTCTGGCGTCGGCTCCTTCGCTACGACGTAGACGTCGTAGTCGCCCGCCGGAACGGTGAACGATCGTGAGATGCGCATCGACGTCTGTCCCGCTGCCGCTGTCGCGGGCACGAACGTGATGTCTTCGTACGCGTAGTCGGACTTCTTCTTGTCCTTGTCGTCCTTCTTCTGGCCGGCAGCAGCAGCAGCAGCGCCGCCGCCATCCTTCGCCACAACGCGCCAGTACAGCGCGACGTTGCCCGTAATCTTGGAGGGGTCCACCGAGACCGTGAAGGGCACATATTCCTTGTTGCCCTGGGCCTTCAACATATCCTCGTGCACCCACTTCAAGTCGACGTCGTTGGGTGCCGGCTGGCCGCTCGCGACGCCGTCGACGATCTTGACGATGTTCTGAATTTCCTTCTTCTGCGCGTCGCTCTGCTTTTTGTCATCTTTCTGCGCGG
Organism: Vicinamibacterales bacterium; assembly: GCA_035939575.1. Classification (GTDB taxonomy): domain Bacteria; phylum Acidobacteriota; class Vicinamibacteria; order Vicinamibacterales; family CAVVIG01; genus DATKHR01. The sequence goes on along the minus strand of DASZFS010000567.1, from coordinate 4,935 downwards.
AGACGGCGGCCGAGAACGCAAGCGTGACACCGAGAACGGCAATGAGCCCGCGCCGATGCTTCATAAAAATAGACTCTCCCACAATGATGACGCCAGTCGAAACAGCTCATGATAGGCGTCTGGTCAAGGGCAAGTCAAACCCTTCTGGGGCCAGCACTTCAGGCGGCCATCGGGCACTCCGAATGCCGCCCCCGCCAGCCCTGGAGCCATCCGACGCTGTGCTATCATCCGGCTCTCGCCCTCGGTCTCATGAAGCTTATCGACGTCTCGGTGCCTCTCGACGCGAAGCTCCCCACGTACCCGAACAATACGCCGTTCACGATCGAGGCCACGAAGCGGATCGCGGATGGGGGCAGCTCCAACGTCTCATCGCTGCATCTCAGCGCCCACACGGGCACCCACGTCGATGCGCCGCGTCACTTCTTTGACGCGGGCCCCGGTACGGAGGCGCTGCCGCTCGACATGCTCCTTGGCCGCGCCCGCGTCGTGGAGGTCACGTCGCGCAAGGGGATAACGGCCGACGATCTGGCCGCGTTCAACCTGTCCGAGGACGTGCGCGTGCTGATCAAGACGTCCAACTCGCGACTGTGGGGATTCCCCGAGTTCCATCCCGACTACGTCGGCGTCACCGAGTCGGGCGCACGGCATCTCGTCGATCACGGCGTCAAGGTGGTCGGCGTCGACTACCTGTCGGTCGAACAGTTCCACACGCCCGGCGCGCCGGCGCACCACGTGCTCCTCGGCGCCGGCGTCATCGTCATCGAGGGGCTCAATTTGCGCGACGTCGAGCCAGGCGTCTACGACATGTACTGCCTGCCGCTCCTGATCGTCGGATGCGACGGCGCGCCGGCGCGCGTCGTGCTGCGAAGGAGCTGACCGCCGATGCCGGCGCCCGTCGACGACAGCCTCGTCATCGTCCTTGCGGGCGGCGCGGGTGAGCGGTTGTTCCCGCTGACGAAGGAGCGCGCGAAACCCGCGGTGTATTTCGGCGGCCCCTACCGCATCATCGATTTCGCGCTCAGCAACTGCATCAACTCGGGTCTGCGGCGCGTCTACATTGCGACACAGTACAAGTCTCTGTCGCTCAATCGGCACATCCGCATGGGCTGGAACATCGTGTCCGAGGAGCTCGGGGAGTTCATCGAAATCCTGCCGCCCCAGAAGCGCGTCAGCGAGCACTGGTACCAGGGCACGGCGGACGCGGTCTACCAGAACCTGTACTCCATTACGCGTGAGAGCCCGCAGTACCTCGTTGTCCTCTCGGGCGACCACGTCTACAAGATGGACTACTCGCGCATGCTGCGGTTCCATCAGGAGCGCCATGCGGCCGCGACCCTGGCGGCCATCGAGGTGCCGCTCGGCGAGGCGTACCGCTTCGGCATCGTGGCCGTGGACGAGAGCGATCGCGTGACGGGATTCCAGGAGAAGCCGAAGAACGCGCCGGTCATACCCGGATCGCCCGATTTCGCCCTCGCATCAATGGGCGTCTACATCTTCGACACGGCCGTTCTCGTCCAGGCGCTCGAGGCCGACGCCACGCAGCAGACCACCCACGATTTCGGCAAGGACATCATTCCGGCGCTCATCCACCAGGCGCCGGTGTACGCATACCGGTTCTACGACGAGAACAAGAAGGCCGCGAAGTACTGGCGTGACATCGGGACCCTCGATGCCTATTTCGAGGCCAACATGGATCTCTGTCACGTCAACCCCGACTTCAACCTGTACGACCCGGAGTGGCCGCTGCGGACGTACCAGCCCCAGGCGCCGCCCGCGAAGTTCGTCTTCGCCGAGGCAGGCAAGCGCTGCGGCCAGGCGCTGGACTCGGTCATCTCGCCCGGTTGCATCGTCTCGGGCAGCGCCATTTTCGGCAGTGTGCTCTGCCCCAACGTGCGCGTGCACAGCTTCTGCCATATCGAGCAGTGCATCCTCATGCCGGGCGTGCGCGTGGGGCGGCACGCGCGCATCCGGCGGGCCATCATCGACCGCGACGTGCTCATCCCGCGCGGCGCGCTGATCGGATACGACGCCGAAGAGGATGCGCGCCGGCATACCGTGACCGACTCGGGTGTTGTCGTCGTGACGACGGATGACGAACCGCTCATCGGGACGCTGGGCGAGGACGCGCTTCGGTTCGAAGCGGAAGCCGACCGGCGCGGCGGCGGAGACTAAGGAGGCGGTTTGACGATCACGCACGTGCACGCCCGCGAGATCCTGGACTCGCGCGGCAATCCCACGGTCGAAGTGGAACTGACGGTGGACGGCGGCGCCTCGGGACGCGCGGCCGTTCCGTCCGGGGCCTCGACGGGCGAACGGGAAGCGCTGGAGCTCCGCGACGGCGACAAGTCGCGCTATGGCGGCAAGGGCGTACGCAAGGCGGTGGCGAACGTCAACGGCGAGATCGCGAGCGCGATCGTGAGGCGGGAATTCGATCAGCGCGGGCTGGATGCCGCCCTGATTGCCCTCGACGGCACGCCGACCAAGAGTCGCCTCGGCGCCAACGCGCTGCTCGGCGTCTCCATGGCCGCCGCGCGCGCCGCGGCGGCGGGCGCCGCCACGCCCCTGCATCGGCATCTCGGAATGCTGTACGGCAACGATCGCTTCACGCTTCCCGCGCCGATGATGAACATCCTCAACGGCGGGGCGCACGCCGACTCGAGCGTGGACTTCCAGGAATTCATGGTCATGCCCCTCGGCGCGCCGTCCTTCGCCGAAGCGCTTCGATGGGGCGCCGAGATCTTTCACACGCTGCGCGGCATCCTGAAGGGTCGTGGACAGTCGACCGGCGTCGGCGACGAGGGGGGCTTCGCGCCCAATCTCAAGTCGAACCGCGAAGCGGTTGAAGTCGTCCTCGAGGCTGTGGGCAAAGCCGGCCTCGAGCCTGGCGTGGACGTGTGGATTGCCCTGGATGTTGCCTCGAGTGAGCTGTGGGCTGGAGGGGGCCGCTACACGTTCAAGAAGTCCGGCGAGCCCGACCGGTCGTCGGACGAGATGATCCGCCTCTACGAAGACTGGATCCGGCAGTATCCGATCGTGTCGATCGAAGACGGCCTGGCGGAGGGTGACTGGGCCGGATGGCAGCGGCTGACGTCTGCGCTCGGCGCGCGGGTGCAGCTCGTCGGCGATGACGTGTTCGTGACGAATCCCGAGATTCTGCGCAAGGGCATCGCCGACGGCGTCGGCAACGCGCTGCTCGTCAAGCTGAATCAAATCGGCACCGTCACCGAAACGCTCGATGCCGTGCGGATGGCGGCTGACGCGCAGTACGCGACGATCATCTCGCACCGCTCGGGTGAGACCGAGGACTCGACGATCGCCGATCTCGCGGTCGGAACAGCCGCCGGCCAGATCAAGACCGGATCCGCAAGCCGCACCGATCGCGTCTGTAAGTACAACCAGCTGCTGCGGATCGAGGAAGCGCTCGGCCCGGCTGCGGTCTTTGCCGGAGGCACGGCCATCAAGTCCCCAATCACCAAGCCAACCAAATCAACCAAGTAACCAGATAACCAAATAACACGCCAGATAACCAGATAACCAAATCCCCATGCCCACCCTGGTCCTGCTTCGCCACGGCGAGAGCACGTGGAACCGCGAGAACCGCTTCACCGGGTGGACCGACGTCGACCTGTCGGAGCGCGGACGGGAGGAAGCGGCTGAAGCCGGGCGGCTGCTGCGCGAGGGCGGGTACGTCTTCGACGTCGCGTACACGTCCGTGCTCAAGCGCGCCATCCGCACCATGATTGCGGCGCTCGATGCGGTCGACCGACTCTGGGTCCCCGTCGAGAAAAACTGGCGGTTGAACGAGCGGCACTACGGGGCGCTGCAGGGCCTCAACAAAGCGGAGACGGCGGCCGCGCACGGGGACGCGCAGACGAAGATCTGGCGTCGAAGCTACGACATCCCGCCGCCGCCGCTGACGCCGGACGATCCGCGACACCCCTCGCACGATCCGCGGTATGCCCAGGTGGATCCTGCGGACCTTCCGCTGACCGAATCACTGAAGGACACGGTGGCCCGCTTCCTGCCGTACTGGCGCGGGACGATCGCGCCGTCGATCGCGTCCGGCCGTCGCGTGCTGATCGCCGCGCACGGCACCAGCCTGCGCGCCCTCGTCAAGTACCTCGACAACGTGCCCGAGACCGACATCGTCGAGCTGAACATTCCGACCGGCATCCCGCTCGTCTACGAGCTGAACGAGGCGCTGCAACCGATCCGCCACTACTACCTCGGCGATCCAGCGGCCGCAGCAGCAGCCGCAGCGCGAGTGGCGCAACAGGCGTCGAACGAGAAGGCGTGAAAGACGTCGGAGGGGAAACCGTAAAAAAGCCGGTCCGCATGACGCGAACCGGCTTGTGACTTCCAGCGTTGACTTCTACCTTCTAACGTTCTTACTCAACCGCCTCCGTCGTCTCGTCGGCGGCGATGCGCAGCGAGCGCAGGAAGCGCCGGTCGTTGGCGGTGACCTCGAAGGCGCGCTTCGGCTGCGCGTCGCGGACGGCCTTGGCTGGCGCGGTGACCTTGGCCAACGCGGACGACTGAGACCGGTTGACGAAGCCGACAACTGCTTCGAGGCTCACTTTCATCTCGAATCCGGCGGCCCGCGCTTTTTCACGGCATGCTTCGACCTGAGGATTTTCGGCGACTGCGGCGGCAATCGCGTCGGCCAGCTCTCGTGCGAAGCGGTTCACGACGTCGTCCATCTCTGGTTCCTCCTGCCGCGCCGGAGCTGGGACCCGGCGCTTCCCGATCGCGACCTGCATACACCAAGGCGGTGAACAGGGACCGGGCGCCTGATGTCATGTCTGTCGGAGTGAAATTGTAGGTGCCCTGAGTTTAAGCCCAAGACGCTATGGTGTCAAGCACTTACAGCGACGTCGGTGCTGGTCTAGTTTGATATTTAGCAACATTTAACGAACCAGTACCATCGTTTCGGTC
>DASZFS010000566.1:0-10589 GCA_035939575.1 Vicinamibacterales bacterium | reverse complement strand
GCCCGATCGCGATCTCATCCTCGCGCTGACGGCGGACGAGGAAGGCGGCAACTTCAACGGCGTCGATTGGCTGGTCAAAAACCATCGCGACCTCATCGACGCCGAGCTGGCGCTCAACGAAGGCGGCGACGGTGAGATGCGCAAGGGCAAGTACGAGATCAATCAGGTGCAGGCCGGAGAAAAGGTCTATCAGGACTTCCGCCTCGAGTCGAGGAACCCCGGCGGGCACAGTTCCCGGCCGGTCCGGGACAACGCGATCTACCATCTGTCCGAGGGGCTGGCGCGCCTGGAGAAGTTCGACTTCCCCATCAACCTGAGCGAGGTGACGCGGACGTATTTCGAGCGAATGGCTGCGTTCGAGACCGATCCGACGATCGCGGCAGCCATGAGGGGCGTCGCGAAGCCGACGGCCGAGCGCCAGGCGGTCACGCTGCTGGCGACGCGCTCGTCCTACTACAACGCGCTGATGCGCACGACGTGCGTGGCGACGCGACTCGAGGGCGGCCACGCGAACAACGCGCTCCCGCAGCTCGCGGCCGCGAACGTGAACTGCCGCATCCTGCCGGGCGAGTCGCCGGCGAAGGTCAAAGCGACGATCGAGGAGGTGCTCGCGGATCCGAAGATCTCCGTCGCGTTCGTGGACGAGGCGAAGCCAAGCGCGCCATCGCCGCTCACGCCCGCCGTGATGGGCCCGATCGAATCAACGACCGCTGCCGTCTTTCCAGGCGTCGTCGTGGTGCCGGTGATGGGGACCGGCGCGACCGACGGCCTGTACCTCCGCAATGCGGGGATCCCGACCTACGGCATCGAAGGGGTCTTTTACGAGATCGACGACAACCGCGCGCACGGGAAGGACGAGCGCGTCGGGGTCAAACAGTTCTACGAGGGGCTCGAGTTCCAGTACCGCTTAATCAAGGCGCTGGCGTCCGCTCAGAGCATTCGCTCGAAGTAGACGAGCGGCACCGAGCGGTACACGACGCGGCCCGCCTGGCGGAACCCGCAGGCCAGGTAGAAGCCGCCGGCCCCTGCGTCCGCGTCATACGCATCGAGGCGAACCGTTTCCGCGCGCCAGTCGCGGGCGATCTGCAGCGCCTGATCAACACAGCGCCGGCCGATGCCGCAGCGTTGCAGCTCTGGCTCGACCGCCATCGACTGCAGGTACACCGCCCGCCGGCTCGGGGTGAAATACGCCAGATCGACGACCCACGGCTTCTTCGCCGCGAGCGCCAACGTCGCGACGGCGCGATCCCCGCGCCTCATGATGAAGACGCGCGACACGCGCATCGCGACGAGGATGCCACGCTCGGTCGACGGCCGCGACCAGTGTCCCGGTCCGTACTTCGCGGTGAGCTTGGCGGCGGCCGCAGTCAGCAGCGCGGCGACGGCCGCCGCGTCGGCCGGCGTCGCGGACTCGAGCACCTCGCCGCCGGTCTCGGACACGCTCAGTACCCCAGCTCGAAGCTTACGCGGTGCCGCAGCGGCTCGCCAGCGACCAGGCGACGGTAGTTGTCGATGAAAAGCGGCGCAATGTCGCGGGGCGCGCTCAACGCGGCGGTGTGCGACGTGATGAGGACATTCGGCGTGCGCCAGAGCACATGGTCCGCCGGCAGAGGCTCCGTCTCGAACACGTCGAGGACGGCCGCCGCGAGGCGGCCGCCCGACAGCGCGGCGGCCAGCGCCGCCTCGTCCACGACCGATCCCCGTCCAGGATTCACGAACACGGCCCGTCTCGGGAGGGCCGCGAGGAACTCCGCGTCGACGAGGCGGCGGGTCGCGGCCGTGTTCGGCACGATGGCTACGACGTAGTCGAGATCGGCGGCAAAGGCGGCGCGATCGTCTCCGTGAAAGTAGACGTCGACGTCCTCGCACGCCTCGCTGGCGCGCGTGTAGCCGCTCACGCGCATGCCAAAGTGCCGCGCGGTTCGGGCCAGGGCGGCGCCGATCGTGCCGACGCCGAGCAGCCCGATGCGTTTTTCACGAAGGGAGCCAGGCGGCCTCGGATCCCATCGCCCGCTCCTCTGCTCCTCGTACTTCTCAATCAGGCGCCGCTCATGCGCGAGCATGTAGGTGAATACGTACTCCGACATCAGCCCGCCGAACACGCCGCGGGCGTTGGTCAACACGTAGTCCCGCCGCAGCGCAGGATCGAGCAGCGGCTCGACGCCGGCCCAGGTTGCCTGGACCCACTGCACCGCGGGCAGCGCCGGGAGGGCCCGCGCGATGAGCGACGGCTCACCGAACACGAGATCGCATGCGGCAGCCGACTCCGGCAGTGACGCCGTGTCGGTGGCCGACACGATCTCGAGGTTCGGCAGGCGGGCGTCTTCCACCCGGCGGCGATAGTCGGGTGCGTGCCTGGAAATAACAAGGAGGCGATGAATCAAATTCTTATTGCTTGATTGGGGCGGGCACATCGAGCGTGAGGTTGTAGCGCGCCAGCGATGTGCGGACGGCCGATGCTTTTGCAATGACTGCGTTCAGATCTCCGATTGCCTTCGGAGACTGGGCCCTGGCCTCGCTGAACAGGTTGCTGGTCTGCTCACCGATGACCATGCCTCCCATCAACGCGCCTTTGGCCTGACCGATCTTCGCCGGAAGGCTCTCTGTGTTGCCCCGTCCCCCGCCACCACCGCCGCGGCCGGCCGGCTGCGTGAGCCGTGGCGCGAGCGCGTCGACGTCCTTCCTCAACGCGTCGAACGACGCCTTCACGTCGGCGGGAATGTCATTGCGGCCGCCAATGTCGGTCGCGAGCTGGTTGAGCTGCCGGGTCAGCGACGCGTGGGCGGTCGAGGCGTCGGTGACGCGCGCCTGCAAGGCGTGCATCTCCATCGCCATGTCGTACTGACGCTTGCGCTCCGCCGATGTCAGCACGACCTCCGGATCGTCGTTCACGCGCAGTATCTTGGTGTCAGCGGTCCTGCCGTCGACGATCAACTCGACCTTGTAGTTCCCGCCGAGCACGAGCGGGCCGGCGGTTGCCGCGCCGGGGCCGAAGCCACCACCGCCACCACCGCCACCACCGGGCGCGACGCATCCAGCGCCGACGGGGCTCCGCTCCGGCTGAGCGGGCGGCTGCCCAGCGCTCTGACCTGCCGCCTGGCCCCGAGCGGGCGGCGGCGGCGGAGCCGGCGCGGGCTGGACGCGCAGATCCCAGCACGCGGTCTGGATGCCCTCCTTGTTGCTGTTCGCGAGCACCTGACCGGAGATGTTACGGACCTCGCGCCCGGCCGCATCGGTGATTCTGAGCTTCACGTCGCCGACGGCCTTCTTGTTGATCCACGAGAGCACGGCGGCTTGCGGTGGATTCTCGCCGTAAAACGTCTGGTCGCCCCAGAACTCGTAGTTGCGATCGCGCGCCGGCCGCCTATACATGGCATACGGCGGCGGTGAAAACAGCTTCGCGTCGCCGGCTGCGGCGTGGGCAGCGGCGTACTCCTGAATTGGCTCCAGATGATCGAGGATCCACAGCGCGCGGCCGTGCGTAGCCAGCACCAACGCGTTGTCGCGCGGCTGGATGGTCATTTCATCGATCCTGACCAGCGGGAGATTTGCCTTGACGCGCGTCCAGCTCCTGGCGCGATCGATAGTCACGAACAACCCGGTCTCCGCGCCGAGATACAACACGTCCGGATTCTTTTGATCCTCGGTCAGCGTCTTGACGACCTCACCCTTGAGATTGGCCACCGCCGATTGCCACGTCTGGCCGTAGTCGTGGCTGACGTAGACGTAGCTCTCGAAATCGTTCTGACGATGACCGTCGAACGTCGCGTACACCGTCCCTTCATCGAACCGCGAGGGCACGACTTCAGACACCCAGATGCCCTTGGGCAGATTGGGAATATTCGCGGTCACGTTCGTCCACGCGCGCCCACCCTCGCGCGACACCTGAACGTTGCCATCGTCGGTGCCTGCGTAGAGCAGGCCGGGGCGCTTGGGGGATTCCGCGAACGAGATGATCGTCGGCCACGCCTGAATGCCGTCGTTCTTGGAGATGCCGATATCGCTTCCCTTCACGCCCATCGTCACGATGTCGTCCCGGTTGGCATTGCTGGTGAGATCGGTGCCGAGCACCTCCCAGGTGAGGCCCCGGTTGGACGATCGATAGAGCTTGTTTGCCGCGGCGTAGATGATGCTCGGGTTGTGCGGGGACATCACGAGCGGCGTGTCCCAGTTCCAGCGCAGCGGCGGCTCGCCTGCGGGCGCCACGGGCCGGATCGACATCGACTCGCCGGTGATGCGGTCGAGGCGGACCATGTTGCCGTCCTGCGACTCGCTGTAGGCCACGCGGAAGTCGGACGGGTCCTGAATGGCCACGAAGCCGTCGCCGCCCTGGACGGTGTACCAGTGGAAGCCCGCGATGCCGGGCGCGCCGCGGACCGCGCTCGGGCCGCACCAGCTGTAGTTGTCCTGCATGCCGCCGCAGATGTTGTAGGGCGTCGCGTTGTCTACGCTGACGTGGTAGAAGAGGCCGACCGGGAGGTTGTGCACGAAGTTCCACGTCCTGGTCTGGTCCCAGCTGATGGCAAGGCCGCCGTCGTTGCCGATGATCACGTGATTGGAGTTGGCCGGGTCGATCCAGATCGCGTGCACGTCGTCGTGGATCGACGTCGTGGCGTTGTTGTTGACCCGCTTGCCGCCGTCGGTGGAGATGTGGAGCTTGACGCCGGCGTAGATGACTACGTCGGGGTCGTTGGGATCCACGCGCACCTGACTGAAGTACATGGGGCGCGGGTTCTCGTCGTTCACCTTCTTCCACGTCGCGCCCGCGTCATCGGATCGAAACAGACCGCTCGGCGTGTCGGTGACGGTTGTCGAGAAGTTGCCGCGACCGGGCGGTGGCGGCGGTGCCTCGTCCGGCTCGGCGGCGCCCCCGCGGCCACCCCGCGCTCCAGCCGGCGGGGGCCCCTCGACGAGCGCATAGAGAATGTTGGGGCGTTTCCGATACAGGTCGATGGCGATCCGACCGAGCGGCCCGGCGGGGAAACCATCGCCCTTGATCTGGGTCCATGCCTCGCCGCCATCGGTTGATTTCCACACACGACTGCCTGGCCCGCCGCCGTTCATGCAGCAGGCGCTCCGGCGACGCTGATACGTGGACGCGTAGAGAACCTGGCTGTTCGTCGGGTCCATCACCAGATCGTTCGCGCCGGTGTCATCGTCCACCTTCAGCACCTGCTTCCAGGCTTTGCCGCCGTCGACCGACTTGTAGACACCGCGCTCCCCACCAGGGCCCCACAGGCTCCCGGTCGCCGCGACGAACACGATGTCGTTGTTGCGCGGATCGATCACGATGCGGTTGACGGCCCGCGACGTCCGCAGACCCATGTTCGTGAAGGTCTTTCCGCCATCGGTAGACCGATAGACGCCGTCGCCCCAACCGGTGCTCTGGCGATTGTTGGATTCGCCCGTGCCGACCCACAGCAGATCGGGATTGCTCTGCGAGACGGTGACGTCGCCAATCGACATCATCCCGACCTGCTCGAACACCGGCTCGAATGTCGTGCCCGCGTTCGTGGTCTTCCAGACACCGCCGTGGGCGGTGCCTACGTAGAAGATGGCGGGGTTCGCCTCGTACACCGCGAGGTCGGCGATGCGTCCGGACATCGACGCCGGCCCGATCGGTCGGAAATGCAGCGCGTCGAACGGGCTCATGCCGGCCGACGGCGCCGCACCCGTCGAGGGGGACGATGACTGGGCCTGGCCGGCGAGGCCGATGACCTTCGGGCCACCGATGACGGCCAACAGCGCGGTGACCAGGGCGAACGAGCGAACGAGCCTCGGCATGGTTGAATCCTTTGGGTACTCGGTACTCGTCTTACCCGGTACCCGGAACCCGATCCTGACTGGGCGGCAGATTATCGGAGAAGGGGAATGGATTCAACACGAGGGGCTGAGGACTCTGAAGTGGGCTGAAGACTCTGAGGTGGGCTGAAGACTCTGAGGTGGGCTGAAGACTCGTGGCCGCGTGCAGTTGCCTCGCCCCAAAATCAAAACTCTCAAAGGTTTCATCAGATCGTCGGGAATCGAGGGCGTAGGCAACTGCACGCGGACCATGAGTCTTCAGCCGCATTCCGAGTCATCAGTGCCGCTTCTGCCGAGGCATTTGTGAGAGGGCTTCTACAGCGGCACGCGGGGGGCGGCGCCGTGCAGGGTTTCGGCGCCAATGGCCACGAACAGCTCGTGGTCAGCGACTGACAGCGTGAACGCCATCCGCCGATCGAGACGCGCGGCCAATGCCGCGATCAACCCGCGATCGATCGCGTACAACTCCAGCGCGTCGGCGCGGTGAATTTTCGCGCCGGCGAGGGTTTCGCGCAGGCGCTCGACGCTCTTGTGCGTGTAGACCGCCACGCGCGGCGACGCCTTGGACGCCTTGTGCAGCCGCGCGGCGTCGGGGCTGCCGACGTCGATCCAGGACCGGAGGGCACCAGTCAGATCCCTGACGGCGATGGCGGGCTCGTCGGGATCGGACAGGCCGCCCGGGGAGAACGCGATGCCCTCAGCGAACTCGAGGGCGTACGCGATGACGCGCGCAATCAGGTACTCCTCGGACTCGGACGGATGTCGCGCGACACGAAGCGCCAGCGAGTCGTAGACCTGACGGTCCGCGTCGGCGAGATCGATGTCGATGCTGTAGAGGGTTGCCCCGAGCGCCATTCTGGTGATTATGGGCGCAGAATGCCGGCGTCGACGAGCGCGTGCTCCGCCTGGTCGACGGCCGCCAGGGCGGGCGTCTGGACGTCGCCGACGACGTTGCTTACGAAAACCCACGCGCGCGATCCCTGCCGGACGTGGCCGACGAGCCAGCGGACCGCGCGGCCCTCCGCGGTATCTCCGCTACCGGTTTTCGCGCTCAGCACGGTGCCCTTCGGCCACCGTCCTCCGAAGGGATGCTCCCCGGTCGCGTTGGTTATGGCTCCTGCGGGCTGCACGAGAAGCCGCCTGACGGTGGCAAGCGCATCCGCCCTGACTGGGAGTCGGTCGCTATAGAGCTTCAGCAGGAACTGCTCCTGTTCGTCGGGTGAGATGACGAGCGATCCGCCCAACCAGAACGTCGTGAGGCCGCTCGACGGGTCGCGGTTGCCGTATTCAAACCGTTCGAGGTAGTCGCGCTCCCGCGTCGCGCCGAGACGCTTCGCGATCTCCTGGAAATACCAGACGACCGAGTACCGGATGGCGGTCGCCAGCGTGTGATCCTGGCGCCAGAACGGCGAATCGACGGGCCGGCCGTCGTACTTGATCGTCTCGTCTGCCCCGTCCAGCACGCGGGCATCGAGCGCGGCAATCGCGTGGGGGATCTTGAACGTCGACTGCGGCGTCACGCGCAGACCGCAGCTCGAGGCCGGACGGCGAAGCACTTCGCCGACACCGATCTCGTAGACGATGGCGCATGCGCCATGGCGGGGCAACGCCTGGTGAGACACCGACTGGAGCGCGCACAATACGCCGGCGATGATGACGCGGGACACGATGAGTACTATAGCGCCCTTAAGATAGAGAGCGTGGGCGGCCACTCGATTCGAGCGCGACTGCCGAAGGGCGACGCGACCGCGCCGGCACTGCGACGCGATCCGGATGTCCTCGCTGCATTCAGCGAAGACGCGGCGCATTTCCCCGGCGGGCACGCGCAGGCGGTGGCGAGCCCCGCCACGGAGGCCGACCTCTCCCACATCCTCCGCGCGTCGTCCTCCGTGCTGCCGGTCGGCGCCCAGTCGTCATTGACCGGCGGCGCGACGCCGATGGGCGACGTGGTGATCACGACCTCCCGCATGAACCAGATCCTCGAAATCGGGCGCGACCGGGTACGCGTGCAGTCGGGCGTGTCGCTCACCGATCTCGACGCCGCGCTGCGCGAGAAGGGGCTCTACTATCCGCCCGTTCCGACGTTCATGGGCGCCTGCGTCGGCGGAGTGGTTGCGACGAACGCGGCCGGCGCGGCAACTTTCAAATACGGCACGACGCGCGCCTGGGTGGAGGCGTTGACAGTCGTCCTCGCGGGCGGCGACGTGCTGGATCTCGAGCGCGGCGCGGTCAGCGCGCACGCGGAGGGGTACTTCGAGGTTCGCGGGATTCGCGGGGTTCGCGAGGTTCGCGTGGTTCTCCCGCGCTACCGGATGCCGCACGTGCCGAAGCTGTCGGCTGGCTATTTCGCGGCGCCGGGGATGGATCTCGTTGACCTGTTCGTCGGATCGGAAGGGACGCTGGGCGTCATCACCGAAGTGACGCTGCGCGTGGTGCCGCAGCGTCCCGCGCTGTGCCTGGCATTCGTGCCGTTCGACAGCCGCGACGCCGCGATTGAATTCGTGCGCGCGCTGAGGCGCGCGGCGATGGAGACCTGGCGCGCGCGTGACCCCATGGGACTCGACGTGTCCGCCATCGAGCACATGGACGCGCGATGCCTGGCGCTTCTCCGCGAGGATGGAGCGGATCGCCAGTTCGGCGTCGCGCTTCCGCCCGCCGCCATCGCGCTGCTGGTGACCCTCGAGCTCCCGCCCGACACGACATCGGCGCAGGCCTTCGATGAGATCGGCCGGTTCTCAGTCGTGGACACGCCCCTGGCCCGCTTCTGCCGAGCGCTCGAGGCGGAGGGCGTGCTCGACCGCGTGGAGATCGCGGTGCCCGGCGACGACGCGCGGGCGGCACAGCTTCTCGGCCTGCGGGAGGCCGTCCCGGCGGCGGTCAACGCCCGCGTTGGACGGGCCAAGGGCACAGTGGACGCGCGCATCGGCAAGACGGCGGCTGACATGATTGTGCCGTTCGATTGCCTGGGGGAGCTTTTGGCCGTGTACGACCGCGAATTCGAGCGCCGCGGTCTCGACGCCGCCGTCTGGGGCCACATCTCGGACGGCAACCTGCACCCGAACGTCATCCCCAGTTCAATGGCTGACGTCGAGTCGGGCAAGGACGCGATCCGGATCTTCGGGCACGAGGTGATTCGAATGGGTGGCTCGCCCCTCGCCGAACACGGTGTCGGACGCCATCCGATCAAGCAGGAGCTGCTCCGCGGGCTCTACGGGTCAGCCGGTGTCGAGGCAATGCGAGCGGTCAAGCGGGCTCTGGACCCGGACTTCAAGCTCGCTCCAGGCGTCATCTTCGAGCGTTAGGCCTCCCCCGCGTGACTGATGGCTCATGTCAGTGTTCCAGTCGCCAGGGCAAGGCAACTGTCACTTGGTGCGCCGGCGCCTGCAAGTTACCAGATGAGCACGGCGAGACCGACAAGGGCGAGGCCCGATACGATCAGCCACGGGATCGCGTCGCCGACGCGTGGGAGTGACGTCGCGTCAGGTGCCTCGTCGGGGTCATCGGCGGCGCGCTGAAGGGCGCGACCTACCGCGGACTGTGCGAGGAAAGACAACGTGATTGCCAAGAGAAGCAGTATCCAGCCGCCGCCGACGACGAGGCGCGCGGTGAGCGCGGCCCGGGGAGCACCGGCACCGATGACGCTCGCGCGCGGTGAGAGGAAGAACGCGGCGATCCACACGAACAGCGTAGCGATCCAGCCCGCGGACGCGACGCCGGCCAGCACCCGCAGCCGGCCGATCTCACGGTCGCCTGCCTGGCGAAGCAATTCGAGCCGCTGCGCCCGCTCGGCGCGGCGACGCTCGGCGTCGAGCTGCTGACGCTCGAGCTCGAGACGCCGGGTGTCGCGGTCGAACGCTTCCTTCAGCGCCGCAACGACCACCCCGGCGAGCCGCGTCTCCAGCCCGCCGAGTGCTCCGCGCGTCGCCAGTTGCTCGGATTCGATCTCGCTGTCAATGAGCGGTCGGGTCTTCCTGACCCGCACGAGATCGTGAATGCCGAGGGCCGCGTCGATGATGCGGAGCCACGGGATCGCCATGCGCGGATTATGACCGCGCTTTCAGCCACCGGTCCCGGAAGGCCTTCTGGGCGGCCGTCAGGGTACCGACGCTCTCGATCGGCGCGACCTCGAGGTGCGGATCTTCGGCAAGCGCGACGGCGGCGGTCTTCGCCGCGCCGGTGCGGTCCACGAACACGATTGTCACCTGGTCACCTGGCGTGTGCCTGGACAGCGCGGCCACAAGATCGTTGTCCGCCGTGATGCGCTGGCCATCGACCTGTTGCAGCTCGTCATCCTGGTCAATGCCCGCGGCATAGATGGGCCAGGTGGGCGGCACGAGCCCGGCCACTCGAACGCCGTTGCGGAACTCGAGCCGGAGGTCGCCCAGCCAGGCGTGGCCAGCGTTGCGCTTGCGCACGACGAACCCAGCGTGGCCCAGCAGGCGCTCGTACTCCGCGACGTCGTGTCCCTCGATGTACCTCGCGAAGAAATCGCGCGCGAAGGCGCCGTCGCGGCTCACCTCCGCCAAGGTCGCCTCCGCGTCCGCAATCGTATAGGGCCGGTCGACATATCCTTCCCTGACCCCGCCCGGCTTGCCGTACTTGATCCACATCGCGCGCATGAAGTCGTCGAGCGAGACACGGCTGTCCGTGCGATCCCGCAGCGAGAGGTCCATGGCCAGCGCCACAGCGGCGCCGAACGGGTAATAGGAGATGACGGTGCTCGACCAGTTCGTGCGGTCGATGGTACGCCCCATGTCGATGAACGGGGCCATCTGGCTCATCTGCTC
>DASZFS010000565.1:0-15130 GCA_035939575.1 Vicinamibacterales bacterium | reverse complement strand
GCCCTCGATTCCTAAAACGAGCTTGTGCGAGCCTTGAGAGCCTTGATTTCGGGGCGAGGCAACTGCACGCGGCCATGAGTCTTCAGCCCCGCCTAAGAGTCCTTCGATCCTCACATCCTCAAATTGTAGAATGCCTCTTGTGCCTCGCAACGCGGAGGTCATCCGACAATGGACCATCCTGCGCGAGATCGAGCGCGCACGGACCGCCGGCGTCACGATCGACGATCTCGCCGAGCTGTGCAGCGTCACGACGCGGACGATTCGCCGTGACCTCCAGGCGCTCGAAGAAGCCGGGTTTCCGCTCTTCGACGATCGCGCGCACGACGACGGCCGCACGCGCTGGATGGTGAACGGCCAGGCATTCAAGGGCCTCGCGGCCGGCCTGACCGTTTCGGAGCTGTGCGCGCTCTACTTCAGCCGGACGCTCGTGGAATCGCTCTCGGGCACGCCGTTTCGCGACGACGTCGAGAGCGCATTCGAGAAGCTGTCGTCGGTGCTGACGCCGCACATGCGGCAGTTCCTCGACCAGCTGCCCCGCGTGATCGCGACCAAGCCGGATCCACTGCGCCGCCGGGCGGACGCCGAGCATCCGCACCAGCAGGACATCATCGCTCGTGCCGTCCAGGCCACGCTGCACATGCGTCAGGCGCAGGTGACGTACCATTCGAAGTCGAGCGATCGGATCAAGACATACCTCATGCACCCCTACCGGCTGGCGTACGCACAGGGTGGGCTCTATCTCCTCGCGTACGTGCCCGAGTACCAGGAAGTCCGTACCTTCGCGGTCGAGCGCGTGCAGGACATCTCACTGCTCGAAGAGCGGTTTACACCCATCGAAGAGCTGCCCGATACGGCGTTTCCCCACTCGCTCGGCGTGCATTCCGGTCCGCCGGAGCGGATTGAGATCGATTTCGAACCGGCGGTCGCCGACTACGTCCGGGTGCGGGAGTGGCATCCGTCGCAGCGGATCGAGGACGCGGCGGGCGGCTCGCTGCACATGACGCTCGATGTCTGCCGGGATCGGGCGCTCCAGAGCTGGATTCTGAGCTTCGGGCCGTTCGCGAGAGTCCGGGCGCCCGACACGCTCGTCCGCGAGATCGCCGCCCAGTTCGAGGAGGCACGGGCCCGGTACATTGAGGATTGAGGATGATGATGATGATTACGATTTGGGAGCCGCCAACGATATGACCTCCTTGTCCCGTCGCTTGCGTGCCGTCCTATTCGCCTGGGTGGTCCCGATGTGCTTCGTCGCGCCTGCCCGCGCGCAGTCAGCCGACGGCAAGGCCGCTCAAAGCGCTGTCGAAGCGTTTCTGCTCCACCTCGGTGACGGCGAGTTCGACAACGTCGCAACCGACCTTGCGCCGAAGTCCATCATTATTATCACGCGCGAGCGCGACGGCCAGTGGAGCAACACGTTCCAGACGGGCGAGGAGTGGCTCGCCGGTCTGAAGCGGAGCACCACGTTCGTGAAGTTCCGCGAGCCGATCACGAACGTGGCGGTCACCGTCGACAGCGGCGCGCTCGCATATCTGCGCGCAGATTTTCAAGTCGTCCGCGAGGGCAAAGCCCTGTCACACGGCGTCGATCAGTTCACGCTGGTCCGAGAGGGCGGAGGTTGGAAGGTCGCCGCGGTGGCGTACACTTCGATGCCGGTGAAGTGACGGCGCGCGAGAAGAATGATTCGATGATTCGCCTGCTGGCCATCGATATCGATGGCACGCTGCTCGACAGTCGAGGGCGGCTGCCGCAGGCGCACCGGGACGCGCTCATCGACGCGTCGGCCTCCGGCGTCGAGGTGGCATTGGTCACCGGCCGCAGCTTCCACTTCGCGAAGCCGATCGCGGACCTCCTGCCAATCCCGCTGACGTTCATCGTCAATAACGGCGCGGTCGTGAAGAACGGCTCGGGCCAGACGATGCTCCGCCACGTGCTCCCGCGCCGGGCTGCGCGCTGCATCCTGTCCGAGACGGCGGCGTACGCGGACAGCGTCGCGGTCGTCTTCGATTACCACCCGGGCGGCGGCCCCGGCGGAGCCTGCTCCGGCGACGAAGCAAGGCAGATCGTCTTCGATCAGATGGACTGGACCCTCCCCAACCGCAAGGGCTACTACGAGAAGAACAAGGCCTTCATCTCACCGTCCGAGGGTCCGCTCGCAGACGCGTTGTCCGAGGACCCGATTCAGGTCATGTTCAACGGGAGCGTCCGACCGATGCGCGATCTGGTCACCACGCTTCGCGAGATGCCGATCGCGGCCGAGATCACGGTGGCGCTCACTGAGTATGAGGCGCGTGACTTCTCGCTGGTCGACGTCAACGGCGCCGGATGCTCGAAGGGGACAACGCTCGCGCGCTGGACGGCATCTCGCGGCTGGTCGAGCGCCAACGTCGCGGCCGTGGGTGACAACCTCAACGACGTCGAGATGCTCGACTTCGCTGGCGTCGCGTTCGTCATGGCGAACGCGGCCGAGGCGCTCAAGATGCGCGGCTACCGGCTGACCGGATCGAACGATGAGGGCGGGCTGGCGTCGGCGATCCGCAGCTGTTTGGCTGAAGGCGAAACGGCGGGCTGAAGCCCCATCCTTAGAAGCTGAGCCCCGCCGACTTGAACGGGAGCTTACGAATCCGCCGGCCGGTTGCGGCAAAGATCGCGTTTGCGACTGCGGGCGCGATCGGCGGGAGCGCGATCTCGCCGAATCCGGTCGGTTTCTGCGTGCTCGGCACGATGTGGACCTCGATCTGCGGCGCGTCCCTGTTGCGCAGCAAGGGATAGTCCTCGAAGGTCGCCTGCCTGGTGCGCCCACCCTCGATCGTGATCTCGCCGAACATCGCGGCGCTCAGCCCGTCGATGATGCCGCCCTGTGTCTGCGCCTCGATGCTCAGCGGATTGACGGCAAGGCCCACGTCGACCGCTGCGACCACGCGGTGGACGCGGAGGCGGTCGGACCGGTCCACCGACACCTCGGCAACCTCCGCCGCATACGAGCCAAACGTGTAGTGGACGGCGATCCCGCGGCCACGGCCCGCGGGCATGCGTGTGCCCCAGCCGGACTTCTCCACCGCCATCCGCATGACGCCCTCGAGCCGCGCCGGATCGAACGGCGTCGGGTTGTCGCCTTCGTACGGAAAATCCGATCGGTTGCCGTAGTACGACGCGCGCAGTGCGATGGCGTCCACGCCGGACGCTGCCGCCAGTTCGTCGATGACGCTCTCGATCACGAACGCGTTGAAGTTGTGCGACGGCGCACGCCAGGCGCCGGTCGGCACGCTCGTCAGGGCCTCCGTATACTCGACGCGGCAGTTCGGAATCAGCGTCGGCTGAAAGTCATAGTCGAACTGCTTGGCCGGATCCGCATTCACTGGTGCGAGCAGGCCATAGGTTTCCGTGTCTTCGGGCATCGGGCCGCGTCGATAGGTATTGCGCGACGTCGTCATCAGGTGGTGATGCCACACGACGAGGCGCCCGCGATCGTCGACGCCGGCTCGCACGTGATGGTACCCGGCAGGCCGGTAGAAGTCGTGACGCATGTCGTCTTCGCGGGTCCAGACGACCTGAACCGGCGCACCCATCGCTTTGGAGACGACAGCCGCTTCGGCGGCGTAGTCCGACATCAGCCGCCGTCCGAACCCGCCCCCGATCCGTGTCACATGAATCGACACGTTCTCCTTCGGGATTCCGAGGACGCCGGCCACGACCTCGGATCCCGACGTCGGCATCTGCAGGGGACCCCGGATCTCGCACCTGTCGCCTCGGACGCTGGCCACGCAGTTCTGCGGCTCCAGCGTGGCGTGAGCGAGAAACGGCGCTTCGTATAGGACGTCGACCTTCGTGCCTGCCCCGGCAAAGGCGGCGTGGACATCTCCGCGATCGGCCAGGATTTTTCCCGGCGCCTGCGCGAGGCGGCGGAACTGCTGTCCCAGCGTTGTCGCGGACTCCTCCCGACCGGGTCCCTCATCCCATGCCACGCGCAGTGCCTCGCGACCCTTCATCGCCGCCCACGTCGACATGGCCACGACCGCCACACCGGGCCGCAGGTGGGTCGGATTGTCATCAGCGTCGATGGTGACGACACGCAGCACTCCGGGCAGCGCAAGGGCGGCTCGCCCATCGACGCTGCGCGGTCGCCCGCCGTGCACGGGACATTTCTCGATGACCGCGTACAGCATGCCGGGCACGTGCACGTCGAGCCCATAAATGGGCTGCCCTCTCACGATCTTCGGCGTGTCGACACCCCGCGTGCGGTGCCCGACGATCGTGTAGCGAGAGGGGTCCTTCAACGGTGCGTCCTTCGGCACCGGCAGCGCCGAGGCGGCGTGCGCGAGCCTGCCGTACGCGATCGAGCGCTTCGACGCTCGATGATGGACGACGCCGCGCGTTGTCTCGCACTCGGAGGGGTCAACGCGCCACGCCGCGGCTGCGGCGGCCACGAGCATCGCGCGCGCGATTGCGCCTGCGCGCTGGCCGAGTGGACCATCCGAGGGTGTGCCGTCGCTGCCGCCGGCGCCCTGGCCTCCGTACCACGCGCGGTTGAGTTCGGCCTGCTCGACCCTGACGCGCGCCCAGTCGGCGTCGAGCTCCTCCGCAACCATCATCGCCAGGCCCGTCTTGATCCCCTGCCCCATGTCTGGATTCTTCGCCCACACGGTCACGAGGCCGTCGGGGTCGATGCGCACGTACCCGTTCGGCCGGAAGCCGCCGGCGGCGTCGGCCCTGTCGGCGCTATCGCGACCATAGAAGCTGACGAGCAAGCCACCCGACGCGGTGGCGCCGATCCGGATGAAGTCGCGCCGATTCATCGCGCCACTCCTGCCGCGCGCTTGATCGCGCGCCGAATGCGCAGATAGGTGCCGCAGCGGCACAGGTTGTTCGACATCGCGTCGAGGATGTCCTGATCGGTGGGTTTGGGCTTCACCGCCAGCAGCGACGCGGCCATCATGATCTGCCCCGCCTGGCAGTAGCCGCACTGAGGCACATCCTCGTCGATCCAGGCCTGCTGGAGCGGGTGCAGCGTGCCGCCTCCGAGGCCCTCGATCGTCGTGATCTGCTGCTGGGCCACTGACGAAACCGGCGTGACGCAGGACCTGATGGCCGCGCCGTCCACGTGCACGGTGCAGGCACCACAGATGCCGCGGCCGCACCCGAACTTCGTGCCGCGCAGGTCGAGCGTATCGCGAAGGACCCACAGCAGCGGGACGTCCGGGGCAAGGGTCACCGCACGCGACTGGCCGTTTACGGACAGTTGGAATGTTGCCATGCGATGGATCAGACGACACCCGGCGTTCGAAAGTCCCGCGGGCGCGCCGATGTTTTGCCGAGGGTTATACTCGAAGACCCGATGATGCCGTTCCGCATCGGCGATCGCCACGTCGATCCCGCGCTGAACCGGATTACGCAACCCTCCGGCAACACGGTTCAGGTCGAGCCGAAGATCATGCAGGTCCTCACCACGCTTGCCGAGCGGCCGGGTGAGGTCGTGACGCGCGACGACCTGATGGCGCGCGTCTGGAGCGGCGTTTTCGTCACTGACGACGCGCTCCACCGGGCGGTGCGCGAGCTGCGGCGGGTGTTCGACGACACGGCGGAGGCGCCTCGCATCATCGAAACGATTCGCAAGCGCGGCTACCGGCTCGTTGCGACGGTCACGCCCGCGCCTCCCGCGTCGTCCGTGTCGCCGCCCGCGTCGCCGGTTATCCAGAGCCCGGTGTCTGCCCCGCGCCTCAAGTCCTGGCGCATCGCGGCGGTGCTCGCAGTGGCGATCGGCGGCGCGGGCGCGCTGCTCGCGCAGCGCGGCTTCACGCGAGGGACCACGGCATCGTCCGCGACCGCCTCGCCGCTGCAGGTGCGGTTCATGCCCATGACGAGCGATCCGGGGAACGAGGTCGACCCGGCGCTGTCGGCGTCGGGGCGCCTCGCCTACGTCGCTCGGGGGGATGATGGGCGCGCCCATGTGTTCACGAAGTCATCGCCCGAAGGGGTGGCCGCTCAGGTGACGCACGGGGACGGCACCGATCACGCGCCCACGTGGTCGCCTGATGAGGCCCAGCTCGCGTTCGTTCGCATGCGAGACGCGGATTGCGCCATCTGGACCGCCGCCGCGGACGGCCGGGAGGCGCGCGCGCTTATGCCGTGCACGGCGGCCGACGAATTCCACATGTCGTGGTCGCCAGACGGTGCGCTGCTGGCCGTGACGGCCGGCGGCGCAACGCCGCAGTCACCCTCCCATATTGAAACGGTGACTGTTGCCGGCGCCGTTCGCCGGGTGGTGACGACGCCGCCGGCGGGCCAGGCCGGCGATGTCTCGCCGTCGTTTTCGCCGGACGGACGCTCAATTGCGTTCGTGCGCGCGATCGGTGGTTCGGTCACCGACATCTTCGTTGCGCCGGCCGAAGGCGGTTCGCCGCGGCGCGTGACGTCGGACAACGGCGACATTCTCGGCGTCGACTGGGAGCCGGACGGCCAGCACCTGGTCTACTCGTCCGACCGCGCCGGCGGCATCGGCATCTGGCGCATCGCCGTGTCGGGGGGCGAGCCGACGCTCGTCGCCGGCGGCGGCGCGAAGCTCAAACACCCGTCCGTCGCCCGCCGCAGCGGCGTCGTCGCGTACGAAGATTGGCAGTACGAGATCAACTTGCGCGAGCAGAACGCCGGTGCGGACGTCGCGGCGGACGGCGCAGCGCCGATCAGCCCGACGTCCGATCGATGGAACTTCCATCCGCAGATCTCACCGGACGGCCGCCGCATCGTATTCGAGTCAACGAGATCGGGACAGTACGAGCTGTGGGTCAGCGATCGCGCGGGCGCTGGCGCGCGGCCGGTGACCCGGTCGCGTGTCTACAAGTCGCCAGCCCGGTGGGCGCCCGACAGCCGGCGGCTGGCCTTCACCTCACGGCGCGGCGGACAAGTCGATTTATCGGTGCTCGACGTCGATACCGGAGCCATCACAACCGTCGTCACGGAGTCGACGGCAGCGGTGGCGCCCGCGTGGTCGCGCGACGGGACGCGCATCTTCTTCGGCTCGCAGCGGTCCGGCGACTGGCAGATCTGGGCGGTGGACGTGGCGACCGGCCACACGCGTCAGGAGACAACCGACGGCGGGTACGCCGCGCTGCCGTCGGCGGACGGGCAGTCGTTGCTCGTCGCTCGGCTGGACCGCCGGGGGTTGTGGAAGCGGCCGCTCGGCGGGGGCCATGAGACGCTCATCGCCGAGCAGATTCGCGCGGACCAATGGCCGAATTGGGGACTGTACGACCGCGGCATCTTCTACGTCACCTGGCCGGACGAGGGGGACCCGCAGCTGGCAGTCATCGACGCCGGCGGACCGGCGGCGCCGCGGCTGCTGGCGCGGCTCCCTGACTACAGCTGGTCGGGCATCGCGTTGTCTCGAGATGGCTCCCGGATCGTCTACGCGCACGGAGATCGGCGCGCGTCGAACATCGGAGCACTCGCCTACTCCGCCCGCTGACCCGACAGCCCAATCATAAAACGGGCCGAAGGCTCTGAGGCGGGCTGAAGACTCAGCGGTCGGCCCCCCATTCTGATCAATGTCGTTTCATTCGTACCGGAGCGCCGTCATCGGATCGATCCGCGTAGCGCGCAACGCCGGGATGTAGCTGGCGATGACCGCCGCGACCGACAGCACCAGCGGCACGACAACGAACGTGACCACATCCGTCGGGCTCACGTTGAAGAGCAGCGTCGCGAGCAGGCGCGATGCCGTGAACGACACGGCAAACGACACCAGCAGACCGACGCCCACGCCCAGAATCGTCAGGCGCAGGCCCTGCCAGACCACCATCTGCAACACCCCGCTGGGGCTCGCGCCGAGCGCTATTCGTAACCCGATCTCCCGTGTCCGCTGGTTGACCGCGTACGCCATCACCCCGTAGATGCCGATGACGGCGAGCAGCAAGGAGAGCGCGGCGAAAATGACCAGCAGCGAGGCCGCCATCCGCGGTGCCCAGAGCGACTGATCGAAGATGTCATTGAGCGTGAATACCCCCGTGAGCGGCATATTGCGGTCGAGTTGCTGGATCTCTCCGCGGAGAGTGCCGAGCGCCGCGCCCGGATTGGCTGCCTTGACTATCAGCGAGACCGTGGGCTGGTACACCTGGGTCGTCGCCTGGTAAATGTAGGGCGTGGGATCCTCGCCGATGAAGTTGTACTTGCTGTCCTTCGCCACGCCGACGACCTGTTGGAAAACGGTCTGGCCGAAGAACTTGAAGCGCTTGCCAATCGCGTCCTCGTCAGGCCAGAAGCGCTTCGCCATCGTCTCGTTGATGACGACCGCCGCCGGCGTGTTGGGCTGGTCGGTCTCCAAGAGGCCTCGGCCGCGGAGAATGGGAATGCCGAGCGTCTCGAAGTATTTCGCGCTTGTAACGGTTATCTGGACGAGTCGTCCCGCGCGGCGATCGCTCGCGTCCTGCCCTTCGAGGAAAACCGTCCGCGAGAACCCGCCGTTGAACAGCGGGATCGTGCTCGAGACTACTGCCGACTGGACGCCGGGAATCGACGTCGCGCGCTCGAGCGCGCGCTGCTGGAACTGCTGGCCGCGCTGCTCGGTGTACCCCTGGCCGCCCAGGTCGAACGTCACTGTGGCGAGGTGATCCGCGTCGAAGCCTGGGCTGATGCGCTGCGCGTTCTCCAGGCTCCGCAGAAAGAGACCGGCGCCCACGAGCGCCACCAGCGAGAGCGCGACTTGAGCCGTGACCAGCAGGTTGCGCAGGCTGAACAGCCGATTTGATCCGCTGGGCGCGCCGGCCTTTTCTTTCAGCTCGACGACGAGGTCGGGCCGTGAGGCCTGAATCGCGGGAGCCAGGCCGAACAGCACCCCTGTCGCCACCGACACGCCGAACGTGAAGAGCAAGACGCGCGCATCCGGGTGCAAATCGATCGCGTCGGCCTGTAGGAACGGCGGGCGGAACGACCACAGGACTCCCTGGGCCCAGTATGCGAGCACCAGTCCGGCCGCCCCCCCTATGACCGCGAGCATCGTGCCCTCAGTGAGCAACTGCAGGATGAGCCGGCCACGGCCCGCGCCGAGCGACAGCCGAACGGCGATCTCCCTCTGTCGGACCGACGCGCGCGCGAGAAGCAGGTTGGCGACGTTCGCGCACGCGATGAGCAGCACGAGCCCGACGATGGTCATCAGGACGCTGCCGGCGACAACCAGGTTGTTGCGGAAGCCGGGATTGACGGTCGCCTGGGCGAGCGGGACGATGGTCACGTTCCGCCCCTTGTTCTCGTTCGGGTATTCCTGCTCGAGCTGACGGGCGATCGTCTTGACGTTCGCTTCCGCCTGCTGCACCGAGACGCCGGGTTTGAGCCGGCCGGTCACGTTGAAGACCAGGCCTCGACGGTTCTCCGGAGCGATGAGCTCGAGGAGAAACCCTGTTGTCGTTTGCTGGTACGTCATGAACGGGACCCAGAGCGCCGGCGCGCCGATGGCATTCGTCCCCTTGAATCCTCTCGGCATCACGCCGACCACCGTGAACTTCCGGCCGTCGATGTCGATCTGCCGCCCGACAATGGACGGATCACCGCCGAACCGTTTCTGCCATTCGCCGTACCCGAGGACGCACACGAGCTTCTCGCCCGGTACTCTGTCCTCGTCCGGCAGGAAACCGCGGCCGAAGATCGGGTGCGCGCCGAGAACGCCAAAATAATTGCCCGTCACTATCTCGCCGAATACCTGCTGCGGGTCGCCGGTCCCTCCGGAGATGTTCAGCGGGAGCCCCTGGTGGGCGGCCAGGCCGGTGAACACCTCGTTCTTGTCCCGAATGTCCTTGTAATTCGCAGGCGACATCTGGAGGAAGCCGCCCCCGCCCCCCGGTGCGTCCTTGTTCCGGTCGTCACTGGCGAAGACCGATACCAGCTGCGAGGGATCCTCTACGGGCAGCGGGTTCAGGAGCACGGCGTTCACGAGCGTGAAAATGGTCGTGTTCGCGCCGATGCCGAGCGCAAGCGACAGGGCCGCGATCGCCGTGAACCCCGGGGTCTTGGCCAGCAGCCGCGCGCCGAACTTCAAATCCTGGAAGAAATTGGACATAGCCGTTATCTTAGACGACGGCTGGCGGCTGCCCGTTCGGGTGGGACGTGGGATCTCCCTGGCGGCGTATGATCGTCACGTGCCACCCCATCCCGAACGCACTCCCCGCACGGTCCGTCCCGTGGAACAGCCGGCCGCGACGTCCAAGAAGGGCATTCCGCCCGGCGCCTGGCAGGAAGCCCGTGCCCTCGTCTGGGCGCACCGAAAGCGTCTCGCGCTGGGGCTGGCGCTCATGCTCGTCAACCGCCTGGCTGGGCTGGTGCTCCCGACGACGACCAAGTACCTGATGGACGACGTGATCTCCCAGGGCCATTGGGAGTTGCTGCCCAAACTGGCCTTCGCGGTGGGAGCTGCCACGATCGTCGACGCCGCCGCGGCGTTTACCAACTCGCAGGTACTTGGCGTCGCCGCCCAGCGTGCCATTACGGAAATGCGCAAGGACGTCGAAGCTCACGTCATGCGCCTCCCGATTCGCTACTTCGACTCAACCAAGACAGGCATCCTCATCTCCCGGATCATGAGCGACGCCGAGGGTATCCGGAATCTCGTCGGGACGGGTCTTGTCCAGCTGACCGGGTCGATTCTGACCGCGATCATCGCGCTCGGCGTCCTGTTGTGGCTGAACTGGAAGCTCACGCTCGTCACCATGGTTATCCTTGGCACCTTTGGCGGCGTGATGACGACGGCGTTCAAGCGGTTGAGGCCGCTCTTCCGCGAGCGCGGACAAATCAACGCCGAGGTCACAGGACGGCTGGCCGAATCGCTCGGCGGCGTGCGCATCGTCAAGTCGTACACCGCGGAGAAGCGCGAGGAGCTCGTGTTCGCCAAAGGCGCGCACAAGCTGTTCAGGAACGTCGCGAAGTCCCTGACCGGCGTCTCTGCCACGACTGCGTTCTCGTCGCTGGTCATCGGCGCGACCGGCATTGCGATGATGCTCATCGGCGGCAGCTCGATCCGGAACGGCACGATGTCGATTGGCGATCTGGTCATGTATCTCTCCTTCACCGCGATGATGACGATGCCGGTGATTCAGCTGGCGTCGATCGGCACGCAGCTGACGGAGGCGTTTGCCGGCCTCGACCGGATCCGGGAGATCCGCAGAATGGCGACCGAGGATCAGGAGGACGCCGATCGTCTCTCGCTGCCCGACGTCCACGGTGAGGTCATCTTCGACGACGTCACGTTCGAGTACAACCCGGGGGCGCCGGTCCTGAAGGGCGTGTCGTTCAGAGCGCCGGCCGGGTCGACCACGGCGCTCGTTGGCTCCAGCGGATCGGGCAAGAGCACGCTGATCAGCCTCGTCATGGCGTTCAACCGCCCGGCGTCCGGTCGCGTGGTCGTCGACGGAAACGACCTGACCACAATCAAGCTGCGTGACTACCGCTCGCATCTCGGCGTCGTCCTCCAGGACAATTTCCTGTTCGACGGCACGATCGCCGAGAACATTGCCTACGCCAAGCCGCACGCGGCGCGCGCGGAGATCGTCGCGGTGAGCCGCATCGCCCACTGCGATGAGTTCATCCAGGGGTTCGAGCAGGGATACGACACAATTGTCGGGGAGCGTGGCGTGCGACTGTCGGGCGGCCAGCGCCAGCGCGTCGCGATCGCACGCGCCATTCTCGCGAACCCGCGCCTGCTGATCCTCGACGAAGCGACGTCGAGCCTGGACAGCGAGAGCGAGGCGATGATCCAGGACGGGCTGAAGTCACTGCGCCAAGGGCGCACGACGTTCGTCATCGCCCACCGGCTGTCGACGATCAGGAGCGCGGATCAGATTCTCGTGCTCGAGCACGGCGAGATCGTCGAGCGCGGTACGCACGACGAGCTGCTCAGCGCGGGTGGCCGCTACCGCCAGCTGTACGACAAGCAGTACCGGTTCGAGAAGGACCGCTTCATCAACCCTGGCGAGGACTTCACGCCTGAGCCCGAAAAGGTCGTCGCGGCCGCTCGCACGAGCAACGCGCTCTGAGAGCTGAAGACGCTGAGGCGGGCTGAAGACTCATGACCGCGTGCAGTTGCCTCGCCCCGAAAATCAAGATAGACCGGGGATCGGGGGGCGGGGACCGGGTGATTGTCAGGAGCGTTGCAAAACGTCGTCAGCAGTCGAGGGCGTAGGCAACTGCACGCGGCCATGAGTCCTTCAGCCCGCTAGCGGCCGTCACCGGAGCCGATGACGTTGACCTGCTGGCGGACCGATGCGCGTTCGCGGCCGGTCGCGCCGAGCAGCACGGTCTTCACTTCGTACAAGCCCGGCGGCAGGCTGCGAAACTCGACCACGCTGGTTCGCGGGGCACGATCGCCTTCGAGCTGGACCTCGCTGCTCCGGTAGAACTCCGGCGACTCGGCGACAAACAGCACGACGCGGTTGTCGGCGTCCGACGCGATCGTCGCGCGAACCACCAGCGTGGCCGGCGCGAAGCACACCGAGGGCGACACGCGCATCGAGAGCCTGTCGCGATCGCCGGCGCCGACCGCCACGGCCGGCGCGAATCCCAGAAAACCCAGGAAAAGCATCGTCATTTTCATGTTTTCCGCTGCTTTCGTTCATGCGACCGCTCCCCCGTGCGGCGCATGGAGCCCTTGTGCAATCGGCAGACCACGATCGGAAATGAGCGAGAATGTCCGGATGCGCCGAACCCGATCCAGCGTCATCGCTCACGCCCTCTTCGCGCTCGTCACCTTGGCGGGTATGTGCGGCACGGCCACCACACGCCTGACGGCAGAGAGTGTGCCGCCGTGGCTCGAGTCCTATCGCGAGCCGGCCGCCCGCCTCATCGGCGAGGCAGTGGGAAGCACGTTTGCGTGGGAGCGCCTGGCGTCATTGACCGATTCCATCGGCAACCGTCTCAGCGGCACGCCGGCGCTCGACCGGGCGATTGCGTGGGCGGTCGGCGAGATGAAGCGTGACGGCCTCGAGAACGTGCACACCGAGAGAGTCATGGTCCCCAAGTGGGTTCGGGGCAGCGAGAGCGCGGAAATACTCGAGCCGGCGCGGCACCAGATCGTGATGCTGGGGCTGGGAAACAGTGTCGGAACGCCGCCTGAGGGGGTCCAGGCCGAGGTGCTGATCGCGCGCAGCTTCGAGGATCTCGAAGCCCGCGGCGAGCTGGCGCGCGGCCGCATCGTTCTGTTCAATGTGCCGTTCGCGAACTACGGCGAGACGGTCCGGTTCCGGTCGCTGGGGCCGTCGCGAGCTGCGCGGCTTGGTGCGGTCGCGATGTTCGTCCGCGCGGTGGGCCCCGCCGGCCTGCGTACGCCCCACACCGGCGAGCTGCAGTACACCGCCGGCGTCCCGAACATCCCGGCCGCCGCCATCACAACCGAGGACGCCGATCGCCTTCAGCGCATGGCGGACCGCGGAAGCCGCATCATCGTGCGGCTGAGGATGGAGGCACACTTCGAGCGCGACGTTGAGTCGGCCAACGTTGTCGGCGAGCTTCGCGGCCGCGAGCTGCCAGATGAGGTGGTGGTCGTGGGTGGCCACATCGACTCGTGGGACGTCGGGGCAGGCGCCAGCGACGACGGGGGCGGCTGCGTGGTCACGTGGGAAGCGCTGCGGATCATGAAGAAACTGAACTTGCGACCGCGGCGGACCGTACGCGTCGTGCTCTGGACGAACGAGGAGAACGGCGGCCGCGGGGGCCAGGCGTACCGGGACAAGCACCGCGCTGAGCTGGCCAAGCACGTGATGATGCTCGAGTCGGACAGCGGCGTCTTCCGCCCGCTGGGGTTCGGGTTCACCGGCAACGACACTGCCCGGGATACGGTGAGGGCGATCGCGACGCTCCTGACCGGCATCGCCGCCGACCAGATCACACCGGGCGGCGGGGGGGCAGACATCGGGCCGAGCGTGCAGGAGGGACATGTGCCGTCGATGTCCCTTGACGTCGACGGCTCGAAGTACTTTCTCATTCACCACACCCCGGCGGACACTGTCGACAAGATCGATCCTACGGAGATGGCGAAATGCGCGGCCGCGGTGGCGGTGATGACGTATGTGATTGCGGATCTGCCGCAGAGGCTGGGGGAGTAGGGACTGGTAGCTGGTTGCTGGTTGCTGGTAGCCGGTTGCTGGTTGCTGGTTGCTGGAGGCTAGCGGTTGATCGTGCGCGGTTCGGTGCGCGGTCGGCGCCGCTGCTTGATCTTGCGACGCAAAGAACGATGCAGGCCGTTCAACAGCCGCCCCGTTGTCGAGCAGACACCCTCGAGGGCCTCGGCGACCGAATCGGACACATAGCCGAGTCTACGACCGATTTCCAAGCACGTCTCGAGTTCACCGTGCGAACCAAGGGCGATGGCGACATGATTGCAGAAAGCCCGGTCGCTGTTGCGACACGCGCCTTCAGCAACGTTGGAAGGAATCGAAACGGCGGCCCGACGAAGCTGGCTTGTCAAACCGAACAGTTCCTCATGCGGAAACGCCCTGGTTGCCGCGTAACACTGTTCTACGAGACGCATTCCCTCTTGCCAGACGTCGAGACTTCGATACGTCGAGCTCATGACGTGCTTATCGCATGTCTCGGCGAGGGAAGGTCGGCTCGGTTGCACATCATCGACTCTCCGTGCAATGGCCGCCGACCCATGTGCCGACCAGCCACCAGCCACCAGCCACCAGCCACCAGCCACCAGCCACCAGCCACCAGCCACCAGCAACCAGCAACCAGCAGTGACGCTATACTGAACCCAATGAGGTCTCTTTTTCTCTGCTCAGCCCTGCTCGGCGCCGCATGCTCGTCCACCTCGGCGCAGCCCTCGAAGCGGCAACCAGCGCAGCAGCCGACCGCGGTCGTCGCGACGGTCGGCTCGGCGTCGATTACGCTCGCGGAGGTCGACGAAAAGGCGCTCCAGCAGCCGACGGCGAACTTCAGCGGCAAGCTCGCGCAGGCGCTCTACGACGCCAGGCGCGTGACGCTCGACGAGATGGTGGCCTCGATGTTGATGGACCAGGAGGCCAAAGCCCGCGGCGTGGATCGGGCCACGCTCGTGGAGAAGGAGATCGCCGACAAAGTCGGGCCGGTTGCCGACGCCGATGTCGCCGCCTGGTACCAGGCAAACCAGGGGCGCGTTCAGGGCGCGACCCTCGACCAG
>DASZFS010000564.1:0-6368 GCA_035939575.1 Vicinamibacterales bacterium | reverse complement strand
TCACCACGTACAGATTCGTGTAGCCCTTGCCTTCGCGCGGGGATGCGAAACAGATCCGCGTGCCGTCCGGCGACCATGCCGGGAGCCAGTTCTCGTTGTTCCCCTTGGTCACCTCCTCCATCGTCGCTTCGTAGATGTTGGAGACGAAGATGTTCGGGGCGCCGCGGCGGTACGACGTATACGCGATCGACCGGCCGTTCGGCGACCAGCGGGGGAACACGTTCAGCGTGCGGCCGACCGTCACACGGGTCTGGCGATCGCCGTCGTAGTCGGAGATGTAGATTTCCTTGACGTCGCGCTTCTCGACCGTGCCGGTCATGCGCTCGCCGTCGCGGTCGGAGACGAACGTCAGTTTGCTCTCCGCGACGCCCTTCAGCGCGCGCTGGGATTGGTAGATCTCGTCAGCCGCCACGTGCGAGTACGAGCGCGGGTTGGCCGACGAGCCCGAGTAGACCTTTCCGAACACCGAATGGTGGGCGCGCACGTTGAACACGCTGACCTCGACACGGAGCTGGTTGCCGGTCTTCTGCACCGTCCCTACCACGAGGCCATCGGCGTTCAGCTCCTGCCAGCGATCGAACGGGATGTCGGTAAGACTGGTGGCCTTGGGAATCGTCGAATACACGTCCCGGGGAATGAACCTGAACTCTTCCTCGTAGTGGAGATCGTCCCAGAGGACCTGTCCAGCGATCTTCGCGATGGCGACCGTCTCGGCGTCCGTGCTGAGCGGGATGAAGTCCGGCACGGCCAGCAGCGGCGGCAGGTTGCCCTCGCTGGAGATCACCGTGACGACCTCGGTCGGCTGCTGGGGCGTGGCGGGGGGCTGCTGCGCCGGCGGCAACTGCACCGCGGACAGAGCGACCGCCGTGGCGAGTATGTGCTTGGTCATTTGTATTGGAAGTTCAGGTGGACTGTCAGCGTCGAGTTCGGGAATTCGGCGGGCAGCGCGTTCAGCGTCCTGGTGCTCACGATCGCGCGCATTGCCGCGATGTCAAGGACGGACGACCCGCTGGACTTCTCGACGGAGGGCTCGACCATCTGGCCGTCCCGTCTGATCGTGAACTTGATGATGCAGTCGCCCGTGCTGCCCTGGTTCTGCTGCCATGAGCTCCGGATGCGATCGACCATCGTCGCGATGTAGCCGGGGCAGCAGAAGTCGGCGACGTCCAGCGTGGACCCGGCGCCCGGTCCGCCGCCGGTCGACAGACCGAATCCCTGGCCGCGCGCGGCCGTGATTGCAAGCGAGTTTCCGGCGCTTGTCTGCGCGCCCTTCGTCGGCGTGCGCCCGCGCGCCTCATCCGGGGCCTGACGGACTACCGGCGGCGGCGTTTTCGACGGTTTTGTCGTCGGTTTGAGCGTGGGCATCACCATCTCTGGCGTTTTTGCGGCCGGCGGACGGACCGGCTCTCGCTTGGCGGGGTCTTCAGGCGGCGTCTGGACCTGCACCGGCCGGGCGGCTGCGGGCGTGAAGCCGCCATTGCGAGGACCGTCGCCAGCGCCGCTCAGCGAAATGGTCATGACGTTTCGAAGCTCGTCCGGCCGGTGCCCGATGAAGTTGCGCCCGGAGATCAACAGGATCGCGCCGAATGCGGCGTGCGCGACGAGCGACGCCACGACCATACGGTCGAGCCCTGACGGCGGCTCCATGCGATCCCGGAGGATGTCGCTGACGTCCACTACCGCTCGCCTGCCATCCGGGTCACGAGGCCGACGTTCACGACGCCTGCGGCTTTGAGCTTGTCGAACACCTCCATGAGCTCCTGATACGTGACGCTTCCGTCTCCACGAAGGTAGACCTGCTTGTCCGACATGTTCTCGACTTTCTGACGCACGCGCTCCTGGAGGATATCGAGCCGCACGGCCTCGTCTCCCAGGTAGACGAGATGGCTCTGGCGGTAGGCCGCGGGGACGGTGACGAACACACGCTCGCCCTGAATCTGCTGCGCCGATCGCCCGGCGACGGGCAGCTTGACGTCGACGCCGCGTTGAATCATCGGCGCAGTCACCATGAAGATGATGAGCAGGACCAGCATCACGTCGACCAGCGGGACAACATTGATTTCGGCGAGCGACGACGAGACGCGGCGCCCGCGACCGCCCCGGCCGGGCGTTGCCTCGGCCGCCTGGACTTTCGGCATTACGTGAAGTTCCTCTCGCTGATGTTCAGAAACTCCATCGAGAAATCATCCATGTCAGACGCAAGCAGCTTCACACGCTGCGTCAGCAGGTTGTAGAACCAGACCGCGGGAATCGCGGCGGCGAGGCCGGCGGCCGTGGCCACCAGCGCCTCAGCGATCCCTGGCGCCACGACGCCGAGGTTCGTGGACCCGGTCTGGCCGATGCCCTGAAACGACGCCATGATTCCCCACACCGTTCCGAACAGCCCGATGAACGGGGAGACGCTCGCGGCGGTCGCCAGAAAGGCGATGTGCTTCTCAAGCTTGTTGATCTCAACGACCGATGCGCGCAGCAAAGCCCGGTCCACCGCCGGGAGGCTCTTGAGAGTTGGACGACCCGCTGCCGGCTTCGGATTGGGCCCGTTCGCAGTATCGGGCGAGGCCTGGCGGAGCTGTGCCGTCAGCTCCGCGTAGCCGGACTGAAAGAGGCCGACGAGAGGGCTATCGCCGAGTGAGCGGCAGACGGCCTGCACTTCCGAGAACTTGTTGCTGCGGCGAAAGACCTCGAGAAACTGGGTCGTTTGCCTGCGGGTTCGGCGAAACACCCACAGCTTGTACAAGATGATTCCCCAGGACACCACGGAGATCATGCCCAGGACGAACAGGACGCCCAGGGTCAAATATGATCGCGTAATGAGGTTGAGAATCGACGTGCCGGAACTTTCGGACACAACTCCAGCTTGCCCCTGCAAGAACAGGGTGACAAACAGGCTTCCAAGCGTGCGCAAACGGCCCTCCGCGAACGTACAGGTGCGCCGCTGGGACAGCGCCGCCAGGGTTGGGCCCTGGCCTGAGATGCAGAACTGTATCATGATGTGAAATTGCTGTCAAACCTATGTTACGATTGGAGTTCTCTCCATTTTCAGATGCTGCGGTACCTAAAAGTTAGACACCTCGCGGTCATCGACAGCGTCGAAGTTGAGTTCGACCCTGGCCTCAATGTCCTCACTGGCGAAACAGGGGCGGGGAAGTCGATTCTCGTTGAGGCGGTCGGTCTACTCCTGGGCGGCCGCGCCTCGGGCGACCTGGTGCGGACTGGCGAGGACGCCGCATCGATTGAGGCGATCTTCGAGAGCGCAGGCGACGAGCTCGTGATTCGCCGCGAGGTGACATCCCAGGGGCGGAGCCGGGCGTACGTCGATGGCGCGCTGGTAACTGCGACCGCTCTCAAGGACTTGTCGTCGCGCCTCGTCGAGCTTCACGGCCAGCACGAGCACCAGACGCTCCTCGATCCGGCGACGCACCTCGGCGTGCTCGGTGCCTGGGCCGGAACGGGCGGCGCCCTGCCGACGGCCGATGCGTTCGAGACGATGCGCCGCGTTCGCGACGACCTCGGTCGCTTGCGATCCGCCGGCAAAGATCGGGACAGCCGGCTCGAACTGCTCAGATTTCAGCTCGCGGAGCTCGATCGCGCCGGCCTGAAGGGTGGCGATCCTGGCGAGGACGTGGAGCTCGCCTCGCTGCGGCAGGTGTTGGCGAGCGCCGAGCGCGTCGAGCGCTTGTGCGCTGAGAGCTACGCGTCCCTGTACGAAAGCGATGACGCCATTCTTGCCGGGTTGGGCGGGGTCTGGCGGCGGGTGAGCGAGCTTGCCACTCTCGATCCGCGGTTCCTGCCGTATCTCGAGGCGCGGGACGGCATCAAGTCCCAGCTGGAAGACCTCGCCCTGTTCCTGCGGGGCTACAGCGACGGCATCGAGGCATCGCCGGCGCGTCTTCAGCAGGTCGAAGATCGTCTTGCGCTGCTCGAGCGCCTGAAGCGCAAGCATGGCCCGACGCTCGCCGACGTGATCCGGACGCGCGATGCGCTCAAGGTCGAGGCAACCGATCTCGAGCAGGGGGACGAGCGCGTCGCGGATCTCGAGCGGGAGTTCCTCGCGGCCCGCACGGCATATCTCGCCGCAGCGCGGTCGCTCTCAGCCGCCCGCCGGCGCGCGGCGGTGACGTTCGCGCGGGCGGTCGAGCGGGGCTTGTCGGAGCTGGCGATGCAGGAGACGCGGTTCGACGTCCGATTCGCCGACGAGCTGTCCGAGCCGCTCTGGTCGTCATCCGGGCTGGATGCTGCCGAGTTCTACGTGTCGCCGAACCCTGGCGAAGAGTTGCGCCCGCTCGCACGCATCGTGTCGGGAGGAGAGCTCTCGCGGATCATGCTGGCCATCAAGACCCTGCTGGCGACGACGCGTCACGGGTTGAGCGACGCGACCGGGCGGCCTCCGAGCTCCGCGGCGCCGGGGCTCATCTTCGACGAAGTGGACGCGGGCATCGGCGTCCGGGTTGCGGACGTCGTCGGCCGGAAGCTCCGCGCCCTCGGCTCCGCGTTTCAGGTGCTCAGCATCACGCATCTGCCGCAGATTGCCGCCAACGCCGATACGCATTTCCTGATCGAGAAGCAGGTCGATCGCGGGCGTACCCGCACAACCGTCCGGCGACTCACACCGGACGAGCGCGTGGAGGAGCTCTCACGCATGCTCGGCGGAGAAGCGATCACGGACGGGTTGAGGCGCTCGGCTCGTGAGATGCTTGAAGGGCGCAGCAGCGGACATCGAGAACTTCGCCCCCGGAGCGGCCGGGCGAAAGGCGAAGCCGGGTCGAAAGGCGAAAGCGAAAGCGCGAAAGCGAAAGGCAGGCTGCGGAATTAAAACGTGGCTCCCAAGTACCTCATCGAGACCTTCGGCTGCCAGATGAACGTGCACGACTCCGAGCGCATGGCGGGGCTGCTCGAGCAGGCCGGCTATGAGTCCACCGACGACGCCTCGGACGCCGACGTGGTCGTGATCAACACCTGCAGCGTGCGCGAGCGGGCCGAGGGACAGCTGTACACGCGTCTCGGCGAGCTGCGGCAGATGGCGGCAGCCGCCGGCGCCGATCCGACGGTTGTCGTCGCCGGCTGCGTGGCGCAGCAGGAGGGCGAGGCGATTTTCCGGCGGTCGCCTGGCGTTGCCAACGTGGTCCTGGGGACTCAGGCGATCCGGCGGCTTCCCATGCTCGTGGATGCCGCCCGATCCTCGGCCGCGCGGTCGACCGGGCCGACAGGGCCGACAGGGCCGATCATGGATCTCAGTCCCTACGACGACGTGAGCTGGCCGCTCGGCGTCACGCGCCGCAGCGATCCGGTGAAGGCCTACGTCACGATCATCGAAGGGTGCAACGAATTCTGCAGCTTCTGCGTTGTGCCGTACACGCGCGGCCACGAGCGCATGCGGCCAAAGGCGGACATCCTCGCGGAGGTGCGCGAGGCTGCCGCCACGGGGCACCGCGAAGTACAGCTGCTCGGGCAGATCGTCAATCGCTACGAAGCGCCGGACGACCCAGCGTGCGGGTTCACCCAGCTCCTCGAGGCGATCCACGG
The DNA here is from genome assembly GCA_035939575.1 of Vicinamibacterales bacterium. Lineage (GTDB taxonomy): Bacteria > Acidobacteriota > Vicinamibacteria > Vicinamibacterales > CAVVIG01 > DATKHR01. Next base: position 845 of record DASZFS010000564.1, on the reverse strand, counting down.
CGTCGACGGGATCGAGCGGATCCGGTTCGCAAGTCCGCACCCGCGTCATTTCGACGAGCGCTTTCTCGAGACGATGGCGCGGCTGCCGAAGATCTGCCGCCATCTCCACATTCCCGTGCAGTCGGGATCGACGCGCGTCCTCGCGGCCATGCGGCGCCGCTACTCCCGCGAGAGCTATCTCGATCTCGTCGCGCGCATTCGCGAGACGCTGCCGGGTGTCGCGCTATCGACCGATATGATCGTCGGGTTCCCCGGCGAAACGGACGCGGACTTCGATGAGACGCTGTCGCTGACGGCGGCGGTGCGGTATCACAGCATGTTCTCGTTCAAGTACTCGGCGCGTCCGCACACGCTCGCGGATCAGCGGATGGCCGACGACGTGCCGGAGGCGGAGAAGACGCGGCGGATTGTCGCGCTGCAGGGGCTGCAGGGCGAGATTCAGAGCGCGCTGAACGCGCGGATGGTCGGCGAGACCGTGGACGTCCTGGTGGATGCCGTCAGCCGGCGGCGGGCGACGGAGGTGTCCGGACGCAGCTCCACGAACGTGGTGGTGAACCTGCCGGGTCCGGGCGCGTGGATTGGCCGGACGATTCCCGTGCGCGTCTCGCGTGCGGGTCCGCACAGCGTCTGGGGAGAGGCGTCATGCACCGGCGCCTGATTGACAGAACGGCCCTCGGTGCCTAGGTTGTAGGGCTTATGCAGATCGAGATGTCCATCAAGGGGTTGATGGTCGACCCCATCACGAACATGCCGATCGTCATCCTGCGGGACAAGGCGGGGCAGAAGGTGCTGCCGATCTGGGTCGGGATCTTCGAGGCCAACGCCATCGCGCTGCAGATCGAGAA
>DASZFS010000563.1:0-10141 GCA_035939575.1 Vicinamibacterales bacterium | reverse complement strand
GCCCTCGATTTCTGACGACCCTGTCCAACCCCTTGGGAATCTTGGACAACCTTGATTCTTGGGGCGAGGCACCTGCACGCGACCATGAGTCTTCAGGCCCATTCTGAGTCAGACGCCTCTCTAGATTCGCTCGAAGTTCTTTTCGATTTCCCGGCGCGTCAGCCGGAGCATGACGGGCCGGCCGTGCGGGCAGATGGTCGAATAGGCCGTCGCGCGCAGCTCGTCGAGGATGTGCGTCATCTTCTCGTACGTCAGCGGGTAGTTGGCCTTGACCGCTGCATGACACGCCGTCGTCGCCGCGATGCGCTTGAGCGCATCGTGCACGTGGGCGCCGCGGTCGAGCCCTTCGAGATCCTCGGCCAGCGCGAGCAGCGCGTTCGCGCTGTCCTCCGTACGGAGCAGCGCCGGCACCGCCGTCACCTTGATGGTGGCGGTGCCGAACGGCTCGATGTCGAAGCCGAAACGCTCGAGCTCGACGGCCCGCGCGGCGAGCACCTCGTGCGCCGCGGGCGGCAGGTCGATCAGCATCGGCACCAGCAGGCGTTGCGACTCCAGCCGCCCTGCCGTCAGCTTCTCCATCACGCGCTCGAACAGTACCCGCTCGTGCGCCACGTGCTGGTCGACGATTGCCACTCCTTCGTCGTCCACCGCGATGATGAACGTGTCGCGAAATTGACCAAGCGGAATCAGGGGCTTGACGCTCAGGGTGACGGCGGCTTCGCTGACCGTGCTGGCGGCTTCGCTGAACGTGCTGGCGACACCGCTGAACGTGCTGGCGGCTTCGCTGAACGTGCTGGCGCCAGGCACCCATCTATTGGGATACGCGCCGCCCGCCAGCACGCCCGGCAGCGCCGGCGTCGTCGGAGAACGGCCGCCGGGCCATTCGGACTGCAGCTGCAGCTGCGGCGCGCCAGTCCGCCCGAGGGCTTCCATCAACGCGCGGCGCACCACCTCGTGAACCATCGACTGATCGCGGAACCGGACTTCGGCCTTCGTGGGATGCACGTTGACATCCACGGCGTCGAGCGGCATCTCGATGAACAGGTGCACCTCGGGGCTGCGCTCCTTGATCGACGCGACGCTGTAGGCATCGATGATCGCGTGCGCAATCGTGCGGTCCTTCACGATGCGGCGGTTGACGAACACGTGCTGCGGCCCGCGCGTCGGCGCCTGCGATCCATGGTCAGCCAGCGCCGCCACGAACCCGGTCAGCTTCACCCCGCCTGCTTCCTTGCGAACTTCCACGAGATCGTCGCGCTCGCCGTAGATCTGGAACAGCCGCTCGCGCGGGGACGCTGCCGGGGGATACTGGAGCACGGTCCGGCCCGCGCTCGTGAGGTCAAAGCCAATCTCGTGATACGCGAGCGCGAGCTGCGTGACGACGCGGGAGACCTGCGCGGATTCGGCGGCGTCAGACTTCAGGAACTTGCGGCGCGCCGGCAGGTTGTAGAAGACGTCGTTGACCTCGACCGCCGTTCCCTCTGGAATACCGGCTTCGGTGACCGACGCGACCGTGCCCCCGTTGACACGAACCTCGGTTCCAGATCCCGCGCCCCGCGCGCGCGTGCGAAGCACGAAGTGCGACACCGACGCAATCGACGGCAGCGCCTCTCCGCGGAACCCCAGCGTGCGAATCGCAGCAAGGTCATCCGCCCGCGCGATCTTGCTGGTCGCGTGCCGCTCGATCGCCACGCGCGCATCGTCCGGCGCCATCCCCTCGCCGTCGTCCTCGACGCGTACCTGCTTCTTGCCCCCGAGCTCTGTATGGATGGACAGCCGGCGCGCGCCGGCGTCGATGGCGTTCTCGACCAGCTCCTTGACGACAGATGCGGGACGCTCGACGACTTCACCGGCCGCGATCTGGTTGGCCAGCTCCGACGGGAGGCGGAGAATCTTGCCCATCCATCAGTCCCCCACTTTGACCGCGAGCGCCGCCTGGGCGGCGGCGAGCCGCGCGACCGGGACGCGGTATGGCGATGCGCTCACATAGTCAAGCCCAACGCTCTCGAAAAAGTGGATCGATGACGGGTCGCCACCATGCTCGCCGCAAATGCCGAGCTTGAGATCCGGCCGCGTCTTGCGTCCGAGCTGGACGCCCATCCGCACGATCGACCCCACGCCCTCCGTGTCGATGGAGGCGAACGGGTCTTTGTCGAGGATTTTCTTGTCCTGATAGATGCGCAGGAACTTGCCCACGTCATCCCGCGAGAACCCGAACGTGAGCTGCGTGAGATCGTTCGTTCCGAAGGAGAAAAACTGTGCCTCCAGCGCAACCTGGTCTGCCGTGACGGCGCCACGCGGCACTTCGATCATGGTGCCGACGAGATACTTGATGCGAACGCCCTGCTCCTTCATGACATCTGCCGCCACGCGATCCACGACTGCCTTCTGATCGCGAAGCTCCTTCACGTGGCCGACGAGCGGGATCATGATCTCCGGAACGGTCTTGAGCCCTTCCTTGTTCAGGCGGCACGCCGCCTCGAGGATGGCGCGCGTCTGCATTTCCGTGATCTCGGGATAGGTAATGCCGAGGCGGACGCCCCGGTGCCCGAGCATCGGGTTGAACTCGTGAAGCTGCTCGACACGCTGCAGGAGCGTCCGCTTCTCGTCCAGCACTTTCCCTGTCTTGCCGGTGGCCTCGAGCCGGGCGATGTCCACCATCAGCTCTTCACGCTTCGGCAGGAACTCGTGGAGCGGCGGATCGATGGTTCGGATGGTGACCGGCGTCCCGTGCATGCCCTTGAACACGCCGTAGAAGTCTTCCCGCTGCAACGGGAGCAGCGCGTTGAGCGCCGCCCGGCGATCCGCCTCGTTGTCGGCCAGAATCATGCGCTGGACGATGGGAATGCGGCCTTCGCCGAAGAACATGTGCTCGGTCCGGCAGAGTCCGATCCCGCGCGCGCCGAAGGCATATGCGAGCTGTGCCTGGTCCGGCTGGTCGGCATTCGCGCGTACACCCATGCGCCGAAACGTGTCGGCCCAGCCGAGCAGCCGCTCGAAGCGCCGATAGATGTCGGACTTCTTCGCCGGGAGCGTCCCGTTGAGGACCTGCAGGATCTCGCTGGGCTTCGACGCGACGCGCGCGATCTTGACCTCACCGCTCAAGCCATCGAACGAAATGAAGTCGCCTTCCTTGATTGTCTGCCCGCCGACGCGGAATTGCCGGGCCGACTCGTTGATCTCCAGCGCACCTGCGCCGACGATGGAAGGCTTGCCCATCTGGCGACCCACGACCGCAGCGTGTGACGTCATGCCGCCGGTCGCTGTCAGGATGCCCTGTGAAACGAACATCCCGTGGATGTCGTCGGGCACGGTCTCGCGGCGCACGAGGATCACGGACTTCCCCTGCTGCGTCCACTCGACCGCATGGTCCGCCGTGAACACCACCTGGCCGCTTGCCGCGCCGGGCGAGGCCGGCAGCCCCGTGGTTGCCGTCGGAATCTTCTTCCACTCGTCCCGATCGAAGCCAGGCGCGAGCAGCTGGTTGAGCGACTCGGGATCGACGAGCAGGATCGCTTCCTTCGGGGTCAGGAGCTTCTCCGCGACCAAATCGGTCGCGATGACCACTGCGGCGTATCCCGTCCGCTTGCCGCTTCGCGTCTGGAGCATGAACAGCCGCTCGTCCTGGATGGTGAACTCGAAATCCTGGACGTCCTTGTAGTGGCGCTCGAGCCGCGTCGTAATCGCGCGCAGCTGCGTGTAGGCCGTCGGCATCACCTGCTCGAGCTCGCGGATCGGCTGGGGCGTGCGAATGCCCGCCACCACGTCCTCGCCTTGCGCGTTGATCAGGAACTCGCCGTAGAACTCCCTCTTGCCCGTTGCGGGGTTGCGCGTGAACCCGACGCCCGTGCCGGACCGGTCCCCGGTGTTGCCGAAGACCATCATCTGCACGTTCACGGCGGTGCCGATGTGATCCGGGATGTCATAGATGCGGCGGTATTCGATCGCGCGGGCGTTCATCCAGGAGCGGAAGACAGCGTCGCGCGCCATCTGCAGCTGCACGTGCGGATCCTGCGGGAACTCCCGGCGCGCCTTCGTCTTGACGACCTGTTTGAAGCGTCTGACCACCTCGCGCAGCGCCCCCTCGTCCAGATCGGTGTCGAGCCTGGCGCGCTGCGCGCTCTTGACGGCCTCGAGCTCGTGCTCGAAGGCGTCCTTCGGAATCTCGAGGACGACGTTGCCGAACATCTGAATGAAGCGGCGGTAGCTGTCGAAGGCGAAGCGGCCGTTCGTCGTACGGCGCTTCAGGCCTTCCACCGCATCGTCGTTCAGGCCGAGATTGAGGATGGTGTCCATCATTCCCGGCATCGAGAACTTCGCGCCCGAGCGGACTGACACGAGCAGCGGGTTCTCGGTCGAACCGAGCGTTGCGGCGGCGGCCTTCTCGAGTTTCCGCAGGTTCTCCTCGATCTCGCGATCGATCGCGGCGGGAATGCGTCCTTTCTCCCGGTAGTAGATCGTGCAGACCTCGGTCGAGACGGTGAAACCCGGCGGCACGGGCAGCCCGGCGTTGGTCATCTCGGCGAGGCCAGATCCCTTCCCGCCGAGGAGATCCTTCATGTGGCGGTTGCCGTCAGCTTTGCCTGATCCGAAGAAGAACACGTGCTTCTTCGACTTCGCCGGGCTTGTTCGTGGCGCGCGCTTCGTGGCTCGCCGCTTTTCGCTTGTCGCTCGCGTCTTTTTCTTCGCCATCGGTTACGTCTCAGCAGTAAGTGGTTGGTGTGACGACAGTCCGGATCCGCCCGTCGTCTCCGTTCCGTCCGTAGTCTTCGCTTGTGGAAGCTATCTCATAAATGCCTCGGCAGAAGCGACACTGATGGTCAGAACGGGGCTGAAGGTAGACCATGAGTCTTCAGCCCGGCTCAGAGTCTTCAGCTCGTTTTATGAGATGGGTTGTAGTCTTCATTTCTCCTCTGGGACGACCTCCGAGATGTCGGCGACGTCTCGTACGGCGTCTCGCAGGTGCGCCATGAGGCTCAGGCGCGCGCGCCGCAGATCCGCGTCGTCGGCCATGACCAGCACGTCGACAAAAAACCTGTCCACCGACGGCCCCAGCTCGGAAAGGTTCCCGAGCGCGGCGCTGTAGTTCTGTGCCGCCGCCGCCTCGCGCACGCGTGGCGCGCGCGCGATCAGGCTCTCGAGGAGATCTTTCTCCGCCGCTTCTTTCAAACGACTGCTCAACTGGTCCAGCGGCAGGGGCGGCTGATCCTTCAGCTCGCCCGCGATGTTCTTCACGCGCTTGAACGCCACGGCGAGCTGACGGAACTGCGCGGACGCTGCGAAATCCGGAAGCGCGTGGGCCTTGGCAGCCACTTCCGCGGGGCGCAACCGATCGAAGGCGTCCCACGTGACGGCCCGTACGTTTCGCCGGTCGGATCCGCGGGATTCAAGGACGTGGAACAGGCGGTCCACGAGGAACCGCGACAGCTCGGCGACGTCTTCCTTGGGCCACAGCTGCCAGTCGGCCCGATCCGGAAATCCCTTCGCGGCTTCCCTGAGCAGGCTTCCGAGCGTGGGCCGCGCCGCAAGCCCCGCCAGGCGCTGCAAATCAACGAGCGTGCGGAGCACCCCCTGGGCAGCACGGCGCAAGCCGTACGGATCCCGAGAGCCGGTCGGCTTTTCACCCGCCGCGAACAGGCCGACGATCGTGTCGAGCTTGTCAGCGAGCGAGACCGCGGCCCACGTAACCGCGGCTTTTCCCAGCTGGGCCTTTGACGGCGGCGCGTCAGGCTCCACGCCGACCGGCAGGTAATGGAAATAGATCGCTTTCCACACCTCCTCGGGCTGGCCTTCTTCGCGGGCGTAAATGCCGCCCATCGTGCCCTGCAGCTCGGTGAACTCGCGGACCATGTCGGTCGTGAGGTCGGCCTTCGCCAGCCAGGCAGCCGTGGAGGCCTGCGACGCGGTCCTCTCGTCGGCGCCGAGCGCCTCGCGCGCGATCCACGCCGCCAGCGTCGAGATCCGCTCCGCCTTGTCCTTGTAGGTCCCGAGCTTCTTGTGAAACAGCAGCGTCGCGAGCCGATCGATGCGCGATTCGAGGGGCGCGCGGCGGTCCGCTTCCAGGAAGAACCGGGCATCCCGGAGCCGCGCGCTGACGACGCGCTCGGCGTTGCGCGAGATGGTCTTCTCGTTGTCCGGCTCGCTGTTGATGACCGCCAGGAAGGCCGGCAGCAGACGTCCGTCTTCGCCCTCCACGGGGAAGTAGTGCTGGTGGTGCACGAGTGTCGTGACGAGCACTTCTTCGGGCAGCTCGCGCGCGAACTCGGGCGCGAACGTGCCCGCGACGACCGACGGATACTCGACGAGGTCCGGCACTTCCTGCAGCAGCGCCGATTCAGCGTGAACCGCGCGGCTGACGCGCCCTTTCAGGCGCTGTGCCTTGGCGTCGAGCTCCCGGGCAATCTTGTTGTGCCGTTCGCTGCGCTCGAGGATGACGAAGTTCTCGAGAAGGCGCGCGCGGTACTCGTCGAACGATCGCACCTTGATCGATCGGCCGGCCCGGCCGCTCGTTGTCAGAAAGCGGTGGCCGTAGGTCACCGCGCCGGTCGGCACTTCCTGCACCTGGCCCGTCTGCGCCGCCGGCGTGCGGCCGATGCTGAACGGCACGACACGCCCGCCGTACAGGAACAACAGCCATCGAATGGGACGGCCGAAGGTCAGCTCGACGCGGCCGTCGTCGAGCGTCGCGTCCCATCGCATCGACTTGGGGAACGTCAGGGCGCGGAGCGCGCCGGACAGGACGCCAGGCAGGACGTCGACAGCGGCCCGCCCGCGCTGCCGCTTCCGGAATGCCAGGTACTCGCCCTTGGGCGTCTGGACGCGCTCGAGCTGGTTCACCGTGACGCCGTTCTTGGCCGCAAATCCGGACGCGGCCTGTGTCGGTGTGCCGTCAGCGGCGAAGGCGCTCGAGACCGGCGGCCCGTTGACGAGATCCTCGAGATCGGTCTGCCGCTCCGGTACATGAGCGATCCGGACGGTCAGGCGCCTGGGCGTGCTGTAGGTTTCGGCCGGCGCGTCAGGTGTCAGCCGGTGCGCGCGCAGTTCGGCGACCACGACCTCGCCCATGAGCGTGGTCAGGCCCGGCAGCCACGCTGCAGGGAGCTCCTCACAGCCGATCTCGAGCAGCAGCTCCCGTTCCATCACGACGCCTCGGTGGTCTCTGCGGCCGGCGCCGGAGCGGTCGATTCGCCGATGTAGGCCTGCGCAATGCCGACCGCAAGCTTCCGCACGCGGAGGATGTACGCCGTGCGCTCGGTGACACCGATGCTGTTGCTGGCGTCAAGGATGTTGAACAAGTGGGAGCATTTCAACGTATGCTCGAGCGCCGGCCAGATGAGGCCCGACGCGAGCAGCGCCTCAGCGAAGCGATAGTACTCGTCGAACATGCGCCGGTGAAAGGCAGCGAACTCCCCCTCTGGCAGCCGGACGCCGGCGTTGAAGACGTACTTCGACTGCTCGACTTCGTCCCGGTGCCTCACGTCGCCGTACTTGACGCCGGGCGCCCACTCGATGTCGTACATGCTGTCGACGCGCTGGAGCACCATGGCAATCCGCTCGAGGCCGTAGGTCAGCTCCGCCGAGATCGGAGCCAGCTCCACACCGCCCGCCTGCTGAAAATAGGTGAACTGCGTGATCTCGAGGCCGTCGAACAGGACCTGCCAACCGATGCCCCACGCACCGAGCGTCGGCGATTCCCAGTTGTCCTCCTCGAACCGGATGTCATGCTGCCGCGGGCTGACCCCGCACGCCTCGAGGCTCTCGAGATACATCTGCTGCACGTCGTCGGGCGCGGGCTTGAGGACGACCTGGAACTGATGGTGCTTGAAGAGCCGGTTCGGGTTCTCACCGAAGCGGGCGTCCGCCGGCCGGCGCGACGGCTGCACGTACGCCACGTTCCAATGCGCCGGCCCGAGGACCCGCAGGAACGTCTCCGGATGCATGGTGCCGGCGCCGACCTCGACGTCGAGTGGCTGCTGCAGCGCGCAGCCGCGGGACGCCCAGAATTCGGACAGCTTCAGAATAAGGCCCTGAAAGGTCATAGTGGACGCGTGGCGCGTTGCGCCATCATCTCCGCATCTCCCGCAGTACCCGCACGGAGCGCAAGTCCTTTTCCAGATGCATCGCGATCAGCGCGCGATGCGCGTTCTCGAGCTCGGCGAGCGTACGGGGCAACACGTGAAGACCGCCGAGCCCGTAGGGGCTGAGCCCGCGTGCGGCGGTCAGGAACGCCCGCGCATCGGAGGACAGGCGCGGATCGATCGCATAGACCCCCTGCAGCCGGAGGAGCCAGTACTCGAAGTACCGCGCGAGCGGCTCCACCGGTACGCCCAGCGCCATCGCTTCCACCATCGACGCGCCAAGCCGGAAGACCGTTTCGTTCGGGTCGGCCTCCTGCGCCCACTCGTCGATGAGCTCGGCAAAGTAGCCCACGTACCCGAGCGCGTCACCGTCGACAGCGGCGAGTGGCGACCGGATTGGCTCGACGTACTGGAGATGCACGAGGTCGCGCCGCTCGCGCTCGACATACCCGACGCGGCCGAGCGTCAGCGGCTCGAGCGCCCCGCCGAACCGGCGGCGGCTTTGACGCGCGTTCCGCGCCACGCCACGCTTCTTGCCGCGGTCGCGTGTCAAGAACACGACGATCCGATCCGACTCACCGAGCTTGTAAGTCCTGAGAATCAGCGCGTCGGTGGTATAGGCCGGCATCCGGAAGGCGGTTCACAACTGTACTACAGCCCGAGATCCGACAGCACGCCGTCGTCTTCGCGCCACTCGGACTTGACGCGGACGTGCAGATCCAGGAACACACGCGCGCCGAAGAACCGCTCGAGGTCCTCGCGGGCCGCCATGCCAATCCGCTTGATCATCTCGCCGCCGCGGCCGACCACAATCGGCTTCTGGGACTCGCGGTCCACGACGATGGTGCAATACAGCTTGAGCATCGGGCCGCCCGGCGGCCGCCCCGGCGGCCCCTGGACATGTCCGACAGGTCCCCCCCGTCCGACTTGTCCAACCTGACCAACTTGTCCAACCTGCCCGGCCTGCCCGGCCTGCCCGGCCTGCCCGACGCGTCCAACCTGTCCGGCGCCTCCCGCCAGTCCGGCCTGCGGCTCCTCTCCCGCAGGCGTCGCGTCCGGCTCCTCGAACCTGTCGATGACGACCGCGCTCGAGAAAGGAATCTCGGCGCGTGTGAACTGGAGGAGCTTCTCGCGCACGATCTCCCGCGCGAAGAACCGCTCGGGCTGGTCGGTCAGATAGTCCGCAGGGTACATCGGCTCACCCTCCGGCAGCCGATCGATGATCGCGCGCTCGAGCCGATCGACGTTCTCGCCGGTCGCGGCCGATACCGGCACGATCTCCGCGAAATCGGCCTTTGTGCGATACGCGTCGATGAGGGGCAGCAGGCGCGACCGCTTCATGAGATCGATCTTGTTCAGAATCAGGAACACCAGCGCCGTGGACTGCCGCGCCAGGTCGAGGACAAAGTCGTCGCCTTTTCCGCCCGCCTCCGGCGCATCGACCACGAGCCCGAGGACGTCGACCTCCCGTATGGTTTCAAGGGCCGCGTCCACCATGCGGACGTTCATGCGGTGCAGGGGACGATGGATGCCTGGCGTATCCAGGAACACGACCTGCGCGTCCTCGTAGTTCCTGACGCCGAGGATGCGGTTCCTCGTGGTCTGGGGCTTGTCCGACACGATGGCGAGCTTGGTGCCGACAAGGCGGTTGAGCAGCGTCGATTTACCGGCATTCGGCCGCCCAATGAGCGAGACGAGGCCGGTCTTCATGTGTGGTGCTGCCAGGACTTCTCCTCGAGGTCCTCGGCGCGCTCCGCGGCCGGACGTCTGCCGATGCGCACCCTGTTGATGCGCCGCCGCTCGGCGTCCAGGACCTCGACGGTCAGGCCCTCGATCTCGAATGTCTCGCCGACGGCAGGCACGCGGCCGATGTGATGCATCAGGAAGCCGCCCACCGTCTCGAAGCCCTCGCGCTCGATCTCGACATGGAGCCGCCGCGCGACCTCGTCGACGCTCACCTTGCCGCTGAACACGTATCGCCCGCGGCCCTCGTCGACGATCGGCTCGGACTCGACGTCGTATTCGTCTCGAATTTCTCCGACGATCTCCTCGAGCAGATCCTC
>DASZFS010000562.1:0-9548 GCA_035939575.1 Vicinamibacterales bacterium | reverse complement strand
GCCCCAAAAGCTATGAGAACGGGCTGAAGACTCATGGCCGCGTGCAGTTGCCTCGCCTCAAGATCGAGATTGTCAAGGTTCGTAAAAGGTCGTCAGCAATCGAAGGCGTAGGCAACTGCACGCGACCATGAGTCTTCAGCCCACCTCAGAGTCTTCAGCCCTAGAACGTCTGCCGCGCGACCCATTCGCGCAGCAGTGAATCGACGACGACATACCGATCGCCGTCCCGTGTGATGACGTCGTCGCGCACCAGCGCGGCAAGCGCGGTCTGGACCGTCGACGGCCCGCCGAGACGATGGCGCATGCGCACGTCGGCCGACAGCAGCTCGCGGCCATCCTCGAGGACGACCGCGCGCAGAACCGCGCGCTGCGCGAGCGTCATCCGCTGCCACATCGCCTCGAACATCGTCTGCTGCTCGGAGAGCAGGCGCTTCAGCGCGGCGTGCAGGTCGTCGAGCGTGACGCGCCGGCGGCCCCGGCCGCGGACTTCGTCCCAGGTTTCGTGCGCGAGGCGCTGGACGTCATACGGGAGGTTGCCCGCGAGCTCGACGATCGCCACACCGAGGCCAGGCTCGGGTTTGAGCCCGGAGCCCGCGAATCGTGCGTCGATGAATGCCGCGAACTCGTCGGCGGGAATCTTGTCGAGCCGCATGACGGGGCCCGCCTTGTAGAACGGGCGCTTGGGGCCGAGCATCCTCTCCATCAGGCTGGGCTCGGAGCCCGCGAAGACATACCCGACGTCACGCTGATGCTGGACCGCGGCGCGCAGGGCGTGCTCGACCGAGCCGCCGTTGAATCCACCGATTGCCTGGAACTCGTCAAGTGCCACGACGACCTTGCGCTTGCGCGTCTCGGCGAGCCGCGCGGGCAGCGCGAACACTTCCTGGGCCAGCCGCGAGATGTCGCGGTCGGTCCTGACGCCGGGGAAGGAGACCGACAGCGAGCCGGCGCCGGGCGTCTGCAGCGTGGCGTCGGGCGTGTAGCGCACCTCGGCGCGGGCGGAGCGAATGGCGTCGCGGAGCCAGTTTCGCGCTCGGTCCCAGCGGGTCTCGGCCACGATGAGTGCCCTGGCGTAGCCCTCGAGGAACGCGACATAGGAGCTGAAGCTGCTGACCGTGACCTCGACCGTCAGCGCGTGGCGGCGCGCCATGGCCGCCAGCGCGTGCCGGATGAGCGACGACTTGCCGTACCGGCGCGGCGAGATCAGGAAGACCTTCTGCGCCGCCGCCAGATCATGCGTCAGCCGGTCGAGCTCGACCACGCGGTCCACGAAGGCCGCGGCCGGCACGACTTCGCCGTACACGAACGGGTTCTGCGTTACGTCAAATAGCGTAATGGTTACGTATTATAGCGTAATAGCGGCCGCGGCGGGCTGAAGACGCTAAGGCGGGCTGATGGCTTTGAGGCGGGCTGAAGACTCGTGGCCGCGCGCAGTTGCCTCGCCCCAAAATCAAAACTCTCAAAGGTTTCAGCAGATCGTTGGAAATCGAGGGCGTAGGCAACTGCACGCGACCACGAGTCTCCAGCCCCCGCGCGCGACCATGAGTCTTCGCAGCCTCTAGTAATACCTCTGCGGCAAATCGAGCACCACGCGGCGCCGCACCAGATCGGCCAACCCCTCCGGCACGGTCCGCGCAGGCAGCGCGTCCAGCTGCGCTTGCGGGATCGACACCTCGTCGGGCAGGTAGCGGCGGCACGCGCCATATTCCTGCTCGTAGTCTCCGTCGGGGAAGCGCAGTCGGAGCGTGACAGCGTCTCCGGGCCGGGGATCCCCGGGAGTACCGTCGCGTTCCACGGCGAACAGCGGGTTCAGGCGGAACTCGCCCGAGGCCACCGAGACCGGCTCGACCGCATGCCGCGTGAATACGCTCCGGTGTCGGGACGCGATGATCGTCAGCGCCGGATCGCGATCCAGCGCATTCCGCGGATCGGATCTCGACAGATCCAGCACGCCGGCATCGACCACGTCCGTGAACAGCCCGCCTTCCGCGAAGAGGCGCGGCTCGATGGTCTCGAAGAGGTCCGCGTAGCCTTCCGGCGGAAGCGGCTGTCCGTGCGACGGGCTCCAGGTGCGCGCGTTGTGCGTGTGCCCGATGAGGACGGCGCCCGGTTCGCCTGAAGCATCCGTGTGGACGAGGCGCTCCATCTCCCCGACGAACTGCCGCTTCGTCCAGATGTACATGAACGCATCCGTGCACATCGCGAGGCCGAACGCGCCGCGCGCGAACGGCAGCGGGGCGTTGCCGTCGCAGCACACCGGCTCGCAGCCCGGCGCGGTGAAGCGGCGGGCCAGCCAGACTTTCGTGTAGTAGAGATCGGCGAGCACCGGCGGCGGCGACGACAGATCGAGCAGCGCGCGCGTGAGATGGCCGGAGCCACCGCAGATGTCGATGGCCCGCCGGCGGCCGCCGAGGACCGTCAACCCCACCGCCCTCACGACCGCGTGGGCGACGACGAACGTCGGATCCGAGAATCGATACAGGAAATAGCCGCCCTCGAAGTTCGGCCCGAACGCCTCGACAGTCTCGCGGTAGGTGGCGCGATCGGATGCAGCGACGCGGTCGAACGCCTCCGCCCGCCGCTCGTCATCCAAGCCGAACATCGTCCGACGCGCCAGATCGGGTCGGCCCGCCTGCACCTGATCCCGCGCGGTCGTGGCGTCAGCCTGAAGATGCATGACTGGGATGCCGTCGACGATCGGAAAGATGCAGCAGTAGCACCCGAGGATGCCGTCCACGATCCCGTCAGCATCGCGTCGATGGAACAACGATTCGACGAGCTCGAGCCGGCCGCCGCAGTACGGGCAGCGAAGTATCGTCAGCATCTCTACGCGCACAGGATCTCCGGGGAAGGTTGAAGACTCATGGCCGCGTGCAGTTGCCTACGCCCTCGATTTCTGACGACCCTGTCCAATCCTTGAGAACCTTGATCTTGGGGCGAGGCAACTGCACGCGACCATGAGTCTTCGGCCCAGCCCCCGCCGGCCTAAGTTACGACGGGCGCGCCAAGCTGTTCGAGGACCGAGTCCGCCGTCGACGTGACGAGCGGTGACCGGCGGAAGTATTCGATGCCCAGCCAGCGTCGCGCCTCATCGTCGTCCAGCCACACGAGCGGGTTGCGGATGCCCATCTGCGTGCGATGGCACCGGAGGGCGGCGAGCTTGCGCGGCACCCAGCCGCGGACGTCGATCCTGAGCGACACCGGCATCTCCGCTTCCGTCTCGCCGAACGCCTCGGGCTCGATGCCCCAGAAGCTCGAATCGAGCGGCGCGCCCCGCTTGGCGTGCGCCGCCTCGAGGACTTCGCGGAAGATGTTCTGAGGCATCGTGACATAGTAGAGCGGTGGCGCGGCCGCGCCGAACGTCTGCACCGCGGTCAGCGTCCGCTCGTACGCGCCGATGTGGTCGAGGTGCCAGTACAGACCGTTCTCCGCAAATGTGATCACGGCCTCCGGCCGGTACCGCTCGATCGCCGCGACGATGTCCGCATGGAACTCGGCGACGTGATGCCATCGCAGTTCGCCGTCCGAGTGATCGAGCGAGAGCACCTCCGAGATGCCCAGCACCGACGCGGCCTCGGTGAGCTCGCGTACGCGCACGCTTCCGAGATCGCCTTCGGGTACGAGCGATGGATCGCTCGTCGACCCCTGCTCGCCCCGCGTGGCGCAGATGAGCACGACCCGCACGCCCGCGTCGGCGAGCCGCGCGAGCGTGCCCCCGCACATCAGGGACTCGTCGTCGGGGTGCGCGAAGATGGCGAGAACGGTTCTAGTGGGTGTGTCCGCCACGATGGGCCTCGACGATCCTGGTGTAGACCCTGACGTATTCGTCCACCATCCGGGCCGCGCCGAAGCGGGCGACCGCCCGCTCGCGCACCAGGCGCCGGTCGAGATTGAAAACGCGCGAGAGATCGTTGGCCATCTGCTCCAGGTCCTCGAACACCAGCCCCGTCACGCCATCGTCGACCACTTCACGCACGGCGCCCCGGTCGAGCGCGGCGACCGGCGTGCCGCACGCCATGGCTTCGGCGAGCACGAGCCCGAACGGCTCGCGGGCCTGAATCGGGTACAGAAGGGCGCGCGCGCCTCCGTACAGTTTCACCTTGGCGGCGAAATCGGCTTCGCCATAGTAGACGATATGGCGCCCGTCCACGTGCGGGGCGACCTTCTCGCGATAGTACTCATCCTCGGCCGCCGCCAGGATCAGCTTCATGCCCACCCGCTTGGCGATTTCGATCGACTGGAGGACGCCCTTGCCCTCGGTGAAGCGGCCCAGGAACAGCAGGTAATCGTCCGGCTTCTCGCGAAACGTGAAGTTGTCCGTGTCGATGCCGAGGAGCACCGTGTCGATGACGTTCAGGCCCGCGAGGAGCCGCGCCTGCTCGTGGGAGATCGCGACAAACGGCGCCTCGGGATAGCGCGACCAGAGCGCAATCTCCGCCGCACTGGGCGAGTGGTGCAGCGTCTGCACGATGGGGGTGGCGCTCAGACGGGCGTACGCGAGCGACATCGGATAGTAGGCGGCCTCGTAGTGGATGATGTCGAAGTCGCGGGCTCGCTCGACCGCCGCGGCGAGATTCAGCATCTCGTACAGCTCCCACGGCCACATGTTTTCGTCGTGCCAGTAGCCGTGCGGGTAAATGGCCGCAAGCTTGGCCTTCGTGCTCGAGTCAGCGGTGGCGAACAGCGTCACGTCGTGTCCGCGGGCGACCAGCCCCTCGGTCAGGAGCGAGGTCATCGTCTCCACCGACCCCGACTTCGGCGGGGGAATGGTAGTCGCAACCGGGGCGATGTGGGCGATTCGTAAAGAAGTCGTCATGCAAAGCACGTTGTCATAGAAGCCACGTTGTCATACAAGCCACAACGTCATCCAAGCGCCGCGTCGAGCAGCCGGGGCAGGACCCGGCCCGCGTCGAAGTGCTCCCTGGCGATTTCCAGGGCCCGCCGGGCGTGGCCCTGGTAGTCCGCGTTGATCCGCTCGATGCCCGCGAGCGCTTCGTCAACCGTCGTGAACGCAAGCAAGCCCTCGCCGGCGGGCAGGTGGGCCGACCACCCGGTCTCCTGCACCAGCGCGGGGCGGCCCGACGCGAGGTAGCACTCGGTCCGATCGCTGAACCAGCCCGAGCGGCTGGCGACGTAGGTGTGCTTGGCGACTGCGAACTCGGCTTTCGATCCGTGGATGAAATCCCGGTACTCCCCCGGGGTGCGCGAGACGCGCATCGCGTCGACCGTGTCCCATCCCCGCTCCCGCAGCAGCGCCTGCGGCCCGTTGATGGCCAGCTCGAACTTCTGGGGGGTCCGCGCCGGCAGGTCGATGACCTTCACGAACTCCTGGTCCTTGTTGCCGCCGACGTCGGCAAAGCTCTCGATCTGCCACGTCATCACCGTCGTGAAGCGATCGCGCGGCGAGGCTGACGTGTGCCAATCGCTGAGCGTAATCGGCTGCCACGTGGGGATCCACGTGAAGTCACCGACCGGGATGGACGACTCCCGCGAGCCGATGTTGGCGCCGAACGTGAAGAGGTGATCGAACCGCTCGAAGAACTGCACGTACCAGGGCTCCGCCTTCGCGATCGCAAGCTGCGTGAACGCCGGGTCGGAGTCGATGAAGATCTTCCGCGGGATACGGGCGTACTCGTCGCGCCAGAACCATGAGCCGCCCGAGAGGTTGATGAACAGATCGGCGCCCTCGGCGTACCGCTTCACGTCCTCGGCGCCGCGCCCATGGTAACTGCCGTCGTAGTTGACGAAGGTCCAGCGGTCGCCGAGCCCGTACGGCGCAAGCGCGTTGTGTATATAAGTTGTCCCGTAGCTCGGATCCACCGCCCGCGTGTTCTGAACCGGGTCGTAGACGCACTCGCCCGTGTCCTCGACGTAGAAAACCTCGTGCCCGAGCGCGCGCAGCCCCAGCAGATACATCAGCGAGCACCAGGTGACACCGCCAAACGGGTAGCGAGCGATGATGCCCGCAAACAGAATTCTCATACCTGGGATTACCGCTTGGCCGCTTCGATGAGTTCGTCCACGCTCTCGGGCTCGTCGAGCGATTTGCCGACCGACAGCCGGGCGCACATGCGGCGATAGAGCTGGCTCGACTTGAGCAGCTCCTCGTGCCGGCCCTGCGCCGCGATCATGCCGCCGTCCAGCACGAGAATGCGGTCGGCGTCACGCACCGTAGACAGTCGATGCGCGATGACGATGGTCGTCCGGCCGGCACGCAGGCGCCGCAGCGCCGCGAAGACAATTTCTTCGGAGATCGCGTCGAGCGACGACGTGGGCTCGTCCAGGATCAGGATCGGGGCGTCCTTGAGAATCGCGCGCGCGACGCTCAGCCGCTGGCGCTCGCCCCCGGATAGCCCGCCCCCTGCCTCCGCGATCTCGGTGTCGTAACCCTTGGGCAGCCGCGCGATGAACTCGTGCGCGTGCGCCGCACGCGCCGCAGCCTCCACTTCCGCCATCGTCGCGTCGAGCTTGCCGTACCGCAGGTTGTCGGCGATCGTTCCCGAGAAGAGCACCGGATCCTGCAGCACGATGGCAATCTTGTCGCGCAGCGAGCGGAGGCGGTACGCCCGCACGTCGACGCCGTCGATCGCGACGCGCCCCTCGGTCGCGTTGTAGAAGCGCGGGATCAGGCTGACGAGCGTCGTCTTGCCGGCGCCGGTGAGGCCGACGAGCGCGACCATCTGGCCCGGCTTCGCCTGGAAATCGATGTCGTGCAGCACCCGCGCGCCGCCCGGATATGTGAAGCCAACCGCCTCGAATGTGATGTCGCCCTGCAACGCGTCGGCGTTGATCGCGTTCGGCGCGTCCTCGGTTTCGGGCGTCAACACCAGCATGGCACGCACGCGCCTGGCGCCCGCCACCGCGCCTTGCAGCTGTCCGGTCGTGTGGGCAATGGCAGACAACGGTCCGTAGACCGCCGCGAGATAGCTGATGACGACGTACAGCTCGCCGACGGTCAGGCTCCCGTTCTGCACGTAGCGGCCACCCAGGATGACCACGAGCGCCGTCCCGAGAATGGTGATGGTGCTGACGACCACGGAGAACAGCGAGCTCTGCCACGTGATCGCAATCCGCGCGTTCATCGTCGTGTCGCCGGCTTTTCTGTAGCGCTGCAGCTCGTGCGGCTCGCGCGAGAAGGCCTTGACCAGACGCATCGCCCCGAACGTCTCGTACAGCCGCTCGAGCAGCTTCGACTCCAGCTCCTTGACGCGCTCCTCCCGGGCCACGAGCGTCGAGGTGTAATAGCGCAGGCACAGGTACAGGAACGGGACGACGGTCAGAGACAGCAGCGCGATCGTCGAGTTCAGCCGAAGCAGAATGCCGAACATCACCACCAGCGCGATGACCGACGTCGCGAGCGGGAAGATCCCGCTCATCACGAGATTCTCGATGGCATAGGCATCGACGTCCACGCGGTAGACCGCATCCGCCGTGCTCGTCGTGACGTGGTGTTGGAGGCCGAGGCTCGTCAGATGCTCGAACAGGACGCCCCGCAGGTCGTAGACCATCCGCTGCCCCGTGTCCACCTGAACCTGCGTGCCGTAGGCCGACACGAACTGGTTCACGACCTGCAGCGCGACGCCGGCGAGGACGATCGTCACCAGCAGCGCGAACGGGTGAGTCAGCACGCTCGTCGGCACCAGCACGGCGGCGCGCGCTGGAAATGGCTTGCCTGACAGCACGTCGATCACGACCGCCATCGGCCACGGCTGCAGCGCGCCCAGCCCGATTTCAGCCCCCAGCAGGATGGCGAGCAGCGCGACCTTGGCCCGATACGGGCGCAGGAACGTCAGCGTCCAGCTGATCAGCGATTGTTGCCCGCGGGCCGCCGCGACCGGATCCTGCATCAGCCCACCCTGCGCGGCGACGCCGGCGGCCGCCGCGGCGGCACGAGATTCGGCGCGATCTTCGGAATGATGAGCGACACGAGCTTGTCCTGGCTCGGGTCGGCCACCCAGAGCCACCCGGTGTGCGGCCCGTTCGACACGTACGCGACGCGGGTCGGCCCCGCGAACGCCGCGTGCTCGCCGTCGCTCAAATCTCGAATGACGCCGTCCGGACCGACAGCGCGCACGCGCTGGTTGTAATAGTCCGCGATGAAGATCGACACTCTGCCGTTCGGCTCGCTGACGACTGCGACCCCGGCGGGCCCCGCCAGCGTCGCCTGCGTCGCCGGACCGTCGTCACCCGAGTAGCCCCACTGCCCGTTCCCCGCGACGGTCGTGATGATGTGCGACTTGGCGTCGACCCGCCGCACGCGGTTGTGGTACATGTCGGCGATGTAGATATTTCCGGTGGCGCGCTCGATGACGACGTCGCTCGGCATGTTGAGGTGCGCCTTGGTCGCCGGGCCGCCATCGCCGACGTTCTCGGGATCGCCCGGTGTGCCGTCTCCCGCGACAGTGTGAATGAGACCCGTTCGCGCCTCGATCATGCGGATCCGGTAGTTCAAGGTGTCGGCGATGTAGATGTCGCCGTTCGGCGCGGCCGCGACGGCGCTGGGCGTGTTGAGCGCCGCGTCCACGGCCGGCTTTTCGTCGCCGTCGTAGCCGTTCTCTCCGGATCCCGCCACGGTGATGATCACGCCTGTCTGGCGGTCGACGCGGCGGATGCGGTCGTTGTGCGAGTCCGCCACGATGATGTCGCCGTCGGGCGCGATCGACACGCCGCCCGGCGTGTCCAGCTGCGCTTCGGTGGCGGGACCGTTGTCGCCCGAGAAACCGCTGCCGAGGTCGTGGTTGCCCGCGACGACCACGACCCGCGGGTTGTTGCTGGCGTCGGTGCGTCGAATGGTGTGGTTGTTCGAGTCGGCGAAGTACAGGTCGCCGTTCGGCGCGACCACGATGCCGCTCGGCGAGTCGAGCAAGGCGTTGATGGCGGGGCCCTCGTCGCTGTAGCCCTTGCCGGAACCGATGACCGTGCCGATCGCGGCCTCGCGCAGCATGAACGTGCTCGCCCCGATCGACAGGATCATGATGGCGAAGATGATCGCGCTGCGCAGGCCGTAGATCCGCAATATGGACGGCGCCACGAGCGGCGCCCGCGCCGGACCCGATGGCAGTTCCACCATGCCGGCGCCGACGGTCACGTGTTCGATGCCGCGCCTGGCGATGGCCGTGGCCTGCGCCGTGCGCCACACCACGAACGCGACGAGCAGCACCGTGGCGGCGGCGACAAGCGAGCCGGTCACCGTCGGTCTCAACGGCGCGAGCCGGAACTCGTACGCGACGCCGGCGCGTGCGGCGGCGAGCAGCGCGACCCCCAGCGCCAGAGCCGTGACGACGCCGAACATGGTCGGCCGCAGGTGCATGCTGACGCGAAGAAGCGCCTTGCCGGCGGCGTGCTCCTCGACCAGCGCCCGCACGTCCACCCACGCCCAGCGCCCGACCAGTACGCTGACGTCGCGATCGTCCGACCAGCCCTCGTCGATCTCGACGGATCGGACCGCATGCGATCGGCGGAGCCAGTCGCTGAGCTGCGAGAGGACCCGGTCCGCGCTGGTCCATGTCTCGCTCCAGAATCGATCTTCGGTCACGCTGCCCGAGACC
>DASZFS010000561.1:0-8681 GCA_035939575.1 Vicinamibacterales bacterium | reverse complement strand
GGCTAGGAAACTGCACGCGGCCATGAGTCCTCAGCCGGCCTCAAAAGTCTTCAGCCCGCCTCAGCGTCCTCAGCTCGTCAGAGTCCGCCAGGACCCCGGCCGGGATTCAGGAGGCCGTCTGGATCGAGCGCCGCCTTGACGGCCTTCATGACACGAAACGCGCCGCCCATCGGACCCCATACGCCCACGGCGGACGCGAGCTCTCTCGATGACCGCAGCAGTGTCACGCTGCCCCGTCCCATCTGGACTCGAGCCCGCAGTGTGCCGACAACGCGGGTCTGGGATGCGGTATCGCCGTCGATGCGCAGCAGCAGCACGCCGACGCCTGCGCGGCCGACAACTTCCCACGCACAGCCCTCCGCCGCCGCCTGGATCGCGTCGAGCGTGGGCGCCAGGTCGTCGGGCAACAGCGTGACCTTCGCCACGGATCCGGATCCGGACCACGGGCGCGCGGCATGTTCCCGCCACTCGCGGTCTTCTTCGCCATCCCGGACAACCCTGGCCCGCCCGCCGTGCGCGGACGCGATGCGAATCGCCTGGTCGCTCTGCCGCTCGACCGACGCCTCAATCGACTCGAACCGAATCAACAGCCGCAGCGGCGGTGCCTGCACCTCTACCGCAGTCGGCGTCAGCTGGCCCGCATCGAGCCCCGCGACGATGGCTCGCATCTGGGCGCCCGAGGGCACATCGACGATCACCGTGCGGGACTGCGCGGCTCGCGGGTAGAGCTTGAACGTCGCCGTCAGGATCACGCCGAGGCACCCGAACGATCCGGTGATCAGCCGCGACAGGTCGTAGCCCGCGACATTCTTGACGACGATGCCTCCGGCCGATGCGCGAACGCCGTCGGCCCGCGCGACTTCGACGCCGATGATGAGGTCCCTCGGCGCGCCGAATCGATGGCGCCTCGGGCCGCTGTCGTTCGTGGCGACGATGCCCCCGATGGTCGCGCGGTCTGACCAGGCCGGATCCAGGGGCAGCCACTGGCCGTGGCGCTCCAGCTCTCGGTTCACGTCCCCCAGAACCGCGCCGGCCTCGATCGTCGCCGTCAGGTCGCCATGGCGATGCGCGATGACGCGGTCCAGACGCGCCGTGGACAGCAGGATGTCGGATTCCGCGTCCGAGGAAAGCGCCAACGCCGACTTCGTGCCCGCGCCCCGGATGACGACGCGCTCGCGCGCCCGGCTGGCATCGGCCAGAACCGCCGCCACCCCATCGGCGCTGACAGGATCGACCGTACGCACTCAGAAGCGCTCCGCGAGACCGCGCTGCTCGGACGGATGCTGGCGGTAGGGGCCCGGCACTTCGCCGCACAGCCGCGGCGTCGGAAAAACCTTGCCCGGATTGCAGATCCCCGACGGGTCGAACGCGCAGCGCACCCGCTGCATCGTCTCGAGGTCGGCATCGCTGAACATTTTCGGCATCTGATGCGACTTGTCGGCCCCGACACCGTGTTCTCCCGTGATCGAGCCGCCGGCTTCGATGCAATAGGTCAGGATCTCGGAGGCGACGCGCTCGGCGAGCTCGCCTTGTCCGGGCACAGCCTCGTCGTAGCAAACGAGCGGGTGCAGGTTCCCGTCGCCCGCGTGAAAGACGTTGCCTATGCGCAGGCCTGATCGCGTCTCGAGCTCGCGGATGCGCCGCAAGACGTCCGGGAGCTGCGTTCTCGGGATGACGCCGTCCTGCACATAGTAGTTTGGGGAGACCCGTCCCATCGCGGCGAAAGCCGCCTTGCGCCCCTTCCAGATTCGCGCACGTTCGTCGTCGTTCTTTGCAATCAGCAGGTCGGTCGTGCCGTGCTCGAGGCAGACGCGCTCGACGAGCTCGAACAGTTGCTGCACTTCCACCGTCGGGCCGTCCAGCTCGACGATCAGCACCGCCTCCGCCTTTGGAAATCCAGGATGCACGGCGGCCTCGGCCGCTTCGAGCGTCAGCCGGTCCATCATCTCGACCGCCGCCGGAATGATGCCCGCGCCGATGATGGCGGACACCGCGTCGCCCGCCTGATCCGTGGATGCAAAAGCGGCCAGAAGCGTCCTGACGGCCTGAGGCGACCGCAGCAGACGCAGGGTCGCCTTGGTGACAACGGCAAGCGTCCCTTCGGATCCGACGAGCACTCCGAGCAGGTCGAGCCCGGGCGCGTCGACTGCCGAACCGCCGATCTGGACCAGCTCACCGTCGGCGAGCACTACCTCCACGCCGAGGACGTGATGGACGGTAAACCCGTATTTCAGGCAATGGGCGCCGCCGGAATTCTCCGCGACGTTGCCGCCGATGGAGCAAATCAACTGACTCGACGGATCGGGCGCGTAGTAGTAGCCGAGCGGCGCGACGCGTCGGCTCACGTCGAGGTTGATCACGCCCGGCTCGACGGTGATGCGCTGGTTCGCGATGTCCACGTCGAGGATGCGATTGAGCTTCGTGAGAACGATCAGGACGCCGTCGCGCACCGGAAGCGCGCCGCCCGACAGACCGGTGCCGTGCCCGCGGGCAACGAACGGCACGCCCCGGCGGTGACACGCGCGCACGATCGCCTGCACCTCCGCGGCGCTCCGTGGGAACACGACGAGGCCGGGCCTCTGGCGCAGCCGCGCGAGCCCGTCGGACTCGAACGGCAGCAGCTCCGATTCGTCGCGCAGCACACCGTCCGGCCCAACGGCCGCCGCGATGTCCCTGGCAAGATCGTCAAGGTCGTCACGATGGTCAAGATCGTCGAGGTGATCTTTCATCATTACTAGATTACCAAGCCGTCATGGCGCTCTCGAACAGGCGTGCCAGCTCCTCAGGCCCCGCCGGCTTCGGCGACAGCTTCGTCACGCGATGCTGCGGCAGCGTCCCTTCGACCAGGCCGGCAATGTCCGATGACGAATAGCCCACGGCGCGAAGCCCGTTCGGAACATTCAGACGCCGCATGTACTCGGTCAGTCGATCCGCAAGAACCTCTCCCGCATCCTCCCGGCGCGCGCGACTGACATCCACGCCGAGCGCCTCGGCCGCCTGGAGGTGCCGGTCGGGTGCCGCCGGCGCGGTGAATCGAAACACCGCTGGCGCGTTCAGGATGACGGAAAAGCCGTGCGGCACGAGCGCATGATCGACGGCGTAGCCGTCCGCCCGGAAGCTCCTGACGTTCCCCGAGACGGGGTAGGACATGCCGTGCGGCAGGTGCACACCGGCGTTGCCGAATCCAACGCCCGCATACGACGCCGCGAGCAGCATGCTCGCGCGCGCCTCGTCGTCTTCGGGATCCTCGACGGCGCGGACCAGATACTTCGCGACGAGGCGCAGCGCCTGAAGCGACCAGATGTCGCTGATCGGATTCGAGCCCTGATACGCGGGGCGAAGCGCCGGACGATCGGGCCGTGGCCGTTCGGTGAACGGGATGGCGGTGAACGATTCGATCGCATGGCTCAGAATGTCGAGACCGCTCGACGCGGCCACCGCGGCGGGCATGGTGCGGGTGTTGTCCGGGTCGAGCATGCCGAGCGTTGGCTTGAGGCGCCGGCTGGCAATGCCGGTCTTCGCGTGCATTCGCGTCAGGTCGAAGATGCTGACCCCCGTCGTCTCGCTCCCGGTCCCGGCCGTCGTCGGAATCGCGATGAGCGGCTTGAGGGGACCCGGCACGGGCAGGCCCTTGCCGATTGGAGCGTTCACGTAGTCGAGAAAATCCAGCGGAGGATGCGTGGTGTAAAGGTTGACCGCTTTTGCGGTATCAATCGTCGAGCCGCCACCGACGGCAACGAAGCCATCGTACGCGCCGGCATTGCCGAACGCGATCGCATCGAGGAACGAATCGTCGGTCGGCTCGACCCTGACTCGGTCGTAGACGGACGCGTCGACGCCCGCTGCTTCCAGCGAGTCGAGCACCGTGCTGACCGGCGGCAGTCTCGCCACGGTGGCGTCGGTCAGAACAAGCGCCCGTCGAACGCCCAGCTCGGCCAGGTCCATCCCGCACTCGCGCGTGACCCCCGCGCCGAAACGGACGTTCGACGCCGCCATCTCGAAGGCGAATTCGCGGCTCATGGGCGCCGATTCTACGCCACCTCAGGGGTCGGGCCACAGCCGCTCGCCGGTGATGAGTCGGACGCGGCGCTGTAGAGTCAGGTACGACCAGGCCCACTCGGTCAGCACAACGATGCGGTTGCGAAAGCCGATGAGCCAGAAGATGTGCAGGAAGATCCAGAACAGCCACCCGAAGAATCCCGAGATCTTTACGCCGAAAATATCACCGACCGCTGAGCCACGACCGATCGTCGCCATCGTGCCGTAGTCGCGATAGCGGAACGGCTCGAGCGGCGCGCCGCGGATGGCGCGCCGGATGTTGCGTGCGGCATGCGCCCCTTCCTGCATCGCGACCTGCGCAACGCCGGGCAACGCTCGACCATCCTGCGTAAAGGCGCAGAGATCGCCGGCGATGAAGATGTTCGGATGCTCCGCCAGCGCGAGCGTCGCCGTCGGCGTGACCCGGCCGGCCCGGTCAAGGGGAACGCCGAGCGATTTCGCCAGCGGCGAAGCCGCCACGCCTGCGGCCCACAGCACGGTCTGAGCCGCTATCGAGACCTTTTCGACGTCGCCCCCCGCGCCGGGCGCCCCTGGTGGCCCTGGTGACATCGTCGCCACGACTCCCGTGGCGTCAATGCCGGTGACGATCGCATCGGTCCGCACTTCGACGCCGAGCCGCGTGAGAGCGTCGCGAGCCGCCTGGCGGAGCGGCGCGGAAAACGGCGCGAGCAGGTACGGACCGCCCTCCAGGAGAAGAATCCGCGCGGACTTCGGGTTGATGCTGCGAAAATCCTGCGGGAGCGACTGCCGGGCGATTTCCGCCAGCGCGCCGGCGAGCTCGACCCCTGTCGGGCCGCCGCCCACGATCACGAACGTCAGCAGACGGCGTCGCTCCTCCGGATCGGGCTCGCGCTCGGCTGCCTCGAACGCGAGCAACACCCGGCGCCGAATCTCGAGGGCATCGTCCAGGGTCTTGAGCCCGGGAGCGCGCGGCTCCCACTCTGGGTGGCCGAAATAGGAATGCGCGGCGCCGGTCGCGACGATGAGATAGTCGTACAGCAGCTCCCCGCGGTCGAGCACGATGCGATGCCCTGACGCGTCAATCGCGCGCGCCTCCGCGAGCAGCACCTGAACGTTTTTCTGTTTGCGCAGGACCCATCGGATCGGCGACGCGATGTCGCCCGGGGACAGTGAGGCGGTCGCCACCTGATACAGAAGGGGCTGAAACAGATGGTAGTTGTGCCGGTCGAGCAACGTCACCTGCGCTGGTGCGCCGGCGAGCGCCCGCGCCGCGTCGAGACCGCCGAATCCGCCGCCGATGATGACCACTCTGGGCTGGACGCTCAAGCAGATTGACCTTCAGGGGCTCCCGGGGGCAGGGGCCCCGGGGAACGTTTGCGGCCTTTGCGTCTTACGGCCTTTGTGGCCTTTCGGGTCCGATGTTATCGTACTGGTATGCCAGCTTCCCCAAAGCATGGGCCGGCGGCGCGCAGCTCGGCGACCGTCGTCGAGACCGCTTGTCCTCTGGATTGCCCCGACGCGTGCAGCCTGGCCGTCACCGTCCAGCGCGGGAAGGTCGTGACGATCGACGGCGCGCACACGAACCCGGTAACCAATGGCTACATCTGCGCGAAGGTCAGGAAGTTTGGGGAGCGCGTGTACGGCCCGGATCGGCTTCTGTACCCCGCTGTTCGAACCGGCCGCAAGGGCGACGGCAAGTTCAAGCGCGTGTCGTGGGACGAGGCGCTCGAGCGCATCGCCGATCGCTTCCAGCGGGCGAAGGCACAGTCCGGTGGTGAATCGATCCTGCCCTACTCCTACGGGGGCTCCAACGGCATCCTGACCCAGGACAACATCGACGCGCAATTGTGGCGGCGCTTTGGCACTTCGCGCCTCGCGCGGACGCTGTGCGCCGCGCCGACGGGCGCGGCGAACGCGGCGCTCTACGGCAAGATGGCGTCGGTGACCTATCAGGACTATCCCGAGGCGCGACTGATCGTGCTGTGGGGCGTCAACCCGACGGCGTCGGGCATCCACCTCGTGCCGTACCTCCGGGAGGCGCAGAAGCGCGGCGCCAAGCTCGTCGTCGTCGACCCTCGGTCGACGCAGCATGCGCGCGCCGCCGACATCCACCTTCCGGTCAGGACAGGCACGGACGTCGTCGTCGCGCTCGCGATACACCGGTACCTCTTTGAGCACGGGTACGCTGACGCGCGGTTCCTGGACGCGCACACGCGCAACGGGGACAAGCTGCGCGAGCGCGCGCTGCCGTGGACGTTCGATCGCGCGGCCGAAGTCGCAGGCGTTGATCCGGCCGCGCTCGAGCAGGTCGCGCATCTCTATGCGACGAGCACACCGGCGCTCATTCGGTGCGGCTGGGGGCTCGAGCGGAACCGCAACGGGGGCAACGCGGCGATGGCGGTCCTGGCGTTGCCGTCGGTCGGCGGGAAATTCGGCATCCGCGGTGGTGGGTACTCGATGAGCAATTCCGCGTCCTGGGACATCGCGCGGCCGTGGATCGCCGCGGACGAGCCCGATACGCGGATGGTCAACATGAACCAGCTCGGGCGGGCGCTCACGGAGTACGACGACCCGCCGGTGAACGTCCTGTTCGTTTACAACTGCAACCCTGCCGCCACGGTGCCGGATCAGCGCCGCGTGCTGAAGGGCCTCGAGCGCGAGGATCTGTTCACGGTTGTGTTCGAGCAAGTGATGACCGATACAGCGCTGTACGCTGATGTCGTGCTTCCGAACACGACATTTCTCGAGGCCTACGACGTCGCGAAGGCCTACGGGCCAATCCATCTCGAGCTTGGCCGGCCGGTCATCGATGCGGTTGGCGAATCGCGCTCGAATGCGGATGTCTTCGGTGAGCTCAGCACACGGCTGGGCCTGCTGAAGGACGGGGACCCGGCCGGCGAGCTCGACCTGATGCTCAACGTGCTCGACAATCTGCCCGAGCACATCGGCGCCGGCTTGCGGGCGGGCCAGCCGGCGACGCCGCCCAATGGGCCAGCGCCCGTGCAGTTCGTCGATGTCTTTCCCAAGACGCCTGACCGGAGGGTCGATCTCTTTCCCGCCGCGCTCGAGACATCCGCGCCGATGGGTCTCTACAGGTTCCAGCCCGATCCGGCTACCGAAGACTATCCGCTCGCGCTGATCTCGCCGGCGAGCGAACGAACGATCAGCTCGACATTGGGTGAACTGCCGAGGCCGGACGTCAAACTGGCCATCAATCCCGAAGATGCACGCGACCGGGGTCTGGCGGAGGGCGACCTGGTGCGGGTGTTCAACGAGCTGGGCGAGGTTCATTGCCCGCTGGCCCTGGCGCCGACATTGCGACGCGGCGTGGTTAGCCTCCCCAAGGGCATCTGGCGTCGCACGACCCGCAACAACGCCACCGGAACGGCGCTCGTGCCCGACACGCTCACCGACATCGGCGCCGGAGCGTGCTTCAACGATGCCCGCGTGCAAGTGACCTCTCTGGCGACCGCCTGAGAATTTTGATTTTGGGCGAGGCAACTGCCCGCGACCATGAGTCTTCGGCCCGTCTCAGAGGCAATCAATAGCTGAAGAAGAACAGCAGGTCCAGGCCGCTGCCCTGCATCCGCTGAAACAGCTGCGCCTGCATGTTCGTGCCCTGCAGCACGTTGGTCCGGAAGCGCAGCCATTTCGTGAGCTCGTACTCCAGGATGACGTTGGTCTGGCTCTGGTCGCCGATACCCTGCTGGACCTTGACGTAGAGGTTCTGGCCCAGCTGCTGGCCAACAGTGACCTCGGGCGGTCCGCCGCTGTCCGGCGCCACGTTCAGCTCGAATGTGTCGAGGCTCAGCGCATTGCCGATGGACTGCGCAAGCTGGCCCGCCGCCGCGCCGAGCGCCATCGACTGGGCCCGTGACGCCAGCGACGCTTGCTGCCCCTCACCGAGCTGGTTGATCGGTTGGTTGAACACGATCAGCGAGAGGATGTCGGCGTCCTCGAGCGGAGGCGTGCTGCTCAACGCCAGCTCTGGCTGCCGCAGCCGCCCGCGTACGTTCACGTTCGCGGTCACGGACTGGATGACGCGCTCGGCCCGGATGTCCAGGGCGGCGTCAAAGTCGTCGAGTCCTTCGAAGCGCACTTTGCCATCCCGAAGGATCGTGAATCGCCGTCCTTGAAAATCGTAGCTCCCGCGCACGGTGTTGACCGTGCCGATCAGGCGCAACTGGTCCCACGGAGACTTGCTCGCGTAGAGATCGCCGCCGAGCGTCACGCTCAAGGCGCCCAACCCGATCGGCGCGCCGGGCGTTCTCAGGTCGCTCGCCTTGACCACGAGGTCGTTTGGCGCGGTGACGTGCACATACATCTGCAGCGGGTCGAACGGGCTCGCCGCCGCCTGTTCCGCGGCACTCGACCCGCCGGTTGCGAACGCGGTTTCCTGTGTCCCGTACGTCGACTCGCCAAGCGCAGCCAGGATCGGATCGAGATTGATCTGACCCGTCGAGAGGCCAAGGTCGCCGTCTATGCGCGGCGCGCTCAACTCCCCCGCAATGCGGAGAGTGGCGTTGACCCTCACGTTGCCAAGCTGGTTGTCCACGACCTTGAAGTCATGGGACTTGACGTCGATCGACACGCCGCTGACCTCCCGCTCGTGGATCGCGAGGTCGCCGGTGACACTCAGCGGCGCGCGGTGATTGTCGAGC
>DASZFS010000560.1:0-4364 GCA_035939575.1 Vicinamibacterales bacterium | reverse complement strand
GCAGTTCTGGCGGATCAAGATGTGCGATTCTGGCAGTTCGTGCTTCGTTCGATTATTCGCCTTGAGCCAACCGTTGAGCGTGACATGATCGAGCACGTTCGTTCGTTTGGTGACGAACGTGCCTTCAGAAATGGTCGTTACGCTGGCAATCGTTTCTTCCGTTTTCCATCGTTCGATCATCGGGTGCGCCATACCGCCCGTGTTGCCGCCTTCCTCAGACTCCTTCTGATAAAACCATGTGTCTCCCGGTTGAATCGGATACCACGTGGACACCACGTCCTCCACCGGTGACGCGACGGTGGCTTGGGCAGTGGCCGGTGGCGTTCGCACGAATGAAACATTGCACAGCGCCACGACAACCAGGAACACGCGATTTCTTCGTCGCCAGCGACCAACGACCAGCAGCTTGGTAATCGACGCCATCGGAGGTGTGATTCCTTAGAGCATTCTACACTCGCCATGTGTCGCGCTCGCGCTTGGTGTTTGCGCGAACCACGACCCAAACGCGATTGTGCCAACAGCAGCCACACCGACACCGATCGAACTTGCGCGGCTCGCTGCCGGTGTCGGGGAGCCATGGACCACATTCGCCGGGGTTCGGGAGGCACCGATACTTCGCCCTCAGCTCAACCGCCGAAGTCGTAGCCGATTGGCGGAGGTGCGCGGGACCAGCCGCGACAGCCGGGCCCGAGTCGAGGCGTCTAAACCACGGGTGAGATGAAAGCGACGAGCGCTGGCCCGATGCGATCGCCGTCGGAAAGGAGGGGACGCGCATCGCCCTCGCGCGAAATCCGCTGACCGATATCAGCGCCGTCCAGCGCGTGCGGGCCGTCGTCAGCGCCGGCCAGGTGGTCAAGCAGCCGCGGCGATGACGATCACACCTTCTCGAGCCGCTCGCGGAGGTACCCGCGCCAACTCTCCGGCAGCGCTGAAACTTGCAGCGCCCGGCGTACGTCGGCGGCCTCGGCATCACCGTAGCGTTTGGCCACGTACAGTCGAG
This sequence comes from Vicinamibacterales bacterium, assembly GCA_035939575.1. GTDB lineage: Bacteria > Acidobacteriota > Vicinamibacteria > Vicinamibacterales > CAVVIG01 > DATKHR01. The sequence goes on along the minus strand of DASZFS010000560.1, from coordinate 3,364 downwards.
TGATGGCGGAGACCGGGACGCCGTGCGGGTCACGAGCGATCGCTGTGATCTCGTCGCCTGCCCCGACATCGCCCTCGCGCGTGACCGCGAGATAGAAACCGGTCCGGCCGGCCGCAAGAAATCGCTTGACCATGTCGTCGGATTGAAATCTCAAGCCAAGCTTGTAGCAGGGGAGACGCGGCTGGGAGACGACGAGTTGCGCGGTGCCGATCGAGAACCGATCGCCAAGGTGGACGGAGTCTTCTAGCAGACCTTCTGTCGTGAAGTTCTCGCCAAACACGGCGAGCGGCAGCTCCCGGTCGGAGAGCTGTCCCTTCCAGTACGCATAATGCTCGAGGGGGTAGCAGTACACGGCTTTGTGCTCGCCGCCATGCACGGTGAGGTCGGCCTGACGGTCGCCGTCCAGGTTCAGCTTGCGCAGAGTGACGCGCCCCTCGACCGGCCGCTTGAAGATCGCCGTGGTCACGCTCTTGCCATGCCACGCGACTTCACGCGGGAGCCCGGTGTTGACAGAGACCAGCTTCATTTCCTTGCCGTACGCCCGATCATGATATCCCGCAACGGCTTTGTTCAGCCTGCTGATGCGTGAGCCGGCGCGCCGGCACGCGAGCGAGCGTGACTACTCTGTGACTCTTCCAGCGAAGTAAGAGGGGAGCCCTTGCTTGGTGCCGCGCAAGATTTCGACGATGGCACGGCGGTCGTCGAACGTCAGCGCACTCCGATAGCGCGGCCCGTGCTCGGCGCCGGACAATATCTGCCAGAGGCGCTCGTACACCAACGTTTTCATGTGTTCGGGGAGGCGATCGAACATCGGTGAATTGATCAAGTAGCTGCACGGATAACGCATCAGCCGTCGGGTGAGATCGAGTTGACGGAGCGACCGGCCTTTGCGGTCGCGAGGCCCCTCGGCGGAGAAGCGCTCAGCGAACCCGGATGACCCTCGGATGGGCGCGTCGAGGCGTGCTTCGTCGATGAAGAGCAGGCTGTCGGCCAGATCGCGGGCCGCCCTGCGCAGCACCGCTGCGCTAGTATCGCGGGCCGTCGCGGCCGCCGAGTCTGGCTCGTTCACACGCGCCTCCCATCCCGCGAGGATCAGGAGGTTGACCGTCTGCGCCTGGTGGGCGAACACAAGGAGCGCGGCCACGTCGCTCGTGTTGGCGAGATAGCCGTCGCCGGGGTAGAGGCTACCGGTGGACGTCAGCGCGCGCGACGAGCCGTTCAACGCGGCGACCGCGTTCCCAAGATGTTCCGCCGGTAAGCGCGCACCGGTCACGAACCAGCCACCGAACCGCTCGGCGATCGGCGTTGTCTGGTTCATGTAGATGACGGAGGCGAACGGCCGTCCGCCTCTCGGCGACGAGCTGAACAGGACGAGACCGGGAACGTCGAGCGTGCCTCCCGTCAGGTGACAGCCGAGACAGACCATGGCACGCTTGAACCGTGGCGCCGCGGTTTCCTTCTGCTGCAAGGTGTAGAACACCGTTCCCAGCCGGTCATCCTGCGCGGCGACCTCGATCACCTCGCCGTCACGGACCCATCCAAGGGCGACGTCATCCTTGAAGAAAATCGCGCGCGGGTTGGTCTCGCTGATGCGGCGCGCCTGGAAGCTGGCGTCGGAGAAGACTAATAACTGTGAGTCGACGGGGAGGCCGATCGCCTGGAGGGCAGACCGCAAATAGCCCGCCCGACCCCGGAACTCGATGCGAGCGGCGCCGGCGTCCAGACGCGCGTTGAGCTGCTCAATGGCGTTCGATGGTGTCGTTGACGAGTAGCGGATGGCTGGCGCTTCAGGGGATCCATGGAAGGATGCTGGGCGCTGCGCGCGCGCCAACGGCATCGCCGTTACCAAGGCGGCCAGAACGAGCCCGGTGGATGCGAGTACGCCTTTCAACCGACTGCGCGGGTTAGCGAGCGCCTGAGTTGCTGTGTTCGCCTCGATGCCAGATCTCGTCGCTGGGATATATCTGAGGCGCGCAGTTCCCGTACCAGCGCCCGCCGGTGTACGGGACAAGTCCGCGGGGCTCACAATTGCAGTTGTCCAGCGGCACCACGATCGGAGAATCAAGCATGTGGATTATGGTAACGCGAACACGTTTGATCGCGGAACCCTGCCTCGCCGAATTGGCGCAGATCGACAAACGTCCACTGGAGGAGAGATGAACATCAGCGTTTAGCTATCTGGCCTGGGAGCTCCCCAGGTCGGGGACCAAATCCTGAAGCCGGAGTTAGCGTCGATCGTCGGCGTGTCGCCCTCGGGATCGCGGGTCGTCAGCGCCAGCGCGGTCAGGCTGCCGCCGGCCCGCGAGACGGTGCCGCGAAAGCGGTCGCGTGCGGTGTGATAGTCGGTGGCGAAGTAGCATTCGGGTGTCGGCGTGGTCACGTGGCGAGCGGTCGCGCCCTGCGTGCTGCCACTCAGTGAGTGGCGGGCAGCCCAACGACGATGAGAACCGCGTAGTCCTGCTTGCGGCAGCCGTCTACGACGGGCATGGCCGCCCCTGGATTCACCGGAAAACCCGTGGTCCGCGCATTGGCGGGCGAGCACGAGTTGTTAGCCGTCCCCGGCGTGTAGCGTGCGGAGCGGCATCCGAGATGGGTGACATCGTAGAGGGTCGCGCCGTCGGCGAGATCCCATCGCTGATTGCCGTCCTTGTCCTTGGGTTGAATGGTCAGCACGGTCGTTACCGTGCGGTCGCCCGTGACGAGGTACTTCCCAGGAGGCAGCGGAAAGGTCGGCTTCTCCATGATCAAGCCGTGTTCCTCCAGCCACCAGTCCGCCGCATCGAATTTCCACTGTGACGGCGCCACGCCGCCGGCCGCCTTCAATTGATCGTAGCGGTCCAGCTTGCAACCGCGCGGGCCCGGGTCCTGGCTCCAGAGGCCCCATGATTGCGCGCCGCTACCGGAGGTGGCCCCGGGGTCTCCCAGCGCCGCGATGTACTGCGGCTCGATGCGCCTGAACTTCGAGAGGTCTACGCCTGACGCGAGAACCGGCTGCTGCAGGCCGGCAGCCAGCATGAGGGATCCCACGGCCAGGAGCCGGCGGCTCACGGACGGCACGAGGTGGCGGACATTCATGCGATTCCTCCGGGTGGACGACCTGATGGCATGCTACACCAGCGCGGGCGCCCCGGAGCTGGCCTCCTCGTGGTGGATCTCGACCTCAGGGCGCCTCAGGACTCCTCGCGTCACGGTGCCGCACCTCGCCGATGTAGCGCGCTTGGCTTACCAGCTCGATTGGTTCTCGGCACACGGTATCCCTACGGTATGCGGTCCGACTCCAGCGCGCCGATGTCCGGGAGCGTATCGTACGCAAGTTCTGCGACCCCCTGGAGCGTCTTCTCGCCGTCGATGGCGAGCTTCCTTA
>DASZFS010000559.1:0-9513 GCA_035939575.1 Vicinamibacterales bacterium | reverse complement strand
TAGGATTTGAGGATTTGAGGATTTGACATGGCCTATTCCGAGAAAGTGATCGATCACTACGAAAACCCGCGCAACGTCGGCTCGCTCCCGAAGGAAGATCCGAATGTCGGGACGGGGCTGGTTGGCGCGCCCGAGTGCGGCGACGTGATGAAGCTGCAAGTAAAGGTCAACCCGCAGACGGGCGTCATCGACGACGCGAAGTTCAAGACGTTCGGATGCGGGTCGGCCATTGCCAGCTCGAGCCTTGCGACCGAGTGGTTGAAGGGCAAGACCGTGGACGAAGCGCTGGCGATCAAGAACACGGACATCGTCAACGAGCTGAGCCTGCCCCCCGTGAAGATCCACTGCTCTGTGCTGGCCGAGGACGCAATCAAGGCGGCGATCTCCGACTACAAGAAGAAGCAGGGCGCCGGGACGAAGGTTTCGGAGAAGGCCGTGCAGCCGACTGCCTAGTGGCTGGTTGCCTGGCCCGCCTTCGCGCTTTGCGCTTCGGCGGGTCCGCCGTAGCTCGCGATGTCGGTTGAGCGAGCGGAGGCGGATGGCTGGTGGTGGATGGTGTAGCCGATGGCTGGTGGCTCTGTGGTGATGGCGATCGAGATTTCTGAAACCGCGGCGCAGAAGATCTGCGCGTTGATGGCCAAGCAGGGCATCGACGAGGGTGGGCTTCGCGTGGGCGTCAAAGGAGGCGGCTGCTCGGGGCTGAGCTACACGTTTGCCTGGGAGCGGCAGCCGCGCCTCGGCGACGAGGTCTTCGAGGGCGCTGGCGGCGCAAAGATCTACGTCGACAAGAAGAGCCTGCTTTTTCTGAACGGCACCGTGCTCGACTACGACACGAACCTGATCAGCAAAGGGTTCGTCTTCAACAACCCGAACGCCAAGACAACCTGCGGCTGTGGCAGCTCCTTCGGGGCCTGACTATTTCAGCTTCCTCGGATTACCGCGCAAGCTGGGGATCGACATGAACGACCTCGAGCAGCGGTATCGAGCTCTCAGTCGACAGTTCCATCCCGACTACTTCTACAACGCGAGTCCGGGTGAACGGCGGGCGAGCCTGGAGCGGTCGTCCTACTTGAACGACGCGTACCGTACGCTGAAGAGCCCGGCGGCCCGACTGGAGTACCTGCTCAAGCTTGAAGGGAACGGTGGAACTGGGGCCGGGGCCTCGGCCAGCGATCGGTCGGAGGTTGGCCGCAGAGTGAGCGCGGCGCCGCCCTTGGGACTCCTGGAAGAGGTCTTCGCGCTGAACGAAGAGCTCGACGACATCCGGGCCCTCCGCGGACGCGGCGCTGCGGCCGACCAGTGGACCACGAGGCTGGAACTGGCGCGCCGGCCGATCGAGGCCAAGCGGACGGAGCACGAGTCGCAGCTCGCCGCGCTGTCGTCGCGCTGGGACGCGGCGGTAGATGCCGCGGCGCCGGAGGGCGATCGACGCGAGATTCTCGACGCCTTGCGCGAGCGGTTTCTCGAGCGGAACTACATCAGCAACCTGCTGGCCGGGATTGAGAAGGAACTCAGCGAGTAAGGCGGAGCGGGGCGCTGGGGCCCCCGCGCAGCAAGAGACCGGGGGATAGGGGCCCCCGGAGTAAACATGTCCAGGGTCGTCGGCATCGATCTCGGCACCACCAACTCCCTCGTCGCCTACGTCCAGGACGGCGTGCCGGTCGTGATCCGCGACAAGGGCGGCAACGCGCTCGTTCCGTCAGTCGTATCGTTGGCGCGCGACGGCACGGTCTTCGTCGGCCGCGAGGCCCAGCGACGCCTCCTCACCGAAGCGAGCCGGACGGCGTACTCGGTCAAGCGGTTCATGGGTAAGAGCCGCGACGACGTGCAGGACGAGGCCCGTCACTTCCCGTTCCGGATCTCCGGCGACGCCAACGGCGTTGTGCGCATCGGGCTCGCGGACAAGGAGTACACGCCGCCGGAGATTTCGGCGTTCGTGCTGCGCGACCTGAAGCGCCGCGCCGAGGAACATTTCGCAGCGAAGGGCGAACTCGACAGTGACGTTGACCGCGCAGTCATCACCGTGCCGGCCTACTTCAACGACGCGCAGCGGACCGCGACCCGGGATGCCGGCCGTATCGCCGGGCTCGAGGTCCTGCGCATCATCAACGAGCCGACCGCGGCGTCGCTCGCCTATGGGCTTGACAAGCGGCACACCGGCGTCATCGCCGTGTACGACCTGGGCGGCGGTACGTTCGATATCTCCATCCTGCGTGTGGAGGATGGAGTATTCCAGGTGCTCGCAACGAACGGCGACACGCACCTGGGCGGCGACGACATCGATCTGATATTCACGCAGCACGTGCTGGATGCGCTCGACCCGAGCGGCGCCGTCATCCATCGCGACGGCGCGTACCAGCCCGAGCTCGTGCAGGCGATCCGCAAGGCGGTCATCCAGGCGAAGCACGACCTCTCCGACCGTGATGAAGCGACGATCGTCGTCGACGACTTCGCCGTGACCGAGGGGGGCGTCATGGCTCCCGCGCCCGGCCAGCAATACCGAATGCCGCTGACGCTCCGGGAATTCGAGTCGGCGATCCGGGTCATTGTGGAGCGCACGCTCGAGCCGTGCCGGCGGGCCCTTGCCGACGCGGGACTCGCGGCGTCCGATGTGGACGAAGTGGTGCTGGTCGGGGGATCGACCCGCATTCCGCTGGTTCGCCGCAAGGTCGAAGAGCTCTTCGGCCGCGCACCGCACAGCGAGCTCAACCCGGACGAGGTCGTTGCGCTTGGCGCCGCGGTTCAGGCCGACATCCTTGTCACCGGCAACCGCGAGATGCTCCTGCTCGACGTGACGCCACTGTCGCTCGGCATCGAGACCATGGGCGGCGTGACATCGAAGATCATCCTGCGCAATTCGACGATCCCGGCGACTGGCAGCGAGATGTTCACGACGGCGGTGGACCACCAGACCGCCGTTGACATCCACGTCCTGCAGGGGGAGCGCGAGCTGGTCGCCGACAACCGATCCCTGGCGCGTTTCAAGCTGCGCGGCGTTCCGCCGATGGCCGCCGGCCTGCCGCGCGTGCACGTGCAGTTTCAGATCGACGCCAACGGCATCCTGAGCGTCACCGCCAGCGAATTGCGGACCGGCATCGAGCAGACGATCGAGGTGAGGCCGTCCTACGGCCTGACCGACGAGGAGGTCGAGCGCATGCTGCTCGACTCATTCGAGCACGCCGAGGCCGACTTTGCCGCGCGGCTGCTCATCGAGGCACGGAACGAAGCCGAATCGGTCGTCACGGCGACCGAAAAGCACCTGCGATCTCCCGAGTTTCCGGAGGTCGAGGCATCGGAGCTCGCGCCGGACGAGCGGAAGAAGATAGAGGCGGTGCTCGCCGGGCTCAAGATGGTGCTGGGCTCGTCGGATCGCGAGACCATCCAGAAGTGGACGCAGGCGCTGAACGATGCCACCCAGCACCTGGCCGAGGTCATGATGAATCGCGCCGTGCGCGCGGCGCTCGCCGGGAAAAGCGTCGATGACCCCTTCCATTGAGGATTGAGGATTGGGGATTGCGGATTGAGGATTGAATGCCGAAGGTCACCTTTATCATCGACGGCGATCCGACGACCGTGGAGTTCGAGCACGGGCAGCTGCCGTACTCGCATCACGGCAGGCCGGAGTCGTTTCTGGACGTCGCCAAGAACCTGCACGTGCCGCTCGAGCATGCCTGCGGCGGAAGCTGCGCGTGCACGACGTGTCACGTCATCATTCGCGAAGGCGCGCAGAACCTCAGCGAGATGCAGGACGACGAGGCTGACCGCCTCGACACGGCCTGGGACCTGACACCGCAGTCGCGGCTGGGATGCCAGGCCGTGATCACGGGCGACGTGGTCTGCGAGCTGCCGATGTACACCCGCAACTACGTGCAGGAAGGCGGCGGGATCCAGCTGGGCAAGTCCGATCGAAAGGATCGGAAGATCGAGGGGGTCACGCCGTGAAGTGGACAGACGCGGAGGACATCGGCATCGCGCTCGCGGAGAAGTTCCCGGGCGTCGATCCGCTCACGATCCGGTTCACCGACCTGCGCGATCGGGTCCTGGCGCTCGACGGCTTCGACGACGATCCGAAGAAATCGAACGAGCCGAAGCTCGAGGCGATTCAGATGGCATGGCATGAGGAGTTCGAGGACGCGGCGGGTTAGCGGTTGAGCATGCCGAACTCGAGCAGCTGATATGGCGTTGTCCTCGATCTTCAGGCCGGGAATGCGCGGTTACTTCGTGCCGCTCGTCGCGGGTGTGATCCTCTCGGTCAGCGCGTTCCTGCCCTGGGTGATCGTCAGCGGCGTCTCGATGAAAGGCGTGCCGGACGTGCCGGGGCTCTGGATCGCTGGTCTGGGCGCCATCGCCGCGGTGCTGGCGCTGCTCAGCCTGGTCACCCGGCGGAACTCGCGCCATCCGCTCCTGCTCGTCGGGCTGGTCGCCCTCGGCATCATGTTTCTCTCGTGGCGCATCCTCCCGCGCACGGCAGGTGAACGCGCGCTGACGATCGCGCAGGCGTTCGCCATCGTCGAGAACACGCCGGTCGACACCGCGCCGGACGCGACCGCGGGCAGCGGGATCTATCTCGGCCTGGCCGCGGCCACCGTCATCGTCGGGTTCGGCCTGACGATCGTCATCCGGCGGGCGTCAACCTCGTACACGGTGGTCAGTGTTGATGATGATGTATGAGAATAAGAATCGCCCATAGCCCGGATTCCGACGACGCCTTCATGTTCTATGGGCTGGCGAGCGGTAAAGTACCGTCGGACGGGTTCGATCTCGAGCACGTGCTCTCCGACATCGAGACGCTGAACCACGCGGCGTTCGACGGCACGTACGAGATCACTGCCGTGTCGTTCCACGCATACGCGCACCTCACAGATCGATACATCCTCCTGCCGCACGGCGCCAGCATGGGCGACCGTTACGGTCCGATCGTCGTCTCCAGGACGCCGGCGGCGTCGCTGAAAGGGGTCACCGTCGCGGTACCGGGCACGCTTACGACGGCGTTCCTCGCGCTGCAACTGTTCGATCCGACGGTCCAGTACGTCGTTATGCCGTTCGACAGGATTCAGGAAGCGGTCCACGCTGGCGAGGTGCACGCGGGTCTCCTGATCCACGAGGGGCAGCTCACCTGGGCAGACGAGGGCCTGAAGAAGATCGTCGACCTGGGGGAATGGTGGGCTGACCGCACCAAGGGCCTGCCGCTTCCACTCGGCGGCAACGTCATCAGGCGCGATCTCGGGCCGCAGACGATCTCGACGCTTTCGCGCCTGCTGCATGACAGCATCGCGTATGCGCTTGATCACCGCGACGAGGCCGTCGATTACGCGATGCAGTTCGGCCGCGGCCTCGACAAAGCGCGCACGGACCGGTTCGTCGGCATGTATGTCAACAGCCTGACGCTGGACTACGGCGACCGCGGCCGGCAAGCGGTGCGGCGGCTGCTGGCGGACGCCGAGGCGGCGGGCCTGCTGCCCAAGCCAGTGCAGGTCGAGTTCGCCACCTGACCGGTATCGACTGATGACTCAGAACGGGGCTGAAGACTCATGGTCGCGTGCAGTTGCCTACGCCCTCGATTTCTGAAAACCCTGTCCAGCCCGTGAGAATCTCGATTTTGGGCGAGGCAACTGCACGCGGCCATGAGTCTTCGGCCCGCCGTGGAGTCTTCAGCCCGCGGCAGAGTCTTCAGCCCGTTCATGAGACTGTTCTAGCCCGGCGGGGCGAGCAGCGCGTGGATCTGCCGCACGCCGTCTGTGAGGCTTGCCGGTCCCGGCTGCAGGATATACGTCGACTTGATCTCGTGGATGCGACCCGCGCGGACAGCGCTCACGCGGTCCCAGCCCTCCCGCGACCGAATCCTGTCCTTGTTCACCTTTTTCCCGCACCATGAGGCGAGGACGACTTGCGGATCGCGTCGCGCCACCTCCAGCGGATCCACGATTCGCTCCTTCGCCAGCCGCGCGTCAACAAGCTCCGGGAAGATGGGAGTGCCCCCCGCGATCTCGACCAGCTCCTCAACCCACCGAATCCCCGAGATCAGCGGCGTGTCCCACTCCTCGAAGAACACGCGCGGGCGCTCGGCGAGCCTGCTGGCCGCCTGCCGAATCTCGTCAAGTCCCCGCGCGAGACGGTCCGCGAGCGCTTCGGCGGCCGGCTGGCATCCCACCAGTCCACCCAGCATTCTGATCATCTGGAGAATCTCCGCGATGCTGCGCTGGTTGAACGTCACCACAGTGATGCCCCGACGAACCAACTCCGCAGAGAGGTCGGCCTGCAGATCAGAGAACGCCAGCACGAGATCGGGTTTCAGATCCTCGATCTTGTCGAACCTCGCGTTGATGAACGCAGAGACCTTGGGCTTCTGTCTGGCTTCGGGCGGCCTCACCGTATAGCCCGACACGCCGACGATTCGATCCTGCTGGCCCAGCAGATACAGCGTTTCGGTGGTCTCCTCCGTCAGGCAGACGATGCGAGAGGGGTAGGGGGGCATGGGGTATCTACCAAGCCTCCGGATGGATTTTTCTCGACAAGCGCTCCGTGGCGTCGCCTACTCTCGGGCCGGGGACGACGAACTCCTCGCCTTCGAGCAGATACACGCGGTGCTGCCGGATCGCCGGCACCGAGGACAGCGCATCCCACGCGCGAAGGTCGGTCGACAGGTTGCCACGTGTGTAATGCAGCTCGATGATGATCTCCGGTGCGCGCGCGAGAATCATCTCGGTCGACGTGAGGACTGATTGCTGCTTGACGTCGGCGAACGCGTCGGTGCCACCCGCCAGTTCCAGCATGTCGTGCAGGAAGCCAACCCCGCCGCTCGAGTCGAGGTGGCGCAGCGAGCCCGGCTCGCGGCCGAATACGATCAGCGTCTTCGGCCGGCCTCGATTCGCCACCTTCGCCCTGACGTCCGTCAACTGACGCTCGAGCCTGGCAGCCAGCGCGTTCGCTCCCGCAGCGACGCCGACGCGCGCCCCGAGCGCTCGAATGGTGTCGGCGATGTCCGGCAGGCCACGGTGGATGTACGGGAAGTACGGAATGTGCGCACGATCTAGCTGGGATCGGAGATCGGACTGCGTCCCGTACAGGACGACGAGATCCGGGCGCAGCGTAATGATGCGCTCGACGTCCGGGTCGAGCAGGGCGCCGACGCGCGGCAGGCGATCGACTTCTGCGGGAAACCGATCGTAGGTCCCGACCGCCACAAGCCGGTCGCCTGCACCCATCGCGAACAGCATCTCGGTTGTCGCGGGAATGATGGAGACCACGCGCAGGGCCTGCGCCGCCACGAGCGGCTTGGCTACGAAGGCCGCGACGAGCGTGGCGACCAGCGCCAGGACGGCGGGCCGGATCAACCGAGCCGTCGGAACAGCAGCCATAGAAAAAACGGGCCTCCAAGAATCGCAGTGATCGTCCCGACCGGCATCTCGACACCGCCGAACACGCTCCGTGCCACCACGTCGCAGACGATGAGAAACGTCGCGCCGAACAGGGCCGACGCGGGCAGTACGAGGCGGTGATCCGCGCCGACCATCAGGCGCACCATGTGCGGCACGATGATGCCGACGAACGGAATGGGCCCTCCGATTGACACGGCGGCGCCGGTCGAGAGCGAGGCACTGATGAGCGCGAGGCGCTCGGCGCGCCTGACGTCGACGCCGCGCGACTCGGCGGCATCGACGCCGAGGCTGACGAGATCAAGCACCCGTGTCAGCGAGAAGATGGCGACGAACGCGATCGACAACGGCAGTCCGGCCACTGCGATCTCCGTGTAGCTGCCGACATCGAGCGATCCCATCATCCAGCGGATGTTGCGGAAGGTGTCAGTGAAGTCCGCGATCGCCTGGATGAACCGCCCGAGCGCGCCGAGCACTCCGGTCAGCGCTACACCGGCCAGCAGCAGAACCGTGCTGGAGGTCCCCCGGCGGCGGGCCGCCGACAGCCCGTAGACGATCACGAGCGCCCCCGCGGAGCCGGCGAAGCTCCCGATCGGAATGGACGACACGCCAAAGGAGGCCACGTCGAGGTGGAAGGTGATGACGATGAGCGCACCGAGCGTGGCGCCGGCCGAGACGCCGAGCGTGTCGGGAGAGGCCAGCGGGTTGCGCAGCAGCGCCTGGAACACGACACCGGCGATGGCCAGGCTGCTGCCGACGACCGCCGCGGCCAACACCCGGGGGAGCCGGGCGACGAAAAAGACCTGCGCGTCGACGTTGTCAGCGAAGGGCATCGACCGGTCGAACACGCGCGAAAGATGAATCGGCGTGCTCCCGACCAGCGGCGCGACGACGCATGCGGCGGCGGTCAACGCGCCGAAGCCGGCAATGGTGACCAGAATCCGCCGGCGAAGATCCGTGCCGGGCGCAAGACCGGCCGCCCGGGCTCGCAGCGTACTAGCTCGTTCTGGCAACGGGCACCACCGTCAGATGACCGGCCCGATCGTGCATCGCCACGTCGGCGTCGATTCCGTACAGCGCACGGATGTTGGCCGGGGTCAGCGCTTCCTGCACGCCGCCCCGCGCGACAATCCGTCCGCCGCGAATCAGGACGAGCTCGGTGCACAGCGACGCGGCGAGGTTCAGATCGTGCGTGGAGACAACCATGGTGGTGCCACGCTCGCGGTTGAGTCGCGCGAGCAGACGCGCGATGTCGAACTGGTAGCCGAGATCGAGCGACGCGGTCGGCTCATCGAGGAGCAGCACGTCGGACGCCTGGGCCAGGGCAGCCGCGATCACGACGCGCTGCTTTTCCCCCCCGCTGAGCGTCGAAAACTGCCGCCGCTCGAGCGTGGCGGTGCCCGTCGCGGTCATCGCGTCGCGTGCGATCTGCAGATCTCCAGGCCCTTCGAGCTCGAACGGTCCAAGATGCGGATAGCGCCCCATCAGAACGATTTCGAGCGCCGAGAAATCGAAGGCGCTATGGGTCTCCTGCGGGACGACCGCGATGTGGCGCGCGAGCTCGCGGCGCGCGATCGTCGAGAGCGGCCGGCCGTCCAGGGCGATCTGTCCGCGAGCCGGCGCGATAGTCCCCGACAGCAGCCGAAGGAGCGTCGTCTTGCCGGCTCCGTTCGGGCCGAGCAGGCCGAGAATCGCGGCGCGCTCCACTGACAGCGATACCGCATCGACGACCTGGCGACCGCCGCGATCGTAGGCGAAGGCGACATCTGACGCCGTGAGCAGGGCCGTCATGGCACCGTTTCGCCGCGGCCTCAGCAGCCGGTGAGCGATGCCTCGATTCGACAGCGGCCCACGGAGAGGAATGCAAGAAGCAGCGGGATCACGACTGAGCGGCAGGCCGGCACCTGCGGCCCCGAAAGGGACGTGCGGGACGTGCGCATCAAGATCCTTCCGGCGTCTCACGCGCCGCGGAAAGGACGCCCCCGATGGCCAGGTTTCCTGACTTGCAGCGTGCAGCTCGACCGCGTCTTCCCAAGCCGGAGCTCAGTGACGGGACGACGGACTGACAGAATGATCCGAAGTCCAGGCGGAGCGTGACTGCTTACAGTGGCGGGACCGTGTGGGACTTGCACCCATT
>DASZFS010000558.1:0-2044 GCA_035939575.1 Vicinamibacterales bacterium | reverse complement strand
TGGACCCCGCGTCCGACATCTGATGAGAACGCTCTTATGCCGGCAAGCTGACGCTCGCCGACGAGTGACAAGCCCACCATCGAAACCAGGGGCTTGACAAGGGGTCATTCCATATCAGCCGCCCACCCGTGCGCGGACCCGCTGCGCATGAAACGCGGACGGCGTAGAGTAGGCCTCGCGTGTCAGCCCAGAGGTCGGTTTATCAATGGTGCCCTGAGCCCGAATATCAGTCGGACCCGGAGCCCCGCGAGCACCCCAGACTGTTGCCACCGGTCGCAGACCGGAGAGCACGTTTTCTAGACTTCGATCATGCGGGCTCCTCGCTGACACGCTGAGGAGATCACGATGGAGGTTCTGTATCCCCGGTGTGCGGGACTCGACGTCCACCAACAAACCGTCGTCGCCTGCGCACGCGTCGCATCCGGTTCGACGGTAGAGCAGGAGGTGCGCACATTCGGCACGGCCACCAAGGATCTGCTGGCCCTGGCCGATTGGCTCGCGGCGCATGGCTGCACCCATGTCGCCATGGAGTCGACCGGCGTCTATTGGAAGCCGATCTGGCACGTGTTGGACGGCCAGTTTGAGCTGATCCTGGCGAACGCGTTGCAGATTCGCAGCGTGCCCGGTCGCAAAACCGACGTGAACGATGCGATGTGGATCGCTGATTTGCTGGCCCACGGATTGATTCGGGGCAGCTTCGTTCCGCCCGCGGCCATTCACGAACTGCGCGATCTGACCCGCACCCGGAAGCAATTGGTTCGCGAAGTCGCGCAGCACACGTTGCGCATCCAAAAAGTCCTCGAAGACTCCAACCTGAAGCTTACCAGCGTCATCAGCGACGTGATGGGAATGAGCGGACGCGCGATGATCGAGGCGATCATTCGGAGCAGGATCCCGAACGCCTCGCCGATCTTAGCCAGGGCCGGCTGAAAGCGTCGCGCCCCGCCGTCATCGCGGCATTGCAGGGCCGCGTGACGCCGCATCATCGATTTCTGCTGCGGTTGCACCTCACACAGATCGACGCGCTCGAGGTCGCGGTGCGCGACGTGGAGGCGCGCCTGGGCGAGGCGCTCGCGCCCTTTCAGGCGGCCGTCGACCGACTGATGACGATTCCCGCCGTCGGCCGTACCGTCGCACGGGTCATCGTGGCGGAAATCGGCATTGATATGAACCGGTTTCCAACCGCAGGACACCTGGTGTCGTGGGCCGGTCTCTGTCCTCGCCAGGCCGAAAGTGCTGGCAAGCGTCTCTCGACGCGGACGCGCCCCGGCAACCCCTGGCTCAAGACGACGCTCGTTCAAGTGGCGTGGGTGGCCGCCCGCACGCGGAACACGTACCTTCGCACGCAGTTTCTCCGCCTCAAGAGTCGGCGCGGACCCAAGAAAGCCATTCTCGCCGTCGCTGCCTCTATGCTGACCGCTGCGTATCACATCCTGAACGAAGAGACGACGTACCAGGAACTCGGCTCGGACTACTTCGAACGGCGCGACAAAGGCGAGATTACTCGGCGTCTCATTCGGCGCCTCGAACAACTCGGTTTGTCCGTGGAGGTCAAGCCTGCCGCGTGACATGCATACCGTTTCTTTCTAGACTTACACTCGGTGTTCAGGTCGTGTGCGCCCTGAGCCGATCGATGGCCGACCACGCCCCACGCACGAGGCAACATCCGTCGGGGGAAGCGTAAACGATGCCGGTCCGCTACGAGCGCGATGACGCCCGCCGACGTGTCGTGGTGACGATCAGCGGTGCGTTTCAACTGGACGATATTCTGGTCATCATGGAGCGGCTCCGTAGCGAAGACACGTGGGCCTACGGCGTCCTCTACGATCTGCGTCACGTCGTCGGATACCCGACCATGGAAGACCTTCAGCACATTGTGGCTCAGGCCGCCACACGTGAGGGTGAGGGACCGCGTGGCCCCGTCGCACTCCTGGCGAACAAGCCGATCCTCTATAGCAAGCTCTGCACCTACACAGCACTCACACGGTCGACGACGCGGGCGGTCGAGGTCTTTCGTGACTTGGACGAAGCCGACAAGTGGCTG
>DASZFS010000557.1:0-4545 GCA_035939575.1 Vicinamibacterales bacterium | reverse complement strand
TCAGCCGGCCTCGTGCTCTCCGGCGGAGGCCTTCTCCTGCTCTTCATGATGCCGATCGTCGGAACGCTGTCCTCCCGCGTCCAGGCCCGCTACATCATTGCTTTCGGCTGGCTGACACTGTCGGTCGCGATGTTCTACTCCACTCAGACGCTCAATCTGCAGATCAGCTTTCAGGAAGCTGCTTTTCTGCGAGTGGTGCAGGTGTTTGGCCTCGGCTTCCTGTTCGTACCCATCAACCTTGTGTCGTACGTCGGAATGCCTCCGGAGAAGAGCGGCACTGTTGCCGGTCTTGTGAATTTCATGCGGAATATCGGCGCCAGCATCGGGACCTCTCTGGTCACCACGGTGATCGCGCGACGCGCGCAGTTCCGCCAGGTTCAGCTGGTCGCGCATACGACGCTGGGCCAGCCGCAATTCACGCAAGCGGCGGACGCGCTCTCCAGACGCCTGGCCACATCAGGTCTTGACCCATCGAGAGCGACCGTTCAAGCATATTCGCGCCTGTACAACGGGATAATCGCTCAGGCCACAACGTTGGCCTATATCGACATGTTCTGGGTGCTGTGCGCCGTAGCCGCGATCATGTTTCTGTTGTCGTTCACATTGAGAAAGAATCAGGTGGGAGGGGGGCGTCCGCCCGCCCTGGAATAGGGTCAGCGCGGCGCGGGCCACGGCAATTCATCCGCCGTGGAGTCTGGTCGAGAGGATATATGGGATTTAACGTTCTGACGTTGGAGAGGGAATACGGAAGCGGCGGCGGGGTGATTGCCGCCAAACTTGGGACGCGGCTCGGTTGGAAGGTGTGGGATCAGCTGTTGACCGAGGAAATCGCCAGGCGGCTCGGTTGTGAATGCCAAGCCGTCGAGGAGCGCGAGGAGAAGCGGGACCCCGCCTACTACCGGCTGCTGAAGGCCTTCATGAAGGGCAGCTTTGAAGGCAGTCTGAACGCTCCGCGTTTGAATCTGGTGGATACCGAGTGTGTTCGGGAGGTTGTCCAGAAGCTGCTGCCCGAGATCGTTCAAGCGGGCAATTGCGTCATCGTGGGCAGAGGATCCTCGTACTACCTGTCGGGGCTATCAGAGGTGTTCCACGTATTCGTCTATGCACCGCTCGAAGAACGGGTTCGGCGGCTGCAATCGGGCGGCAAGAGCAAAGAAGAAGCGATTGAGCTTGCCGAAACGGTCGACCGTGATCGCGCCACGTTCATCAAGCAGTACTTCAAGGTCGAGTGGCCGGCGAGAGATCGGTTTCATCTGATGGTCAATTCGGCGATGGGCGAGGACGTGGCGGTCACGGTCATCCTCGACGCCATGGCGCGGTTCGCCGCTGCGCGAGGAGATCGACCCGGACCCGACGCCGCACTCGCGGCGAAACGCTAGGCGCGCCACCGCGCGGGCGCGGCGACGCCCCGACCTGGCTCGAGGAGGACAGATGGCTGGCGATGGAGAGGCTCCGCGGCTTGTCGTGTTTCGTGGCGTGATCGTTGTGGCCATTCTGGCCATGCCCGGTCTTGGCGAGGCACAGCCACCCAATCCCTTTGCGGGCAGCGTGCCCACCGGTCAGGCCACCGGAACCCTCCTCGACCTCTCGCTGTCCGACGCGTTCGAACGCGCGCTGCGATACAACCTGGGTGCAATCGAGGGCCGCGAGAACACGCGTGCCGCGCACGCCGCTCGTCTGCGAAGCCTGAACGCGTTGCTGGCAAACGTGTCCGGACGCGTCAGCGACGCCGCCAATCAGATCAACTTGCAGGCATTGGGGTTCCGCATCTCCATCCCGGGTGTTCCGATTTCGCCTGTTGTCGGCCCGTTCAACGTGACGGACGCGCGTCTGTACGTGACCCAGGAGCTATTCAACTGGTCGGACCTACAAGGCCTGAAATCATCAGGCGAGTCGGAACGCGCCTCCGTCCTGACGTACCAGAGCGACCGCGACCTCGTGGTGTTCACCACCGGCAACGAGTACTTGCTCGTGATTTCCGACGCGGCCGCGGTCGAATCCGCCCGCGCGCAGGTCCGGACGGCGCAGACCCTGTACGATCAGGACGTTGACAAGAACGCGCAGGGTGTCATCGCCCGGATCGACGTCCTGCGCGCGCGCGTCGAGTTGCAAACGCAGCAGCAACGTCTGATCGCCGCTGAAAATCAGCTGAATATCGACAAGCTGGGTCTCGCCCGGGTGATCGGGCTGCCAAACGGGCAGGACTTCCGCCTGACCGACGCGGTGCCATATCGACCGCTGGACGAGGTCGGTGTCAATCAGGCGCTGGCGCAGGCGTTCGCCACACGGCCCGATTATCAGGCGGCTCAGCGGCAGGTCCGTGCCGCGGAGCTGGCTCTCGACGCTGCGACGGCCGAAGTTTATCCGTCGGGCTCGATGGCTGCAGACTACGGGGCAATCGGCAGTCCGAATTTCGGAGCCGCGCACCCCAGTTACTCCGTGAGCGTCGCCCTCAACATTCCGATCTTTCAAGGCAGTCGTGTGCGCGCCGACAAACTCCAGGCAGAGTCCGCGCTGGAGCAGCGCCGAGCCGAGCTCGCCGACCTCGGCGGCCGAATCGATGACCAGGTGCGCACGGCGCTCTACAATTTGCGATCGTTCTCCGAGCTGGTGGCGGTGGCGCAGAGCAACATGGACCTCTCGAACGAGACGGTCGTCCAGGCGCAGGACCGCCTGTCGGCGGGCGTCGCCAACAACCTCGAGGTCGTGCAGGCTCAGGAATCGGTGGCGGCTGCCAACCAGTCCTACATCGCGAGCCTCTACGCGTTCAACCTCGCCAAGATCTCGTTCGCGCAGACGCTGGGCGTCGCCGAGCGCTCTGGCGTGACATACCTGTTGGGGAGGCAATAGCCGTGGAAGGTGCACCCGCCGCAGCACCCGCGGAAACGCGGGCCGATGAAGGACTCTCCCCAACCCCTGCAGGCCTGCAACCGCGACCATCGCGCCGCGACAAACGACGCCGGCGGGTCGTCCTCTCAGTAGTCATCGGTGCAGCTCTCGTCGTGGCCGCGATCGTTTCGTACCAACGCTACGCGGCCTGGGAGTCGACCGATGACGCTCAGATCGACGGCTATATTTTTCCGGTGAGCGCTCGCGTACCCGGCTATGTGACGCGTGTCCTGGTCGATAACAACCAGTTTGTCGAAGCTGGCACCGTGCTCGTGCAGCTGGATCGAAAGGACTACGAGGTCGCCGTCGCCAATGCGAAGGCCACCCTGGCGAACGACCAGGCGAGCGCCGCCGCCCTGCAGACCAACGTGCCCATCACATCCGTCAGCACGTCGAGCCAGCTCTCAAGCGCCCAAGCCGACATCCGTAACGCAGAGGCCGGTCTGCTGGCGGCACAACGAAGCTCCGAGGGCGCGCAGGCCACGCTGCGGGAAGCAGAAGCCAACGACTTGAAGGCTCAGGACGATGTGAGCCGCTACAAGCCGCTCGCGGACCGCGACGAAATTCCGAAACAGCAGTATACGCAAGCGGTGAACAGTCAACGGGCGACGGCCGCTGCCGTCGAGGCAGCGCGTGCATCCGCGGCGGCGGCCGAGCAGCTTGTCACGCAGGCCAGATCAAGGTTGTCGCAGTCGCAAGCGCAATTGCAGTATGCACAGACCCAGCCGCAGCAGATTTCCGTGCAGCGTTCGCGAGCCCGGGCAGCCGACGCGGAAGCCGAACGTGCCGCAGCGACCCTGCAGCAGGCGCAACTGAATGTCGAGTACACCACCATCCTCTCCCCCGTCGCCGGCATCGTCGGACAGCGCTCCGTGCACCCCGGCCAGAACGTGACGCCCGGCCAGCAATTGATGACGATCGTACCGCTCGACGGCCAGAACATTTGGGTCACTGCCAATTTCAAGGAGACACAGTTGACCTTCATGCGCCCGGAACAGTCTGTGCGCGTGTATGTGGATACTTACCGCCGAACATACGACGGACACGTGTTGAATATCGCCGGCGCCAGCGGGGCCCGTTACAGCCTGCTGCCTCCCGAAAATGCGACCGGAAACTACGTCAAGGTCGTGCAGCGCATTCCGGTGAAAATCGTGTTCGAACGAGGGCAGGATCCGGAGCACCTGCTGCGCCCCGGGATGTCCGTCGAACCTGACGTAAGAGTGCGGTGATCAGACGTGACTTGTCCTCCGTTCACCTAACCAGATCCAACGTCTAGCCGTCGAAAATCTTGGTCCATTCAAGGGGGACTTGGGTGAAGCCAATATCGCGGACGTGCATTGTCGCAGCCCTGCTTCTGGGCGCATCCGGAACGTTGTTGCACAGCAAGGCCGGCAGGGCCGGCACGAGCACGTTGAGAATTGCGGTCGTCCAGATGCAGTCGGGCGACCATGACATCGACGGGAACCTGAAACGCGCCACGGCATTTGCAGACGAGGCGGCGGCGAAGGGCGCACAGTTCGTCCTTTTTCCCGAACTCATGCCGACGGGATCCTATTTGTTCTACGACACCTGGGACGCCGGCGAGCCGTCCGACGGCAAGACCGTCCGGTGGCTGAAATCCACGTCGCGTCGGCTGCACATCTGGCTGGGAACCAG